>JAPPKD010000048.1:17099-26824 GCA_028820215.1 Spirochaetaceae bacterium | reverse complement strand
CGATCTCGGCCAGGTGGTCGATGATGGCGCCCTGCAGGTGGCGTTCGTGGCGGACGAGCGTGCTGGTCTGACGCAGCAGCTCGCGGTCGGAGAGCACGCCGATGGTGGAGGTGATGACGGGGAGAGCAGGGCTGGCAAGAGTGGCGGTCTTCATGGAGTAAATGTACTACTGGTTTTCAGATAGACCTTCTTGCCTGGTCCGGGATGGGTCGGCGATCCGCGATCAGCGGGCGCTGAAGGGGGCGCTGGGCGGCCGCACGGGCATCCGAGCTTCCGGGAGGCCGGAAGGGGCGCGTACGTGCGGTGGCGTCCCACCTCGCAGGCGCAAAACCCCGTCAAGACCCTGCGGCAAGAATGCTTGATTTTTTTGCGGCGCCGCGCGGCCGGGCCGGTGCCGGCAACATCAGGGGCCGGTCGACCTCGCCGCCGTCGGCGTCATGGCCCCCGCATCCACACGAAACTCTGAGATGCAACCGCGCCGGCCTGCTCAGCTCTCGCCGACGGAGATGCTCACGGTGATTCGAGCTTCGGCGGCCGCGGGCAGCAGCGGGAGGGGCGGCGCGTCGCGCCAGGACGGGTCGGCCAAGCGTGAGAAGCCGTCCAGCCCGGCAGTCCAGGGCTCCACGCAGACGAAGGGTGCCGCCTGCGGCGCATAGATCACGAACTGCGTGATCGAACCGTCGTAGCCCACGGCAATGCGGCGGCCGGCGCCGCGATCGGTGAGTACCGCCTCCGCGCCGCTCAGATCCGTGAACACGTTGTCGTAGCTGGCCTCCGGGTCGAGGCAGAACGGCTCGGCCAGCGCTCGCGTGGCTCCGGACGGGACCAGCAGCTCGGGATCCAGCTCGACGGCCCGGGAGGCGGGGAGGGCAAGCGATACCCCGTCGCGGCCGGGGTCGGAGATCGCCAGGTACGGGTGTGCGCCGAACGCATAGGGCGCAGGCTCGCCGCCCAGGTTGCGGACGCACAGCTCAATCTCCACGCGGTGGGGTGTCAGCGACAGCTCCAGGCGCACTGCGACCGCCCATGGATAGCTCGCCCGCGCCACCTCCTCCGGGACTGCAACGGTATAGATCAGGGTGACGTATTCCGCCGACCGGTCGACCTGCGGCGGGCCGATCCGGCAGCGGTCCAGGAACCCGTGAGTGGGCATCAACAGCGGCGCCTCGTGACCGGCGAGCCGGTAGGCGTCGGCGGCCGGCGGCTCGGCCGACCGGTCCCAGGTCCTGCCCACCGCCGGGAACAGCAGCGGGTTGCCGCCGGCGTAGGGGAGCCCGCGCTCCGGGAACGCGGCCGGCCGGTGGAACACCTCGCGGCCGTCCACCACCCACGAGAACAGGTTGCAGCCCAGCTCCCGCGCGATCGCGAGCTCGGCGCCGCCGACCGTGAAGCGATCGATCATGCTCCGACCCCCCGCACCGGGGGCCGGTTGCCGGCGGCGGACCGCCTCGCTACAACCATCCCCATGCGTACCGTTCCCGAATCGCAGAAATACATCATCGCCGATCACAATACCGCCACGGCCGCCGATCTGCCGCCCTGCCCGAACCCGCTCGGCTGGTACCACTCGGTCGCCGGCATCAAGAACACCGGCGACGGCCTGGTCGCCACCTACCGGCTGTCCGACTCGCACACCGCCGTCTACACGCACATCATGGCCGCCCGCTCCCGCGACGGAGGCCGGACGTGGTCGGAGCACCGCTCGATCTCTCGCCGCAACGTCTGGGAGCACCACGCGTGCTGGGTTGCCCCGCAGCTCAGCCGCCTGTCCGACGGGCGGCTGGTGATCATCTGCGACGAGGGGCACCGCACCAGCGGCGCCGACTGGCCGATGCTGACCCGCTGGCAGCAGCGGCCGCCGCGCGGCATGGCCAACTACCTGTTCTGGAGCGACGACGACGGAGCCACCTGGAGCGATCCGGTGCGGGTCGACGACGTCGGCGGCGAGCCCGGCTACATCACCGAGCTGGCCGACGGAACGCTGCTGTACACGCGGACGGAGTCCGAGCGGTTCGCCGCGATGGAGGATCCGCCCGAGCCCTGGAACGACATCTACTACCGCAACCAGGCCGTCATCTCCACCGACGGCGGCCGCACCTGGGCACCCGGCGGGCTGGTGACCGATGCGCCGTACCACGGCGACGCCGAGGTCGGCACCGTGGAGGTCGAGCCCGGGCACCTGCTGGCGGTGACCCGCATCGGCTTCTCCGGCGGCAAACTGGGCCAGCCCAGCCGCTTCGTGCGCAGCTACGACGGCGGACGCACCTGGCAGACCCCGGAGCTGTCACCGATCTACGGGCAGCGAACCGTGGTCCGCACGCTCCGCTCGGGCAAGCTGCTCTGCACCTACCGCCACCGCTGGGGCACGCCGGCGAGCTGCGCGTTCCTGTGGGACCCGGCCGAGGAGCTCGGCTTCCAGCCGACCTCCTACCTCTGGGACCGCGATCGCTGCCTGCTGGAGGACGGCGTGATGGTGTGCCGCACCGAGAGCGGCCGGGAGCACGAGGTCGAATTCTCACTGTACCCGGCCATGACCTCGAAGGCCGAGGTTTCGCTGGAGGTCGAGCTGAGCCGCGACCGCGGCGGCGGCGCCGTGCTGCTCTCGGCCGGCTTCGGCGTGCGCGTCGAGGACGGCTGCGTGCGGCTGGTGAAGTTCGCCACGAAGCGGCACGAGACCGGATCCCTGGAAGACGCGACCGCGTGGGAGGGCCGCGGCGCCAGCCACTGCGAGATGGACACCGGCGGCTTCCATCGCTACCGCCTGGAGCGCACCCCCGACGCCTGCCGCCTGCTGGTGGACGGAGAGGTCGCCCTGGCCAGCGACGACCCCGACCTGCGGCAGCGCGTGGTCCGCTTCGGCTCCGGAGGCTCGTTGACCTCCCGCTGGCGCAGTGCGAGCGCGCGCGTGCACAACCCCGACGACTATTCGATCGACTGGTCCTGGGACAGCGCGAACGGGTTTCCCGATCAGTTCGAGCGCGACCGCGTGGTGGTCCTCGACTACACCTCCGACTCGGGATACAGCGACTGGACCCAGGCCGACGACGGCACCATCGTCGTGGCCGATTACTCCAGCGCCGACTTCCGGACTATCAACACCGGCGGACCGCAGCCGGTGCTGAAGGCATTTCACCTGACCGAGGAGGACCTGGCGCCGGCCGGATGAGCGCCCGCAGGGCGAGCGAATCGCACTACGACACCGTCATCGTCGGGGCGGGCGCCGGCGGGTCGGTCCTGGCAGCCCGGCTGAGCCGCGACGACCGGCGGCGTCTGCTGCTGATCGAAGCCGGTCCCGACTTCCCCGACGGGAACCTGCCGCAGGAGATCCACTACGGCTGGGGCCGCCACCGCGACGCCTGGGCGCTGGCGTTCGGGTACGAGACGAGGTTCGGCTGGGGCTACCGGGCGCGCGCCACCCGCCACCAGCCGGACATGTTCGTGCCGCGCGGCAGGATCGTCGGCGGCTCCAGCGCCGTCAACGCGCTGATCTTCCTGCGCGGCGTGCCGGAGGACTACGACGGCTGGGCGGAGGCGGGTTGTCCGGGCTGGAGCTTCGACGAGTTGCTGCCCAGCCTGCGCCGCGTCGAGACCGACCACGACTTACGCGCCCCGTACCACGGCGGCGACGGGCCCATTCCCGTACGCCGGTTCCCGCCGGAGGAGCTGCGCCCGGAGCAGCAGGCGTTCCTCGACGCCTGCCGCGATGCCGGCTACGACGCCTGCCCGGACCACAACGCGCCGCACTCGACCGGGTTCGGCCCGTTGCCGTTCAACAGCCTCGGCGGCGTCCGCTGGAGCGCCGCCATGGGCTACCTGGACCCGGTCCGCGGCCGCCCCAACCTGACCATCCTGCCGGACTGCCTGGTGCACCGTCTGCTGATCGAGCGCGGACGGGCGACAGGAGTTGTGCTGCGGAGGCCGGGAGCAGGCGAGGGGGAGCTGCAGACCGTGTACGGCGACGAGATCGTCGTGGCCGCCGGCGCGATCGGCACGCCGCACCTCCTGCTGCGCTCCGGAGTCGGCCCCGCGGACCACCTGCGCCGGGTCGGGGTGCCGGTCGCCTGCGACCTGCGCGGGGTCGGCGCCAACCTGCGCGACCACCCGCAGGTGTCGGTCACCGCCCGCACCCCGGAATCCTACCGCCACGACGACGCGGCGCCGCGGCTGCAGACCGCGCTGCGCTACACGGCCGCCGGGTCGCCGCTGCGCAACGACATGATCCTGCTGCCGACCGGGTGGGCCAAGACGGAGGGATACTTCCCCCGGTCGCGATCGGAGCCGATCGGCTTCCACCTGGTCCCGGCGCTCTACCTGGCCGCCGCCGCCGGCAGCGTCCGCCTGCGATCGCCGCGCGCCGACGATCCCCCGGAGCTGGACTACAACCTGCTCGGCGAGCCCGTGGACCGGGAGCGGATGCGGGAAGGGGTCCGCATCGCCATCGACCTGCTCCGGCACCCGAGCTTCCGGCCGCTGGTGGACGATGTCATCCAGCCCGCGCCCGCCGAGCTGGCGAGCGACGCGGCCCTGGACGACTGGCTGCTGCGCACGACGGCGACCAGCCACCACGTCTCGTCCACCTGCCGCATGGGAGCCGCCGGCGACCCGCACAGCGTCGTCGACCAGGAAGGCCGCGTGTACGGCGTCGACCGGCTGCGGATCGCGGACGCATCCATCATGCCGGACTGCGTCCGGGCCAACACCAACTGCACGTCGATGGCGATCGGCGAGCGGATCGCCGAGTTCATGCTCCGATAGGCTCGACCCGCCATAACTGGTAAAACAGGTAGCGACCGACTCAGAGCCGTCTGCGGGCTCCTTTCGCGTTCCGTCCCGCGTGCCCGCCGCCTCATCGCAGTCCGACGCGTCCGATGGAACGAACGCCGTGCTCGCGTCGCCACCTTCGTGACGGCAGGCACGTGAACAGGCGACACTCAGCGGAGATGCGCTTCTTCAACACAACGGGTCCGGTCGTCGCCGCCGATCACTACTGCATCCCGCCGCTGCAGCGCGTGAACCTGGAAGAGGTGCTGGCGCTGATCCGGGACAAGCGCTACTTCGTGCTGCATGCGCCGCGGCAGACCGGCAAGACCTCCGCCCTGTTGGCGCTGCGCGACCTGTTGAACGGCGGATCCGAGGGCGCCTACCGCTGCGTGTACGTGAACGTGGAGTCCGGCCAGACGGCGCGCGAGAACGTGGAGCGGGGCATGCGAGCCATCCTGGGGTCGCTGGGGACGCGGGCGCGCAGGACCCTGGGGGACGAGTCCCTGGCGCGCCTCTGGCCCGACGTCCTGACCACGTTCGGACCCGATGGGGCGCTGCAGGAAGTGCTGGTGCGCTGGGCCGAGGCCGACCCCACGCCGGCGGTGCTCCTGATCGACGAGATCGACACGCTCGTCGGCGACACGCTGATCGCCGTCCTGCGCCAGTTGCGCGCCGGATACGACGAGCGGCCGGGCGGCTTCCCGCGGAGCGTGATCCTGTGCGGCGTCCGCGACGTGCGCGACTACCGCATCCGTTCCGCCGCGGAGCAAACGGTCATCACCGGCGGTAGCGCCTTCAACGTCAAGGCCGCCTCGCTACGCATCGGCGACTTCTCGGAGATCGACGTACGACATCTGCTTGCCCAGCACACCGCCGAGACCGGGCAGCGGTTCGCCGAAGCGGCTATGCAAGCGGCATGGGAGCTGACCGCCGGCCAGCCGTGGCTGGTCAACGCCCTGGCCCAAGAGGCGTGCTTCGCCGACGCAACAGGCCGTGACCGCAGCCGGGCCATCACGGCCGAGGCGATCCACGCCGCCCGCGAGCGGATCATACTGCGGCGCGAGACCCATCTGGACCAGCTTACCGACAAGCTGCAGGAGGAGCGCGTGCGGCGGGTGATCGGACCGCTGCTGAGCGGGGGGGAGCCGAGCGCCGCAATGCGCCCCGACGACCTGCAGTACGTACGCGACCTGGGCTTGGTGGCACGGGAGAGTCCGATTCGCGTTGCCAATCCCATCTACCGTGAGGTGATCCCGCGCGACCTCACCTGGACCACCCAGGCGGGGTTCACGCACGACCCCGCCTGGTATCTGGAGCCCGACGGCGGCTTGAACCTGACCAAACTGCTGAGCGCGTTTCAGGGGTACTTCCGCGAGCACTCCGAGCACTGGGTCGAGCGGTTCCAGTACCGGGAGGCGGGGCCACAGTTGCTGCTGCAGGCGTTCCTGCAGCGCATCGTGAACTCAGGCGGTCGTGTGGAGCGGGAATACGGGCTGGGGCGGATGAGAACCGACCTGCTGATCGTGTGGCCGGCGGGCGCGCTGCCGGAGGAGACCCGGCGGATGGTGATCGAGTGCAAGGTGCTCCGCGGCAGCCTGGAGCGCACCATTCGCGAGGGGCTGGAGCAGACGCGCGCCTACATGGACCGATGCGGGGCCGTCGAAGGCCACCTGGTGATATTCGATCGTACGCCCGGGAAGGCGTGGCAGGAGAAACTGTTCCGGCGCCAGGAGCCGGGGAGCGGTCCGCCGATCACGGTGTGGGGCATGTAGCCGCCGCAATCCGGTTTCTCCTTTCCTGAGAGCGGCGACCGGCATCGGCCGACCGATCACCTGCGCGCGGGACGAACTTGGTAAACCAGGTAACCGACCGCGAGGTGCGGTGCCGGGCACTCCTTGGCGTATCCGGCGCTTTTTCAGGCGCAGTCGGGATGGCCTTCGGTCCAGCGGCCGAAGGGCACGTCGGTCTGGCCGCCCTGGTTGATGGTGGCCATGCGCGACCGCGCCTGCTCCCAGCTCGCCCGCCACTGATCGCCGTCGCGCAACTCCAGGTGCGGGGCCTTGCGGCTGCGCGCGACGAAGCCGGGAAACGCCTCGCGGCCGGTGTGCTGGCCGATCGGGTTGTAGCGCAGGTCGAAGCTCCACCGCACCTCCTCGCTCACGTTGGCCAGCGAGCCGTGCACGGTCTGCTTGTGGACGCAGATCAGGTCGCCGCGCCTGGTGGGTATCGGCAGCGTGTCCTCCACCTGGAACAGCTTCTCCGGGATGCTCCGCGCGCCCGGGATCGGATGGTTCAGACAGTGCTGCCGCAGGCCGTCGCGGTGGCTGCGGGGCACCACCTTGAGGCAGCCCATCTCCACCGGCGTGTCGGTGAGGCTGAACCAGACGGTGAGCATGTCGGTGTCGTCCGCGTCCGGCGTGACCACGCCGTGATCCTGGTGCCACTCCGTGGCGGCGAGCACCGGCCTGCCGTTGGCCTTCGGCAGGTACTGCTCCGGCGGCTTGATGCGCACGTGCTGCACGGGGTTGGAGTAGATCTCCGGTCCGATCAGCGATTCGACCACGTCCAGGATCGGCTCCGCCGTCAGGGCGTCGAGCACCGCCTGGCCGGCCCAGAACGGCGTCTGCTCCGTCACGTTGCTGAACGGCAGCGAGAAGTCGAAGTACTGGGCGTGCGCGCGGCCGGTCTCCGCGTAGATGCGCGTCACCCGCTTGTCGAACGGCAGATCGGCGTAGGTGGAGTCGATCTCGCCGTCGGCGTGGAGCTCGTCGGCCAGGTTGTCGAGCACGCCTTCGTACTCGTGGATCACCGGGTCGAGATAACGCTCCGGCGGAATGACGTCCTCCACCAGCAGGTAGCCGTCGGTGTGGAACCGCTCGATCTGCTGCGCTGTCAGCATGCCAAACCTCCTCGGCAATAGCCGTCCTTCATCGAACCATCCGCGATCATGTGACACCGAAGGCATTGCTGCAACCGCCGAGCCGCCGGCCGACCCTTGACCCCCGGGGGGGGGTGCCAGTATCGCGACCGGTCTTCCGGGTGTGCTCGCGCGGCGACGCGCAACTCCGACCGAGACGCTACGCGTCGACGACGCACTGCCGGAGCCGATCTTCCGAAGGAGGAGTGCGATGCACAAGCCACTCGCCCTCGTACTTGCCCTGGCCCTGGCCGTCCCGGCCCTGCTGGTCGCCGCGCCGACCGAGGAGGCAGTCGCCGCCATGCCCGCCGACTTCGACCCCCAGAAGCCCTGGGAGGCGTTCAAGGACGACCCGATCACCCTCACCATCTGGGTGGACGGCGGCTGGCCCTTTCCCGAGGTGACCAACAACCCGGAAAGCTGGCTGCGCCAGAGGATGCGCGAGGACACCGGGGTCACCGTCGACCTGCAGCCCGGCGCCGGCTGGGGGCCGGAAGGGCTGAACCTGTTCATCGCCTCCGGCGAGTACCCGGACATCATGCTGCTGCGGCAGTCCACGCAACCCACGCAGATCCTGGTCGAGAACGACGTGGTCTACTCCTGGAACGAGATCAAGGATCTCTACGGGATCGACGTCATGACCGAGATGAACATCAACACGCGGTTCAACCAGCGGCTGCGCTACGACAGCCACGATCTCTACATCTCCGCGTTCTATTCCATCCCCGACCGCTACCTGGACAGCCCGTGGGTGGTCAAGTTCCAGTCCGGCACGATGATCAACGACACCGTCTACGAGCAGATGGGCAGGCCGCCGATCGACTCGATGGACACCATGGTCGACGCGGCGGTGCAGGCGCGGAACATGCATCCGGAGCGCTTCCGGCATCCGGTCATGGACGTGCGCAACGCCGGTTTGGAGGGCCGCTGGAACCTCCCCCACGCCATCGATCGCTGGCGCGAATACTACGACCTGTCGAACCCGGAGGACTACAACACGGCCGGGGAGCCGCACCGCTTCTTCTTCCAGACCGATGCGTTCGTCGACATGCTCCAGGACCTCAACCACATGGAGAGCCTGGGCCTCTTCAACCCCATCATCTGGACCACCACCGAGAGCCAGGAGAAAGTGGCGCTGCTGCACCGCGGCGAGGTCTTCATCGAGGGCCAGGAAGACGCCGACAACGTGGCGGGCATCTCACGCCGCATGCAGGAGATCTACCCCGGCGAGCGCTACGCGTTTCTCCCCCGCTTCTCGGCCGATCCGGCCAAGTACCGCAACTATCCGTCCGGCCGCGTGTCGGTCGGCTGGCTGGGGCTGACGCTGCCGAAGAACAAGGAGACCACGCTGCGCGCGGCCGCCTACGTGGCCTACCTGATGTCCGAGTACTTCCAGAAGCTGCAGCAGTTCGGCGACGAGGGCGTCCACCACGACCTCGTGGACGGATGGCCGGCGATGAAGCCTGCGATCCAGGAGGAGTATCGTGCCGACGGGACCGCGGCCGGCCTCAAGTACAACTTCAACCTCTGGCACGGCGCGTTCCGCGACGACTTCTGGGCGATGGTGAAGCGGCAGCAGGAGCAGCAGTCGATGGTGGAGGCGCTTAGCGTCATTCAGCCGGCGCTGGAGAACTTCCAGGACACGTCGGTGTCGGCGGAGGCAGCCCCGGTCAACTACGAGACCGACTCGGAGGAGCTGAAGATCTACTCGGCGATCCGCGAGGTGCTCGGCGACGGCGCGACCCGGATCGTCCTGCAGTCCGATGACGTGGCGGGCGACTACGCGGCGCTGCTTGCGCGGATCGAGGAGCTGGGCGTCGGGGTCCTCAACGACCTCCACACCCAGCACATGATCGACTTCGATGCGCTGATCGAGAAGTACAACTACTGATCGGCCCATCGCTGAGCGGACCATTTCCGATCGCCAGATTTCCGATCGACTGAGCGGGGCCGCGCCGGGCCCCCGCCCCCGCACAACAAACCCGCCGCCCCCCCCCGGGTGGGGGGAGTTACACCCCCCCCGCGACCAGGCTAAAAATATAAATCC
>JAPPKD010000048.1:0-17089 GCA_028820215.1 Spirochaetaceae bacterium | reverse complement strand
ACACAGTATCGATAATTAAAACTACTGATCGGCCCATCGCTGAGCGTACAATTTCCTATCGCCATGTCTCCTATCGACTGAGGGGGCGGGCGCTGGACGCCGGCCCGCTCTCATCATCCCGGCGGCGCGCCGCGTGGTGGCGGCAGTTCCACGCGCAGCGCGACGTGCATCTCATGATCCTGCCGTGCCTGCTGCTGGTGATCGTCTTCAACTACCTGCCGCTGTACGGCATCCTGATCGCCTTCAAGCACTTCAACGTCTTCAAGGGCGTGCTCGGAAGCCCTTGGGCCAGGGACGGCGGGTTCGAGCACTTCATCGACTTCTTCCAGAGCCCGAACGTGGCCGCCGTGCTCCGCAACACGGTCGCGATCGCGCTGCTGAAGCTGGTATTCCTCTCCTTTCCGCCGGTCCTGTTCGCCATCTTCCTGAACGAGATCGGCAACCGGCCGTTCAAGCTGGTCACGCAGACGATCTCCTACCTGCCGCACTTCATCTCCTGGGTGGTGCTGGGCGGCATCATGATCACGTTCTTCCTGCGGACTCCTGACGCGCCCTTCAATCGGCTGCTGTTCGCGCTCGGTGCGATCGAGTCGCCCACCGACGTCCTGAACCGGCCGGGCTACGTGTGGCCGGTATTCGTCCTGTCGCACCTGTGGAAGGAGGTCGGCTGGAGCGCGATCATCTACCTGGCGGTGATCGCCTCGATCGACGCCGAGCTCTACGAGGCGGCCGAGGTGGACGGCGGCGGCCGGCTGGTCAAGATGCTGAACATCACCTGGCCGGCGCTGAAGGGGACCTTCATGATCCTGTTCATCCTGGCCTGCGGCCAGATCATGGCCGGTCTCGGCGCGTCGTTCGACCAGTCGTACGTGCTGGGAACGCCCAGCAACCGGTCCATGTCGCAGATCCTGGACGTGTACATCGTCCGCATCGGCCTGGACCAGGGCCGCCATTCGTTCGCGACCGCGGTGGGGCTGATGAAGAACGTGGTCAACCTGCTCCTGCTGCTGTCGGCGAACTGGCTGAGCTGGCGGCTGACGGGCAAGGGGCTGTTCTGATGTGGAGGGTCTGACGTGGCGTCGTTACGAGTCCCGTCCGCACGCGTGCGCACGGTGTCGCCGGTCGACGCGGCCTTCCACGTCGCCGTCTACACCGGATTCGCGCTGTTCGCGCTGCTGGTGTTCTATCCGTTCTGGTTCGTGCTCATCAACTCGCTCAACGGCATGCTCGACTACGGCGTCTCCCTGTACCTTCCGCGGCGCTGGTCGCTGGTCAACTTCGAGTTCGCGTTCCGGGAGCCGTTGCTGCGCAACTCGCTCATGGTGTCGATCCTGCGCGTGGCGGCCGGCGTCACCGTGATGGTCGTCGTGAACGCGACGTGCGCGTTCGCGCTGCGCAAGCGCACGCTGAAGCTCAGAAAGATCTACCTGGCGATCTTCACGATCCCGCTGTTCTTCGGCGGCGGGCTGATCCCGGAGTTCCTGAACCTCAAGCGCTTCGGGCTGCTGGACACCTTCGCCGTCTATATCCTGCCGCAGGCGTGGAGCTTCTTCTTCCTGGTCATCCTGATGTCGGCGTTCAACGACATCGACGACTCCATCGAGGAGTCGGCGCGGATGGACGGCGCCAGGTCGCTGCTCATCTGCCTGCGGATCTACATGCCGATGTCCGCGCCCATCATCGCCGCGATCGCCCTGTTCGCGGGCGTGCACCACTGGGGGGCGTGGTTCGACGCGATGTACTTCGTGCTCACCGAGGAGCTGCGCACCTTTTCTGCGTACCTCATCAGGCTGGTGCAGCAGGCGACCCTGAGCGAGGAACTGCAGGACCTGCTGTACGAGTACCGCGACCGGATGAACGTGCAGGGGGTCCGGTTCGCGGCGGTCGTCATCGCGATGGTGCCCGTCCTGCTGGTCTATCCGTTCATCCAGCGGTTATTCGTCAAGGGCATACGCATCGGCGCCATCAAGTAGGGCGCTCAGCCGGTCACGGCAAACAGGTCGGCCGCGCGCAGGAAGAAGCGGATGCGCACCGTGCGGCCGGCGAGCTCCGCGCCGTTCCTGCCCTGCCAGTCGAGCTCGATCGAGAGCGAATCCGCAGGGGGCAGGAGCCGGCAGCGGTGGCGCTCGTAGCCGGGGACGATGCGGTCGCAGTCGTCGATAAGCTCGGCCATGACGAAGGACTGGATGCCGCCTGCGGGGTAGCCGTCGCCGGGGATTTTCGCGTTCAATCTGAGCGGGCCGCCGGGCATGGCGAACCGCGTGGTCTCGAACACGGCGTTCGACCGTGAGGTCACGCCCGTCAGCCGGTCCTGCGGCGTGCCCAGGACGTCGTGGGCCTGGCGCAGCACCGTCCCCTCGCCGGTGACGCGTCCCAGGTCCCGCTGGTGGAACAGCAACCGGCCGTCCACGACCATCGGGTTGTGCTGGATGAATGCCACCCGGTCCGTGATCGTGTTGGCTTCGCGGAACGGACGCTCCCAGCGCAGCCCGTCGCGGCTGATCCACCACTCGGAGTCGATGTTCGGACCGTGGCCGCCGGGGGCGACGCCCGGCGAGCCCGCCGGCAGCAGGCTGGGCGCGTAGTTCAACATGTTCATGAAGTAGCGCCCCTCGTACTCGAAGACGTAGCCGGCGTAGAACTCCAGGTCGGGCGGATCCTGGTCGTCAGGAGTGATCTGGTACTCCGGCGGCACCGCCGGGCCGCCGAACCGCTTGACCCCGTCGACCACCCGTGTGCCGCGGCGTGACCAGTCGGGATCGTCCGGCTCCCAGCGGCACCCGTCGCGGCTGGTGCGGATCGTGACCACGCGGCGCGCGTCCCAGCGTTCGGACAGGCCGACCCCGCCGTAGAGGAGCTCCGGGGTCAGCTTGCCCGCGTAACGCTGGATGCCCTTGTTGTAGGTGATGAACCGCTGCACGGCCGAGCTCCAGACGCAGCCCCAGCGGTCGCCTTCGATGTAGATCGGATTGGCGGGGCAGGGGTCCCAGCGCTCGCCGTCCCGGCTCAGGTAGGCCCAGGTGCTGCCGCCGTCGTCCTCCTTCATGTTCTTCAGGCAGAGGAACAGATCCTCGTCCGGGCTGTAGTTCAGGGTGGTCGTCTGCGACCAGCGTCCCGGCTCGCTCTGGTACACCTGCTCCTTCGCTTGCAGGTGTATGCCGTCCTCGGTCCGGTAGCGGTAGATCTGCCACGGCTTGTGGTCGCGGCCGCCGTCGCAGGCGTAGACGACGTAGGAGCCGTCGTCCTGCCGCACGCAGCAGCGCACGGTGAAGTCCGGGCTCACGGTCGGGTCGGGCTCCAGCTCCGCCACCCGTTCCAGCACCGCCGGGCGGAACCGGACGTGCCCCCAGGTGTTGAAGACGTCCTCGCGATCCATGAACAGCAGCTTCATCGGTGTCCTCCTTCGCCGCGCGATCCGCGAGCCGTGATCGATTTATGATCGCCGCATGGATGAATTGCAATCCGCGCCGTACCGAGATGCGGCGCGTCCCGTCGAGGAGCGGGTTTCCGACCTCCTGCAGCGCATGACGCTGGAAGAAAAGGTGATGCAGCTTCGCGCCGACATCGGCAGGCCGGACAGGCTCTACCGGCGGACCGAGCGCGGCGTGGAGATGGGCGACAGCCTGATCGGGCTCCTCTCGGACCCGCCTGTGGGCAACATCGGCCTGCTGCTGCGCGCCGACCCGTTCATCGGCATCGATCCGGAGGCCGCGCTCAGCCCGGAGGAATGCGCCGACCTGGTCAACCAGATACACCGCTTCGTGCGCGAGCACACGCGGCTGGGCATCCCGGTGACGATCGGCAACGACAACAGCCGCTGTCACGAGGGCATGCAGGCCACCATCTTCCCGGCGGTGCGCAACATGGGCTGCACCTGGGACCGCGACCTGAACCGACGCGTCGCCGCTGCCATCGCCGCCGAGTCGCGCAGCCGGGGCGAGACCTTGAACTTCGCGCCCGACCTGGACGTGATCCGCGACCCGCGCCTGGGCCGCAGCGAGGAGAACTACGGCGAGGACCCGTACCTGGTCGGCGAGCTGGGCGGCGTTCATTTCGTCCGCGGTCTGCAGGGTGACGACCTGCGCTCGGACCGCACCATGGCGGCGCTGCTGCGCTGCTACCCGGGCGCCGGCGACTTCGACGGCGGACTGGACTTCTCCGACACCAGCCGCGGCGCTCACGACATGGAGGAGGTGTCGCTGTGGCCGTGGCGCGAAGCCGTGCGCGCCGGCGCGCAGGCGATCATGGTCGAGTTCGCCACTTACGACCGGGTGCCGGCGGCGGCCAGCCGCCACCTGCTCACCGAGCTGCTCCGCGAGCGGTGGGGTTTCGACGGCTTCACCATGACCGACTCCTGGGCGGTGCGCTTCATCATCCAGTGCCGGGTTGCCGGCGACCGGGTCCAGGCCGCGGCCCTGGCGCTGCGCGCCGGCACCGACCAGGCCTCGCCCGACGGCGTCATGGACGAACGGGACGACGGCGACGGGAGCACGGCGATGTACAGCGTGCTGCCGGAGGCGCTCGACGCCGGGCTCATCGAGCAGGAGGACATCGACCGGGCCGTGCGCCGCGTGCTGCGCGTCAAGTTCCGGCTCGGGCTGTTCGACGATCCGTCGGTCGACCGCTCCCTTGCGGCGTCGGCGTCGCGCACGCCTGCCCACCTGGAGCTGGCGCACGAGACGGCGCGCGCCGGCATCGTGCTGCTCAAGAACGACCGCGGCACGCTGCCGCTCGGCGAAGGGGCGCGGACCGTCGCCGTGGTCGGCCCCAACGCCCACGACGAGATGGTGCAGCTCGGCGACCTCTGCCCACCGCACCCGCCGGAGACGGTCACGACCATCCTGCAGGGACTGGAACGGCTGGCTCCGTCCGGCACGCGCGTCCGTTACGCGCGGGGCTGCGGCATCCGCTCGCTCGACCGGTCGGGATTGGCGGAGGCCGTGGAGACCGCGCGCGACGCCGACGTGGTGGTCGCGGTCGTGGGCGGCTCCAGCGCGGCCGAGCACGTGCAGGAGGACGGCGTGTGGAGCGGCCGCCGCACCTCGGAGTCCGACTGCGGGGAGAGCTCCGACCGCGCGACGCTCGACCTGCTGGGCCTGCAGCAGGAGTTGCTGGAAGCGCTGCATGAGACCGGGGTGCCGCTGGTGGTGGTGCTCGTGCACGGCCGGACCCTGACCATCGAGTGGATCGCCGAGCACGCCGCCGCGATCGTCGACGCCGGCTACCCCGGCGAGGCGGGCGGCACGGCGGTGGCGGAGGTGCTCTACGGCCTCCACAACCCGGGCGGACGGGTCACCGTGTCGGTGCCGCGCCACGTGGGGCAGGTCCCCGTGCACTACTACCGCTGGATCCGCGCGGGACGGCACCCCTACGTCGACCTGCCGACCGGGCCGCGCTATCCGTTCGGCCACGGGCTGAGCTACACCCGGTTCGAGTACGCGAACCTGCGCGTCGAGCCGGCCGTCATCCCGCCGGACGGGACGGCGACGGTGTCCGTGGACGTCACCAATGCCGGCGAGGTCGCCGGCGACGAAGTCGTGCAGCTCTACATCCGCGACGAGGTGAGCTCGGTCGCGCGGCCGTACCGGCTGCTGCGCGGCTTCCAGCGACTGAGCCTGGCCCCGGGCGAGACCGCCACGGCACGCATGCCGCTCGGCCCCCACGAGCTGTCCTTCCACGGACCCGACGGTGAATGGATCGTCGAGCCCGGAGACTTCACGGTGATCATCGGCCGCGACGCCGAGAACGACCTGCTCACCGCCACGCTGACGGTGCGGGAAGGGTAGGGATGGCTTGCGCCTTGCCGCGCAGCTCCCTCACCCGGGGCTCCGACTGATGAGCCGAGTTCCGCCACGGACCGTATTCGCCCTGCTGTTGCGATACCTGGCCCCGCAACGCGCGCTGCTGGCGCTCCTCCTCCTTCTCGTATTTGCACGAATCACGACGACGCTCCTTCAACCGATGATCATGCAGCGATTCATCGATAGCGCCCTGACGGACCCTGACCTGCGGCACCTCCTCCGATTGGCGCTCTGGCTGTTGGTGACGGGGTTGGCCGCTTCGGCAACGACCGTGATCGCAAAGGTCCTGACGGTCACGGTTGCCTGGCGAGCTACCAATCAGCTGCGGACTGACCTCCTCAGCCATCTGCTCAGCCGAGATCTGCTCACGCTCCAGTCCATGTCTCCGGGTGAGTTGGCAGAACGCGTAGATGGCGACGTGAACCAGTTTCAAGCGTTCCTGTCCGTGTTCGTGATCGAGTTGGTAGCGGGAGCTCTGCTTCTGATCGGCATCCATATCGCTTTGTTGATCGTCGATTGGCGCCTGGCGATTGGCCTGCTTGCAGCCACCATCGGCTTGTTGGTGCTGTCCGAATGGGTCCGCAAGAAAGGAGTGCCACTGCAGCGCTCATTGCGAGAGTCGGCGGGGCACCTGTTCGGTTTCGTGACCGATGTCATCACCGCAAGGGTGGACATTCAAACCTGCGGCGCTCGCGACCATGTTGTGCGCCGGCTCTGGGGCCGTCTGATTCGTCATTACCATGCAGACAGGCGCGCCCGCCTGCTTGGACTCCTGTTGTTGCAGACCGGGTCGCTTACCTATGCCCTGTTGAACGTCGTAGCGCTTGCCACCGGGGCGATGATGTATATCTACGGCACTGCCACCATAGGAACGGCATACGCGCTTTTTCGCTACGTCGGGATGATCCGAAGCCCGATTGAGCGTCTGGTGGGCGAGCTGACCAGTCTTCAGCGGGCGGCGTCCGCGATGTCTCGGCTCTTGGAGCTGCTGCAACTGCAACGTTCCATCGTGGATGGTGCCACCCGCATTGCGCGCCCTGGAGCGAGCGCGCCGATCGCATTCGAGAAGGTTACTTTCTCGTACGGGCGGGGCGTGCCGGCACTGCGCAACGTCACGTTCCATCTCGAATCAGGCATGAGGCTTTGGCGTCGTCGGCCCCAGTGGCGGGGGAAAGTCCACGTTACTGCGCCTGGCGGCACGCCTGATAGACCCTGCAGAAGGGGCTGTCCGCTTGGGCGGCACCGATCTGAGAGTGCTTCGCTTGCAGTCGTTGCGCGCCGCAGTTTCCGGCGTCGTGCAGAGTCACAACGTGCTGCCAGGCACGATTCGAGAGAACGTGGAACTCTTCGCAATGCGCAGTATCAGCGATGCCGATGTAACGGCGGCGTGCGATGACCTTGGGATTACCCGATTCGTCGACCGACTCTCCAGCCGTCTTGATGCCACGCTCGGGGTCCGGATCGAATCACTGTCTCCGGGAGAGATCCAGGTACTGCTGTTGATGCGCCTGTACTTCAATGACTCCGGGATCGTCTTGCTCGACGAGCCGGCAAACATGCTCGATGCCGACACCGAGGAGCTGGTTGGCAGGGCGCTTGACCGAATGCTATCCGGCCGGACCAGCATCATAGTTTCGCACAAGCGGAGGACGCTCAAGGATGCTGACTTGATACTGGTTCTGGAAGGAGGAGCGGTTACGCAATTCGGGCCGCCGAGTCAGCTCATGCGCGATCGAACCTCGTATTTCGCGCGCTTCATGGACTCCGACGCGGGAGGACGGGATGATTAGCGTACGGTCTCTCATACGCACATATCCTCCCGTGCTGGGCTTGCTCATCAACGTGCTTCCAAGCGCCGTCGGCTACATCGCTTTCGGATTATTGATGAAGCGGCTGTTCGAGATGATGATGGGCGAGGCGCAGGTAGGGCCGATCCTCTTCACCTGCGCGGGACTCGCGGGGATTGCGATCATGCGGTTCCTGGTCGCGTTGGCGATGGTTCCGATCGAGGCACGAGCGCGTCACGCGTTTGGCAGCATTCTCCGTGTGCGTCTGGTGGAGGCGGCCATCGACGGCAAGGAAAGGACAACCAGCGGTGCCTCTCACACCCTGTTTCGCGACGATACAGAGGCTATCGTGGACTATGTAATCGATGTCATTCGAGTGACCACGCTGGTCTTGTTCGCCATCAGTGCGTCGGCGCTCGTGGCTCTTGTCCATCCGCTGTTGCTCTTGGCGATCGGTATACCGGTATTGGGCGGGGCGTTCACGGCATCGGGACTCGGTCGATCGCTGCGCGCGCGAGTACGTGTCGGTCGGGCGCATACCACGCGGGTGCTCGAATTCGTCAGTGGAGTGATGGCGTCCCTGGAGAGCATCAAAATTGCCGGTATCGAGCAACGGCTCGTGGGACGGCTTGAGAGTCTCAGCAGCGCGCGGCTGGCCGCGGAACGACGCGAAAACAGTGCCATGGAGACGCTGTCGGCGAGCGGCCCGGTGGCCATGGCGGTAGGTGCCGCGTTGCTGCTGGGCCTGGCGGCGACGCTCATACACCGTGGAGCGATGGGGGTTTCGGACCTGATTCTGGCGCTCGCTTATGTCCCGTACATCCAACTCGCTGGCACGCGCGTGGCGCGTACGCTCGGGCTCCGTCAGAGAGCACTCGTTTCGTATCAACGACTGACTGACAATACGAGCGACCGCCTGCTGCGCGATCGAACGGCGGTTTCATTCGATTCCCCGCCCACCGACCAGGAGGAACCATCAAATCGGGAGGTGCCGCAATTCGCTCACCTTTCGCTGGTGGACCTCCGGTGGGTCGGCCGCGATGGAGCGCCGGCCGGTCCGCTTTCCTGCGTGATTTCGGCGGGCCAGCTCGTGGCAGTGGTCGGTGGCCCTGGCTCTGGCAAGACCGGTCTTCTGGAGGCGATCCTGGGATTGATACCGTTGTCCGGCGGACACGTGCTTTGGGACGGGGAGCGAATCGCGCCGGGATCCCTTCGCCCACCGCTCTGCGCGTTCAAGCCACAGTCGCCGAGACTTCTGAGTATGAGCGTTGCCGATAATGTCGCGTTGGGACATAACACGGACCTTGAAAGAATCACTGCTTCGTTGAGGACCGCTCGCGTCATGAGCGAGCTGCGGGACTGGCCAGAAGGTGTGCACACCCAGGTGGAGCCGGGTGGTCGGGGGTTGTCCGGTGGCCAGATCACACGAGTGGCATGCGCCCGTGCGTTGATCCGTGAGTGCCCGCTGACGATTCTTGACGAGCCGACCTCGGGCCTGGACGGGCAGACGGCACGCGACTTGATATCCGGTTTCCGGAAGAATACGAAGCGTGCGATCATTGCTGCCACGCACGACAGAGACGTGATCGGCGCTGCGGATTTCTGCATCGTGACGACGGACGGGAGGTGGGTCATAGACTGACGGGCAGCAGGTTCCGGCAGTGGGTCAAGACAGTAGGTGGCGGAGGAGCGGCGCGGTCGTCACGTCACGTGAGCATCAAGCTCCGGGAGCTTGATGCGGACGCTGACGATCGACTGCCGCTCAGGCCCGGGCCGGTACTTGACGTAGGTGGCGACCACGAAGGTGTCGTCGGGCAGCAGCTCGATCGAGGAGTAGGAGCCGTCGAAGCCGGCGTGGCTGGTCAACAGGCGTACGCGGTACTGCCCTTCGCGTCCGGCCAGGATGTCGTCGTAGGTGCCGACCCAGAGCGTGAGGTCGCCGCGCTCCGGGCAGCCGGGCGCCGTGTTGCGCATCGTCACCAGCAGGCGTCCGTCGCGGGAGACACGGTGCCGGTGGCGGTCGCCGGTGAGTCCCAGCGGCAGCTCGCGCGGCTCCGACCAGGTCTTGCCTTCGTCGTCGGAGGTGATGAACAGCGACCGGCTGGTGTACTCCCAGCGGCCGGTGTTGTCGCGCAGCAGGCAGAGGAGCTGGCGCCCGTCCGGCGAGCGGATCAGCTCCGGCTCGCCGGGGATGCGCGGCGGGCAGTCCAGGGTGATGCGCCAGCGGCTCCAGGTCAGCCCGCCGTCTTCGGAGATGCTTTGCGCGATGCGGTTGCCGACGTGGCCGCTCGGGGTCATCGGCTTGCGGTTGTTCGGGTCTTCGTCGCGGCGGATGTTGGTGATGCCCAGCAGGCGCGCTCCGCCGTCGATCGGGAGGATGGAGCAGAACGGCATCACGCACTCCAGCCCGTTGGAGGCCATCGGCGTCCAGGTGCTGCCGTCGTCGTCGGAGTGCGCCCGGCGAACACCAGCAGGCGGGCCGTCCCCTGCGGATCGGCGAGCCGGTAGATGGTCGGGCAGTTCTGGACCGTACCCCAGTTGTCGGGGACGGGCAGCAGCCCGCTCCAGGTCAGGCCACCGTCGGCGCTCTTCTTCAACGGCCCACAGCGGCCGCCGTGCTCGTAGCTGAAGGCGCAGAAGATGGTCCTGCCGTCCGGCATCAGCACGGTGGTGGGGCTGCAGTAGTACGTCTCGGCGGTGCCGGCGGCGACGATCACGTGCCGCTCGGACTCTCCGGACAGGTCGATCAGCGGAATCGGGAGAGCTGACTCGGTCATGAATCCATCTTTCCTTGTTGATAGCGGGTGACGTGGTCGTTCCATGATGCCGGGACCACCCGCAGGTCGGCGCTCCGCACCGGGAAGGGTCGCAGCCGGCCTTCGGTCTCGCCGAACTCCCGCAGGTAATCGCGAGCCAGCCCGTCGGTCTCCGCGGCGCCGTTCGGCGCCGGCGTGGGCATGTAGCGCAGGTCCACGTTCCAGCGCACCGTACGCGTGCGGTTCAACTCGCTGCAGTGGTAGGTGAGGTTGGAGAACACCGCCAGGTCGCCGCGGCGCAGCACCAGCGGCACCGGCGTTCCGCGCTCGATGACCTCCTGCGCGCTGCGCATGTTGCCGTCCTCATCGCGGGCGCCGTTCTGCAGGCCCCAGCGGTGGCTCCCCGGGATCACCCACAGGCAGCCGTTCTCCTCGTCAACGTCCACCAGCGGCACCCACGCGGTGACGATGTGCAGCCGGTGCGTGGGGATGCGCGTGGCGCTGTTGAAGTACTGCGCGTCCTGGTGCCAATGCAGGTGGCGCAGCCGGTTGCCGGCGAACGCCTCCGGCAGCTTGCAGCGGATTTGGAAGCTCCACAGATAGGTGATCTCGGGGCCCAGGAGGGCTTCCAGCACGTCCAGCACCGCCGGGCATGTGGCGATGCGGAAGAACTCCTCGGTTCTGGCCAGCCCGCCCCAGCCGATCGGCAAGTCGAGCCGGCCGGTCGGGTCCAGGTCGGCCAGGCGGGTCAGGAACGGGCTGTCGCGGCGGGTGTCGGCGACCTTGCCTTCGCCATGCAGGCGCTCGGCCAGATCGCCGACCGCCCGTTCCAGCAACCCGGTTGCCGGCCGGAGCACTGCCTCGGACACGGCGCCGGGCACGGTGACGTACCCCTGGCGCTCGTAGGTCCCCTGCAGCGCTTCGACCCCGCGCGACCGTGCGCCCGGCTCCGGCAAAGGGTCTGTCCTTACATGCCCTTGTTGGCCAGCGACTCCAGGAGCTGCGCCAGGCCGGCGTCCATCATGTCCTGCACGTAGCCGTCCCACGAGGCGGCGATGTCGATCGCGCCGGTGAGCCCCCTCCAGGCGAATTCCTGCTCGATGGTCTTGAGGTTGCCCGCCAAGGCGCGCTCATCCTCGTTCCAGGACGGCCGGAAGCCGATGCCCGGGCCGGGCGTCTGGTGGGACTCGATCCACGACTGCAGCGCGTGCCGGTTCGGCGCGATGTACACCTTGTCGACCGGCGGCACGATGTGCGCCGGACTGATCATGCGCACGCCGAGCAGCGCCCCCGTGGCGCCGTCCTTGGAAGCGCCCGTGCCCGGGATGGCGACGTGGTAGCCGTTCTCGTCGATCTGCCACGTCTCGCCCTGCTCGCCGCCGTAGAAGACGCGGGCGTACGACTCGGCGTCCGAGAACTGGCTCTCCAGGATCTCCATGATCTTGATGAGCTGCTCATCGCTGGTGCCGGCGCCGATCGTGACCGGCCCCCAGTTGGGGTTGCGGTACCAGGTGCCGCGTCCGCCGGTGGGTCCCACGGGAGTGATCGAGTAGGCGATGTCGGCGTCGGGATGGGAGTCGCGCAGGGCTCCCCACGGGCCTGCCCCGTAGTTCGACTGCCAGGCGTCCAGCTCCGACCACGACCCGAACTCGTCGTTGGCCATTGCCCGCACCACGTCGGCGCGCACGGCGGTCGGCGTGTCGGGGTGGATGATTTCCTGCTCCCACCAGGTGTTGACGTAGATCAGCGCGTCCCGGTAGTTGGGGTCCACCAGCGAGTAGTAGCCCTTGCCGTCACGCACGTCCCAGACGTGCAACTGGATGCCGTACGAGCCGAACAGGTTGGGCAGCACCGTGCGCTGGAAGTCTGCGTTGTTCTTCCACACCATGTATCCGTAGGAGTTCTTGTTGCCGTCGCCGTCGGGATCGGCGTTGCGGAACTTCAGCAGCAGCTCCTCGATCTCGGCGAAGCTGTCGGGACCGCGGAAGAAGTCGCGGTCGGGCACGGGCTCCGGCTCATGGCCCACGGCGCGCATCCAGTCGGCGCGGAAGCCGATCACCTGACCGGTGGACGCCATCGACAGGGCGGTCGGGATCGCGTAGTTGACGCCGTCGACGGTCGTTCGCCCCCACTTCTGGTCGCCGGTGTAGTGCTCCTGCCACCGCATCCAGTTGGGCATGTGCTCCATGATCATCTCGCGGGGCACTTCCCGGACCATGCCCGTGTCGACGCACTCGCCGATCGACCCCTGACAGGCGCCGATGTTGGGCAGGTCGCCGGTCGCCAGGCGGACCTTGATGGCGGCCGAGTCGTACGCGTCGATGTCGTACCACGGCTCCAGGTTCACGTCGTAGCGCTCTTCGAGCCACAGCTCCGTCCACGTGTCCGGGCTCAACGTCGTGCCGCGCGGCGTGAACGAGATCAGGCTGATCGTCAGCCTCTCGTCGGCGGCCGTCTCCGTTTCCGCCGAGCCGAACGCCGTCGCCGACAGCGCCAGCAGTACCACCACCGCGGCCGACAGGCGCAGCGCGGTTCTCGTCGTCTCTCTCATCTGTCTCTACTCCTCAGGTCGAGAATGGTTGCGGCATCGTATCAGAGCCAGCTCCTCCGTCAGCCCTTGACCGAGCCCAGCATGATGCCCTTCACGAAATAGCGCTGGATGAACGGGTAGACCAGCACGATCGGCCCGATGGAAACGAACAGGAGCGCCGCCTTCACCGTCTCGGCGGTGATGTTGCGGATGTCCAGGTCGTGCATCAGCTCCAGCTCCGAGGTCACCTGGTTCTCGATCAGCACCCGGCGCAGCAGCACCTGCAGCACGGTCAGGTCGCGGCGCGGGGTGTATACCAGAGGAAAAAACCAGTCGTTCCAGTGCGCGACCGCCGCCCACAGCGCCACGGTCGCCACCACCGGGATCGACAGGGGCACGATGATCCGGAATAGCACCTGCGCCAGGCTGGCGCCGTCGATGGTGGCGCTCTCGGTCATCTCCTGGGGGATCTCGCGGAAGAAGTTCCGCATGATGATGATGTAGTAGGCGCTCACCGCCAGGTGCAGGATCCAGGCGACGCGGGTGTTGAGCAGGCCGAGCTGCTTGTACCACAGGAACGTCGGGATCAGGCCGCCGGAGAAGAACATCGTGAACACCATAAAGAAGGTGATTGCCTTGATGCCGGGGAGCGTCCGGTCGGCAAGGCCGAACGCCGCCGTGAAGCTGACCAGCAGGATCACCGCCGTGCCCACCGCGCTCTTGAACACGGAATTGAGGTAGGCGGTGCCCAGGATGGCGTTGCCGAACACCTGCTCGTAGTTGACCAGCGTCATCTCCGCCGGCCACAGCTTGAGGCGGTCCTGCACGGATGCGGCCGGGGTGTTGAACGAGTCGACCAGCATCGACCAGAACGGGTACAGGATCGACAGCGCGAACAGCACCATCACGGTGTAGGTGAGCGCAACGACCAGCCGGTCCTCCAGCGATCGGCGGCGCAGGCCGGCGGAGCGGCTCTGCGCGCCGGCGTCGGGCGTCAGCGCTTCCGACATCGGGTCCGTCCGGTCACGTCAGCGAGTAGGAGCCCGCCTGCCCCAGGCGCTTGACGAACAGGTTCGCGGCCACCAGCGCGATCAGCCCGACCAGGTTCTGGAACAGGCCGGCGGCGGCGGCGAAGCTGTAGCGGAGCTCCTCCAGTCCCATGCGGTAGATGTAGGTGTCCAGGATGTCGCCGACGCTGTACACCAGCGGGTTGTACAGGTTGAAGATCTGGTCGAAGCCCTGCTCCAGGATGTTGCCGAGCTGCAGCAGGAAGAGGATGACGATCACGAAGGTGATGGAGGGCAGGGTGATGTGCCACATCTTCTGCAGCCGTCCCGCGCCGTCGATCTCGGCCGACTCGTAGAGCCCGGGATCGATGCCGGAGATCGCCGCCAGGTAGATGATCGAGCCCCAGCCGATCCCTTTCCAGATGTCGGAGACCAGGACGATGCCCAGAAACCATCCCGGACGCTGCAGGAACAGCACCGGCACCTCGCCGCCCAGCACCTCCACCAGCAGGTTGAGCGGGCCGTTGCTGGCGGTCAGCGGCCGGATCATGCTGGCCACCACCACCCACGACAGGAAGTGGGGGAGGTAGCTGATCGTCTGCACCACGCGCTTGAAGCGCAGATGGGCGATCTCGTTCAGCAGCAGGGCGAAGATGATCGGCATGAAGAAGGCGATGCCCATGCGCAGCACGCCGTTGATGAACAGCGTGTTGCGCAGCGCGCGGAAGAAGTCGGGGGCGTCCAGCAGCCGCTCGAAATACTTCCAGCCGGCCCAGGGGCTCCCGAACAGGCCCAGGGTGACGTTGAACTGCTTCCACGCCAGCACGATCCCCGCCATCGGTACGTAACGGAAGACGACGAAGAGCAGCAGCGCGGGGAGCAGGAGCAGGTAGCGCTCCTTGTACTTGTCGAAGGTCGCGAGCATGCCGCGCCGGGGCAGCGCGGCGCTCGGCACGGCCGGTTGAGCCACGGCGTGCGAGTCTGTCAGGTCCGGCGGAGGCTGACAAGGAGAACGGTGCCGCGGCTCATCCGGTTGTCGCACCGGGCAGAGGGGCCGGCGGCCGTCAGGCCTGATGGCAGGCGGCGGGTGCGATTCCTCGCCGCTTCCTTGACAGCGGTCGGCAGATGCCCAAGCATGGGCGGGACATGTCGGAGACCGGCGCATCTCCGGTGTCCGGGTACGCGCTCGGCAAACGGGGATTCGGTGCCACCTTTCTGAAGTACAAGGAGCGTTATCTCCTCCTGGTGCTGGCGATAGTTCTGTTCTTCGTGTTCCGTTACGTGCCGATGGCCGGACTCGTGCTGGCCTGGAAGAAATTCACTGTCTCGGGCGGATTGTTCGGCAGTCCGTGGGCCGGGTGGACGTATTTCGAGCGGCTGTTCACCGCTCCGGACTTCTTCCGCGTGCTGCGCAATACCGTGTTCATCAACGTCGTTCTGCGCATGGGCATCGCCTTCTTCACGCCCATCCTGTTCGCGCTGCTGCTCAACGAGATCGTGAACATGCGGTTCAAGCGCGTGGTGCAGACCATCAGCTACCTGCCGCACTTTCTGTCGTGGGTCGTGGTGGCCAGCCTGATCAGGCCGCTCACCTCGGCACAGGGACCGATGAACCTGCTGGCGGAGCTGGCCGGCATGGACACGCCCATCCTGTTCCTGCAGCGGCCGGGATGGTTCCTGGGCATCATACTGGTCTCGGACATCTGGAAAGGCATTGGATGGGGATCGATCATCTACCTGGCTGCGATCTCGAGCATCGACCCATCGCTCTACGAGTCTGCCGAGATCGATGGCGCGGGCCGTATACAGAAGATGCGCTACATCACCGTGCCGTCCATCACCTTCGTCATCGTCATCATGTTCCTGCTCCAGCTCGGCAACGTGCTGGAGCTCGGCTTCGATCAGATCTTCAACCTCTACCATCCGCTCGTCTACGAGGTCGGTGACATCATCGGCACCTATATCTATCGCATGGGACTGCAGGACTTCCGCTACAGCTTCGCGACCGCGGCCGGACTGTTCCAGAACCTGGTCGGCCTGATCGCGCTGGTGGGGGCGAACTGGTTCGTCAAGAGGCTGGGGCACGCGGGGAGCTATACCCTGACATGAGTGTTGGGACATGAGTGTAGGGACATGAGTGATGCCGCCGCCACACCCGGGGCTGTCGCGCGGCTGACCGCGAGCCGGTCAGGGGAGCGGACGCTCGCGGACCGGTTGCTGGTGGCCGTCATCCACCTGGGGATGGTGGCGTTCGCCCTGTCGATCGTCTATCCCTTCTGGTACCTGTTCGTCGACTCGTTCAACACGCCGGAAGCATCCATCCTGGACCGGGTGAAGCTCTGGCCGCGCGAGATGACGCTCGAAAACTATGGGAAGGTGTTCGACAGCGGCATCATCGGCACGGCCTACCTCAACTCGCTGTACAAGGCGATCGTCGGCACCGGCTCGATCCTGCTGGTGAGCTTCATCGCCGCCTTCGGCCTGGCGGACCGAACGCTGCCCGGCATCAAGATCATCACGTTCTTCATGATCTTCACGATGTTCTTCTCGGGCGGACTGATGCCGACCTATCTCTGGTACAAGCAGCTCGGGCTGCTCAACTCGCGGCTGGTATGGTTCCTTCCCGCGCTGGCGAACGCCTTCTACATCATCATCATGCGCAACTTCTTCCGTGAGATTCCGGCCGAGCTCACCGAGAGCGCGACGATCGACGGCGCGACGCTGACGGACGTCCTGTTCCGCATCGTCGTCCCGCTGTCCGCGCCGGTCGTGGCGACGGTGGCCCTGTGGGCGGCGGTGGCGCACTGGAACGACTGGTTCTTTCCGTTGATATTCACGCCCGAGAAGGACAAGACCGTCCTGCAGGTGCTGCTCCGCCGCGTCCTGGTGGAGAATCAGACCTCGGAGCTCGAGCTGTTCGAGGAGCGCGAGGTGCGCAACATCACCGCGGAAACGGTCAAGGCGGCCCTTCTGTTCGTTTCCATCGGACCCATCATCGCGGTCTACCCGTTCATCCAGCGCTACTTCGTGAAAGGCATCATGCTGGGAGCGGTAAAGGGATGACATCGATGCGGTCCGGACCGAATTACGACCATGCCACTCCGGGGTTCGGGGTGTCGGCGCCCCACGAGGGGCCAATCAATATTCCCGAGGAGTAACTATTCAGCCGGGGCGGACGGTTTGAGGCAGGTTGGGATCATGGGGCGAC
>JAPPKD010000195.1 GCA_028820215.1 Spirochaetaceae bacterium | reverse complement strand
TGCTCGGCGCACTCCGCACCTCCTGGCGAAAGCCCATGCCGGGCGCAGCAACAAGACGGCCACGCTCGACCTGGTCGGCGGCCGGGACCTCACCGCCATGGAAGCGCGGGCCGCCCCGACGCTGCCGGCCGGGCGAGTGAGCGGCGAGTACGCAAACTTCCAGTCGCGGCACACCCCGAGCGGCGCACTGAAGGAAGGGCCGGGGCGGCCGAACAACGTCGTGGTCTGTCCCATCCCCTCAAGCAACAACCACGTGTACGTCACCTTCGGCGGCGGGGGACTGTTCGTGGTCGACGTGACCACGGAGCCGATGTCGATCGTGGCGGAGTACACCAACGACGTGATCGGCGCAGCCGGCTGCGGCGGCGCCGAAGGGGGTGGCTTCATGCACCTGAACGCCGGCGTCTCCGCAAGCGGTGCGGGCGCGGACGACTCGACATTCATCCTCTACCGACTGCCGCTGGACTATCCGGACGGTTCGGACCCCATCACGACGCCGAACCAGCCGCCGGTCGTGACGTTCCACGAGGAGAAGACGATGGACATCTCGGCGGACGCGGAGCTCGCCCAACGCCGCGATGCGCACGGCCTGGTCATGTCTCCCAACCGCCGCTTCCTGTACCAGTTCGACCGGATCCGGAACAACGTGGAAGTGTTCGACATGGGCAAGGTCATCAACGACCCGACCGCCACGGTTGCCGAGCAGGCGCGTGCGCATGCGGCCACGCTGGACCTCACCGGGTCGGGCTACTGCGTGGGCGAGCCGGCTCCGTTCGTGAACGTGGACGGGCACGGATACGAGCTGACCGACGACCCTGCTCCGGACCTGGTGGACATCACGCCCGACGGCCGGCTGCTCATCGTCTCCTTCCGAGGGCCGCACCCGGTCACCGTCAGGCACGCGGCCCTGGGCAGCTGCCCCGGGTTCGGCATCGTCACCCTGGAAGGCGACGGATCGGCCGGCGCCCTGACCCACGTCTTCCGCACCTTCCTGCCCGACGCGACCGGCACCAGGAACCTGAGCGACATCCACGCCGCCGTCGTCCGCATCAAGGGGCCGAACGCGCCGGCGGAGCGGTAGCGCAGCGAGCAGGCTCGCGACATGGTCCGGGTTCGCGAACTCAGGCGCGCGTTCCGCGAGTACTACGCTCGCTGCTTCTGGTACATGCGCCCGGACGCCGACCTGACGCTGGATGACCTTCCGGAAGTGGTGCGCGGCCTGCGCAAGAACGGCGGAAAGGAAGGGATCCTGCGCGCCGCCAAGCTGTGCCGGTAAGCGAGCTGCAGGGCCGCGTCCTGCGCGAGATCGCCGCCAATCGCAGCCCGGACAGCTATCTGGCCGGAGCGACCGTTCTGCACAGTGCGGATGACAGCCCGCGGTTCTCGCAGGATCTGGATTTCTTCCACGATCTGGAGGAAGCCGTCGCCGTCAACCCGGACCGGTCGTCCGATCGATTCCGGACGCTCGAACGTCATGTCGGCAGCGCCGGCGGCGCGTGGCCCACGGCCTGCTGACCCAGCGCTGAGCCGCCCGTCCCGTTACCGCTCCGCGACGATCAGCGACCGAAAGCGGTCCTCGTCCCACTCCGCGCCCCAGCCGGGCAGGTCGGTCGGCGCCAGGTGGCCGTCCTCAATGACGGGGGCGTTCACCACTCCCCACAGCTCGCCCTGCTTGCGGAGCGTGTCCGCGGCGTAGCTCATGTACTCGTAGTAGCTGGTGTTGTCGATGCAGCAGCCGAGCGTGGCGTGGATGTGGCCGTACACGCCGCCGGCCGCGTTCATCTCGATGGTGGTGTCGTACATCTCGGCGAAGTGCGCCATCTTCAGCACCAGCGTCGTGCCGTGGCGGGCGTTGGCGCGCAGCAGGTCGGTGGCGCCGTGCATGAGCCACTGGGTGGAGATGCCGATGTCGTGCATGAGCATCTCGTTGGCCATCACCGGCATCTCGAGCGCGCCGCACAGCTCCTGGTAGCGGTGCATCTTCTGCTCGTGGAAGGGCTCCTCCAGCCAGACGAACCCCAGCTCCTCCATCACGCGGCCGACCTCGATCGCCTCGCGCAGGTCGTATGAGCAGACCGGGTCGTTGATCAGGTCGAAGTCGGGCCCGACCGCGTCGCGCACCTCCTCGAACAGCGGGATGTCGGCCTTGCCGCCCTTGTACGTGTGGAACTTGTACGCGCCGATCCCCATTTCCCGGGCGGCGTCGATGTGCTCGAAATAGCCGTTGCGGTCCATGTCGCCGCCGGTCAGGTAGCAGGGGAAGCGGTCGCGCACCCGGCCGATCAGCGCGTGCACGGGCAGTCCGGCCGCCTTGCCGGCGATGTCCCACAGGCAGTTGTCGAAGTCCCCGAACCAGCCCGGCTTCTGATACACCCAGCGCGTCCCCTTGTGGAACATCTGGTAGAGCCGCTCCCGGTGCAGCGGGTCCTCGCCGATGGCCATCGACCGCACCAGGTCGACGTGGTACGCGTCCATGGTCGAGGCGGGCACCCGGCCGGTGATGCCTTCGTCCGTGCGCACCTCCACGACGTGCTCGCGCGGCTTCGCCGGGGCCGTCAGGATCGGCTCCCGCTCCGGGTTCGCTCCCGCCCGGTACTGGATGCGATGCAGGCCGGGCACCTGCACGAGCTGCGGGATGCGCTCCGGCCCGCCTCCCTCGGGCAACTCCAGCGTGATCAGCTTGATGTCCGTGATCTTCATCTCATTCACCCCTGATTATTCGGTGCGCCGTGAGAAGGCGTCATTCCCTAGCGGGTGCGAGTCCCGTCCGGCAAACTGTCGCTCCAGCCGGTAGCAATCGGAGCGGACGAAGGAGGTAACGAGATCGTCTGAAGCACTTCGATGGAACGGGCCGCCGAGGGCGGTTTAGCAAGCATGCAGGCCGCAACGCGAGTGAACGCTGAGCAGGCCTCGAAACGGGTAACGCGGAAGCCGAGCCGCCCGAATAACGGCGAAGGCTGCCACCGACTGGGAAGCGAGCGACACGTGTGTTGTATCCCGAATTGAATCGTCGAGAGAGCGGGTGAATTGGTCAGAATG
>JAPPKD010000082.1 GCA_028820215.1 Spirochaetaceae bacterium | reverse complement strand
ATTTGCATGAGGCATCCGATTCACTTCGTGTGGATATTTGGGTGAGGCAATAGGGGGCGTCCTGCGCTCCCGACGGGTACGGCGCTCGCCGCCTCGATGGCCGGGTGTGCGCGGCTACCTGTCATCAGACTGGTCGTCCAGCCGCGTGGCGATGTTTCGGAACGCCTCCTCCAGCCGGGCGCGCATCTCAACGGTGTGACGATTGAACCGCTGCAGATCGGCGAAGAGCTGCCACGGATCGTTGCAGGTCTGCTCCACGATGGACAGCAGCCGCTGGTAGCCCAGCGGCGCGATGCCGGACTCGCTCAGACGCATCTCGGCGAGAACGCGCCCGACGTAGTGGGTGACACCCTGCGTGAACGCCGCCTCCCGATCGTGCGCGTCCGCGTCCATCACGACCACGTGCAGATCGAGCCCGGCGAAGAAGCGCTCCCACCGGGCCAGAGGTTCCCGGTCGATGCGGACCGGACAGAGCACCATCGGCAGGCCGGCGATCGTTTCACGGCCCGAATCCGGGCCGAACATGGGGTGCGTGCCGAGGATCCGCGCGTCGTCCGGCAGCAGCTCGGCCATCAGCCGGGTCGGGTGGACCTTTACCGAGCAGGTGTCCATGACCGTCACGCCCGCCGGCAACCGGTCACCGATCCGGCCGAGGACCTGCGCCATCGCCGAGATCGCGACGCACAGGATCAACACCGGGCACTCCAGCAGCCGCTCCTCGGAGACCAGCTCGACGCCGGCCGGGGCGGAACGGCTGCGCCGGGAGTACGCCTTCACCTCCGCATGGTCCGCCAGGCGTTCCGCCCAGAAGGTCCCGAACCTGCCGAGGCCGTAGATGCCGAGCTCCAGGCCGTTCACGATTCGCTCGATCGGCGCTCGACCAGCACCGAGATCTGGTTGCTGACCGCGACCAACTCGTCCGCGCCGAGCGTCTCCGCACGAACGCCCGCCTCCACGCCCATGTGCTGCACGACCGCCAGCAGGTCGCGCTTGCTCACCGGGAACGGTGATTCCCGCAAAAGATTGTTGCGCAGCGTCTTGCGGCGGGCCGCAAACGCCGAACGGACCAACGCGAAGAACACGGCCGGGTCCCGGACTCGATCGGCGTCCGCGCGCAAGTCCATGGTCACCACGCCGGACTGCACCTCCGGCGCCGGAAAGAACGACCCGGGCTGCAGCTCACCCCGATTGGCGACGGTATAGAACGCCTGACAGATGGCGGAGAACGACGAGTAGGTGCGCGACCCCGCCGGCGCGCACATCCGGTCGACCACCTCTTTCTGCAGCGTGAACACCATGCGGCCGACCTGTGGCCCATGCTCCACCAGCGCGGCCACGATCGCAGCCCCGCTGCTGTACGGAAGATTGCCGGCAACCCGGCGCGGCGCGCCGTGTGCCGCGACGGCAGGTTCGCGGGTGTCGAGGAAATCCCCGGCCACGACCCGCACGCTCGATCCCGCGAACTCGGACTCGAGGTGCCGCACCAGGCCATGGTCGCTCTCGAACGCCACGATGGCGGCGGCCAGCGGCGCGATCATCTCGGTCAATGCGCCCAGGCCCGCTCCGATCTCCCAGATCAACTCGTCGGGCTGGGCGTCGAGGAGCTCCACGATCTTGCGCCGCGCCCCGCGGTTGATCATGAAGTTCTGCCCCCAGCGCTTCTTCAGGGCGATGCCGGCGGCTTCCATCGCCTGCCTGATATCGGTGGGCGAGTCGTGATTCACGGGTCGTCGTTCATACGGAGATCCCGGGGATGGCGGCGCTGAGCGAAACCCCGGTGTCGAGGATGATAAACGCCAGATTGAGGAGCGCGCCAGCGGCCTCGGACGGAAACGACACCGTGAGCTGACCGGCGACGCCCATGCCGAGCGCGGCCACCAGAAAGACCGTCACGGCGGGCATCAGCAGGGGCGCGAGCAGCACCGACCCCGGGTAGAGAGCGCCAAACGTCGTCAGAACGAGCGGCGCCGTGGCGACCTGGGCACCGACCGAGCAGAGCACGGCCCCGCCGATCCAGCGGACCGGCCCCGGCGGCAGGCGGGCGGCGATCCGAGCACCGGCCAGCACGCCCAGCAGAGCCAGAAACGAGAGCTGGAACGAGAGCTGCGCAGCGGCGCCGGGCTCGATTGCCAGCAGCATGAGCGCGGCCAGCGCGATGATTGGCACGGGACGCCGTTCGCGGTCGGTCACCGCCAGCAGCGATCCGACCGAGGCCATCATCGCCGCGCGGGCCAGCGCCGGGCCGCCGGTTGCGATCAGCGCATACGCCGCGGCGACCGCTGCGGCCACCGGCGGCCCGGCGCGCCGCGGCGCCAGCCGCATGAGCACGAGCACGCAGCCGTAGACGATGCCCACGTGGAGGCCGGACAACGCCAGCAGGTGAGACGCACCGGCCCGTCTGAACCGATCGATGACGGCCTGGTCCAGGTACCGCCGGTCGCCGACCAGCACCGCCGTGGCCAGCCCGGCGGCCGGCCCGGCCCGCGCGAGCGCCGCCACGACCCGCTCCCGGAGCGACGCCCGCAGACGCCAGAAACGCGATCGAAACCCGTGTCGCTCCAGGTGCGACGGCCGCCCGACCAGCCGCCCGCGCCAGCGCTCCGGCGGCGTTGCCAGCACGACCGACAGCACTTCTCCCCGGTGCACGGACTCCGCCTCCCGCAGAAACAGCTCCATTCGCTGGCGCGCCGTGGCCCTCAGAACTCCGTCCGGACGGGAGACCGAGGAGACCTGGACCGCAAGCGCCGTGCCGCCTCGCGCCAGGGGACGGCTGTCGTCCACCACCGCGCCGTGCAGCACCAGCGGCCCGGATGCGGCGAGCCCGACGTAGGCCGACCGCTCCTCCATCCTCATCCTCAGGACCCCGTTTGCCGCCAGCATCGCCCCGACAAGGGCAGCCGCGCCGCAGGCGCGCAGCGGCGAGCGCGCCCCCACCGTCCCGCAGGCCCAGAGAATCCCGCCCGCCCCCCCCCCGCCCGCGCCGAGACCCATAGCCCCCCGCGGCCCCGCCGGCGCCCCCCGCAACCCACCCCCCCCGCCAG
>JAPPKD010000067.1 GCA_028820215.1 Spirochaetaceae bacterium | reverse complement strand
CGCTTGCCGGCGACGTGCCGAACGCCGCCGCGCCGCCGTCCGGCTGCCGGTTCCACACCCGCTGCCCGTACGCGCAGCCGCACTGCCGCGACCAGCAGCCGGAGCTGTCCGCCGTGGACGGCGCGCCGGGTCACCACGCCGCTTGCCACCTCGTCAGCGGCGCCATCGAGCAGGCACCGCGCACCCTCTGACTCAACCGTCGAGCAGCCAGGCCAGCAGCGCCGCGCCTCCCGCGGTTCGTCAAGGCGCCGTGGCATGCCGGACGATACACCAATGTCGTCGGCCTTCCCTGAAGTGACGAATATTATACCCGTTCAACGGTAAAATTATGGAGAATTCACTGAATACCTTGTACGATGAAGGACGTAGTGCTAGCTAGCACGGCCCTTGCGGACCCGACAATGCCGGCGTTGGCGAACTCTGGCGGCGGGGGCGGCCCCGGGGGGAGCGTCGTCGAGCGGGATGGCGCACGGAAGGTCGCGGCGAACAGGAGGAGCGGACAATGCCGTGGAACAAGTCGAACATTCGTTGCTCCGGCAGGCAGCCGGTCGCGTGCAGCGCGCTCGCCGCGCTGGCCTGCCTTGCACTGGCAAGTTGCGGCGCAGGTCCGGGCGCGGCCCGTCCGGACCTGGTGGTGGAACATCCCGCGGTGAGCTACCACGGTCCGGTTGCGGAGGCGAGCTTCACGTTCTCGGCCACGGTGCGCAACGCCGGCGACGGGAACGCGGCGGCGACGACGCTGCGCGTCTACCGTTCGGATGATGAGACGATCACGGCCGCCAGCGAGCAGGTGGGCACCGCCACGGTGCCGGAGTTGGCGGCTTCGGCGAGCGGCGCCTTGTCGGTGAAGGTGGAGGTGATGGCGCCGTCGAGTCCCGGAGCCTTCTACTACGGCGCATGCGTCGATCCGGTGGCGGGAGAATCCGACACGGCGAACAACTGTTCGGGGGCGGTCCGAGTCGACGTGCAGGCGCAGAATCTGGAGCCGGCGTCGCCGCGGCCGGATCTGGTGGTGGAATCACCCGCCGTGAGCGACGCCGGCCCGGTTGCCGGGGCGAGCTTCACGTTCTCGGCCACGGTGCGCAACGCCGGCGACGGAGACGCGGCGGCGACGACGCTGCACGTCTACCGTTCGGACGATGAGACGATCACGCCCTCCGACGAGCAGGTGGGCGCCGCCGCGGTGCCGGCGCTGGCGGCCTCGACGAGCAGCCCTGCGTCGGTGGAGCTGAGCGCTCCGTCGAGTTCCGGGACGTACTACTACGGCGCGTGCGTGCACGCGGTGGCGGAAGAGTCCGACACGGCGAACAACTGCTCGGCTCCGGTGCAGGTCGCGGTGCAAGCGGCGCAGGTTCCGGTGTCGGGGCCACGGCCGGACCTGGTAGTCAATCGGCTTCGGGTGAGCGCCGGCAAGCCGGCCATCGGGGGCCTGTTCGAGTTGGACACCGAAGTGGTCAACCTCGGCAGTGCGACGGCGGGGCCGACGGCGCTGCGCTTCTACCGTTCAACGGATGCGACCGTGACGCGGTCGGACACGGAGTTCGCCACCGTCTGGTTGTGGCCGTTGCCGGGCCGGAATTTGGGCTTGGGCTTGCCCTTGATATCAGTGCGCTCGTCGGTGACGGCGCCGTCGAGCAAAGCGGTATTGTACTTCGGCGCCTGCGTGGACACCGTGGCGGGAGAGTCCGCAACGACGAACAACTGCTCGGCGGCGTTGAAGGTCGAAGTGTCGCAGCACATACCGGACCTCTTTGCCACCACGCTGAAAGTTCCGACGGTGCAACCTACCGGAGCGTCGTTGTCGTTGGGTATGCATGTGTGTAACCAGGGGAGCCCGTCCAAGGCGACCACGCTGCGCTTCATCCTGTTGCCGGATTCGACGAGCGCACCGTCCGCCGGTACGCGGGTGGGTGCGGTCGCCGTGCCGGAGTTGGTCGTGACACACGACGATTGGGCGTGCTCCTCCCAGGCTGTGGAGTTTCAGACACCTGCGACCGCCGGGTGGTACTACTACGTCATGTGCGTGGACGCGGTGACCGGGGAATCCAACAAGGCAAACAACTGTTCGAGGAACATTCCGGTCGAGTTCGCTGACACCTAAGACACTAATGATGATCTAAAGACGAAATAACTACCCTACTCAGGGTTCGATAGTCATGGATTGTTTATCGAATACCTTGTACGATGAAAAAACGTAGGGGCACCTCGCCGCCGGCGAATGACGGCGGCGCGGCCGCCGACGGCGCGGTCGCACCGAACCGGAGGAGTGGACGATGCCGTGCAACACCAAGTCGAACATTCGTTGCTCCGGCAGGCAGCCGGTCGCGTGCGGCGCGCTCGTCGCGCTGGCCTGCATTGCACTGGCAAGTTGCGGCGGAGGTCCGGGCGCGGCTCATCCCGACCTGGTGGTGGAGGCTCCCGCGGTGAGCGACGACCGCCCGGCTGCCGGGGCGAGCTTCACGTTCTCGGCCACCGTGCGCAACGCCGGGCGCGGGAGCGCGGCGGCGACCACGCTGCGCGTCTACCGTTCGGATGATGCGACGATCACGGCGTCCAACGAGCGGGTGGGCGCCGCCAAGGTGCCGCAGTTGGCGGCTTCGGCGAGCGGCGCCTTGTCGGTGAAGGTGACGGCGCCGTCGGGTCCCGGAACCTTCTACTACGGCGCATGCGTCGATCCGGTGGCGGGAGAATCCGACACGGCGAACAACTGTTCGGGGGCGGTCCGAGTCGACGTGCAGGCGCAGAATCTGGAGCCGGCGTCGCCGCGGCCGGATCTGGTGGTGGAATCACCCGCCGTGAGCGACGCCGGCCCGGTTGCCGGGGCGAGCTTCACGTTCTCGGCCACGGTGCGCAACGCCGGCGACGGAGACGCGGCGGCGACGACGCTGAGCGTCTACCGTTCGGACGATGAGACGATCTCGCCCTCCGACGAGCAGGTGGGCGCCGCCGCGGTGCCGGCGCTGACGGCCTTGGAGAGCAGCCCGGAGTCGGTGGAGCTGAGCGCTCCGTCGAGTTCCGGGACGTACTACTACGGCGCGTGCGTGGACGCGGT
>JAPPKD010000375.1 GCA_028820215.1 Spirochaetaceae bacterium | reverse complement strand
GCCTCGCCGTGGTGGCGGGAGCCGATGCCGCCGGTCAGGTACATGCGCCTGGACACGACGTTGGTCCAGATGGCGTCGAGCGCGTCGATGTACGCCTGGTCGCCGGTCAGCGCCGCCACGTCGGCCATGCCGCTGTACAGGTAGCCCGCGCGCACCGCGTGGCCGACCGCCTCGCGCTGCTCGATCACCGGCAGGTGGTCCTGCATGTAGCCGGGGTTGTCGAAGCCAGACTGCAGGTTGTCGCGGTCGGGCTGGCCGCGCTGGTCGAGAAAGAACTTCGCCAGCTCCAGGTAGCGGCGCTCGCCGGTGGTACGGTACAGCTTGACCAGGCCGATCTCGATCTCCTCGTGGCCGGGCACGTCGCGCAGCTTGCCGGGCCCGAACACGCTGTCGATCAGCTCCGCGTTGCGCACCGCCACCTCCAGCAGCGTGCGCTTGCCGGTGGCCTGGTAGTGGGCCACGGCCGCCTCGTACAGGTGGCCGACGTTGTACAGTTCGTGGTTGACCTTGAGGTTGGACCAGCGCGTCAGGCCCTCCCGGTCGGGTTCCATCGCAGATGGGTCGATGGTGCGGGCGGTGTACAGGTAGCCGTCCTGCTCCTGCGCGCCGGCAAACTTGGCGATCAGGCCGTCCAGGTAGGCATCGAGCTCGGGGTCGGGGTGCAGGCTCAGCGAGTAAGCGGCGCCCTCGACCACCTTGAACACGTCGGAATCGTTGAAGAAGATGCCCTCGTGCGGACCTTCCATGAGCCCGGCGGCCTTGGCGAAGTTGTCGATGCGGCCGGTCTGCTCGCACTTGCGGAAGTCGTACGGGATGGTGACCTCGCGGTTGGTGGTGAGGCGCGGCAGCCAGAAGCGGTCGTCGAACGTCACTTCCGTGAACGCGACCGGCGTAATCGGGTAGTCCATGCGTTATCCTGTTCAGTTTCTGATTATAGTTCGTGGTGGGGATGGCGGCGATGCGGTCAGTAATGGTAGCGGGCCGCGAGGAAGCGCACGCTGCGATCCTCGACCCGATAGACCAGACGATGTTCCTGCTCGATGCGCCGGGACCAGGCGCCGGCAAGCTGCCCGCGGAGCGGCTCCGGTTTGCCCGGTCCGGCGAAGGGATCGCGGACCACCGCTTCGATCAGTTTGAGGACGCGTAGCGCCTGCTTCCGGTCCGGCCTGACCCTATAGACCAAGTCATCGAGGCAGTTCCGGTCGAACAGCGCATCCCGGCGGCGGCTCTCCGTCACGCGCCGTCGAGGCCGAGCCGTTCACGCAGTTGTACGAGGGTCAAAGGCGTGCCTTCGCCGGCGGCCGCGCGGCGGTCGGCGTCGATCAGGCGCTGCGCGTTCCTCGGCGAACGAAGCAGGTAGGCGGTTTCCATCCAGCCGGCGAGTTCATCGGCCGCGACCAGCGCGACCGGCTCTGCGCCGCGCCTGCGAATCAGGACCGGCTCACGGGTGTCCGTCACCTGGTCCATCAGCGCCGCAAGGTGGGCGCGCGCGCTGCTGTAGGTCGTTTCGTGAATCATCACAGATTCCTTCCGTACAGCAATGCTGTACAATTTTTCTTCGGCGGTCAATAGGGACCGCGCCGGCTCATGGCGATTGCCTGGGCCGCAGCATGCGGCCGTGGGGCGGGGCGGGGCCGTCGTAGACCGGGTGCAGGGCGCTGACCATGGCCTTGCCCTCGGCCGACCACGCCGCGGCCGGCGGCTGCGTCTTGGCGACCATCTGCGCCTTCACCCGCTCCGGCAGCGACGGATAGTCGGGCTGGTACCAGAGGGTGAGCACGGTTCGGCGCCGGTCGCTCCGGTTGGGGTGGGCGGCGTGCAGCAGGCGGGCATCGCCCACCACCAGCTCGCCGGCCCGCACCGGCACGTCGATCTCGTCGGGCCGCTGACCGAACTCGGCCCGGTCCAGGTCGTCGGCTCTGCCGAGCGCGGCGCTGTGCGGCTCGGCGACCAGATCGTGCAGCGGGTTGTGGCGCGTGTGCGAGCCCGGAATGACGCGCAGGCAGCCGTTCTCCCGGCAGGTGCCGGTCAGGTAGTACATGCAGAACACCTGCGGCGGCGCCGGCGCGTACATCTCCGGCTGTTCCCACGCGAACCAGTCGTAGTGCCAGAACAGTTGCGGGCTGTGCGGCGGCTTGCTGATGACGTAGGCGTCGGTAAAGGTAACTTCCGTGAAGCCGAGCCGCGCCAGCGCCGCCAGCGCCGCCGGCAGCGCGATCAACTCGGCGAACACCGAGTCGGTGGTCTGCGGGAACCCGAACATGCTGCCCTGCGACCGGGTGCGCGCCCTGTGCTCCTCGGTCTGCGCGTCGAGCATCAGGTCGGTCGCTGCCCGGAGCCGCCCGAGCATGCCGGCGTCCAGGACGCCCGGCACCAGGCAGTAGCCGTCCCGCAGGAGCTGCCCGCGTCTTGAATTGTCCACGCGATCCAACGCCACCTCCAACCGCCGGCCACTCGACGGCCCGAAGCCGCCGGCCCAGCCGGCGCGCCTTGCCGCCATCTCCCTCCGTTCGCGAACGGTACGCGGCGAACTCCGGCTGCACTGAACGCGACGATGCAGCGCAACTGGCAGTGTTGCTCCTCGCTCACCACCCCGGCCGGGCGCCACGCCGCTCTCGGTGCGACGCCCGGATCCGCTGCCTTTTGCCTCAGCCCGCGGGCAGGTCTTCCAGGTGCAGGGCGGTGGTGATGCGGATGCTGCCGCGCAGGGAAACGGCCACCGGGCAGCGGTCGGCGTGAAACCGATGCGCGCGCTCGGCGGCGGCGCGCTTGTCCGGGGACAGCCGCAGGCGGTAGTCGACGTGCACGGCCCGGATCACCAGTACCGAGCCTTCCTTGCCTATGTATCCGGTCGTGTCGCTGGTGAGGTAGCCCTCACCGGCGGGTATGTCGCGCGCTTCCAGCGCGCCTCCCAACGTGCCGGTCAGTCACCCGCCGGCGGCCGCCACCACGTAGTCGAGCGTCGTGGTATGCGGCTCGTGAACCTCGGGATCGACCCCGTAGTGCTCGGCGATCTCGGAGTGGACGCCGAACAGCACCGGGTCGGACTCGGCCGGCAG
>JAPPKD010000027.1 GCA_028820215.1 Spirochaetaceae bacterium | reverse complement strand
CCCCAGAACCAGATCATCGAGGCGCGGGTGAGCAGATAGCCCTCGGCGTTGTCGAGGTACGACTGGGTGTCGAAGTAATGATCGGTGACGGGCACGTGCAGCACCTGGGCGGCGATCGCGGGGCCGCCGCGGTCGCGCGCCATCAGCGAGACCACGGCCGCGAGGTTGCCGCCGGCCGAGTCGCCGCAGACGGCCAGGCGCGAGCCGTCGGCGCCGATCTCCGCCCCGTGCTCGGCGACCCAGACAGCGGCGGCGTAGCAGTCGTCGGCCGCGGCGGGGTAGCGGTGCTCGGGCGCGAGGCGATAGTCGACCGAGACCACGACCGCCTGGCCGAGCTCGGCCAGCAGCTGCTTGCAGGCGCCGTCGTGCGATTCGATGTCGCCCAGCACCCAGCCGCCGCCGTGGTAGTAGATCACGACCGGCAGGTCATTGCCCGCCGACGCGTAGACGCGGACCGGGATCTCGCCGGCCGGCCCGGGCAGGCTACGGTCCTCGACGCGTGCCGGCTCGGGGGCGCCGGCCTGCATGGCGGCGAAGTTGGCGATCGCCGCGCGCGCCTCCTCCGGCGTCTGTTCGGAGATATCCGGGCCGCCGGCCTCCTCCAGCATGGCCAGCAGTCCCTGGGTTTCGGGGGTGGGGGGCATCGATCGCTCCTTGTCCTGCGTGCGTCACTGAACTCAACGCGCCGGCGGCGCCGGCTCGCGTCAGGATAGTGGCCGCACCCGGCGGCGCACGCGCGTTCGCGGCTCTCGTCCAGAGTCGAGGCGGCCGACGGGCGACCGGCCGCCGATGCAACGGACGAACGAACGCTGTGAGCGGATCGCCCTCGACTGCCGCACACGCGCGGCGACGAGCTCGCGCTGCCCTGCCTCAGCTTCGTCCACCTGGCCGTGAGCTGGGAGCCGTGAGCTGGGACTTGCGACCGCGCTGGCGCACCGTTCCTGGGCCCGCGCGAGCGCGCGAGTATGCTCGGGTGGCAGAACCGCGATGCAGAGAGGACCGATCCCATGTGCCACCGCTACGAGGCCCTGCCCGCGATCACTCCGATCGCCGGCGCGGCCGTGGACGTCGAAGACCTGACCCTGACCGCCGCCGATGGCGCCGAGTTCGCCGCCTTCCATGCCCGCGCCGAGTCGCCCACCGGGCCCGGCGTAGTGATCCTGCCCGATGTGCGCGGCCTGTTCCGCTTCTACGAGGAGCTCGCCATCCGCTTCGCCGAGATCGGCATCGACGCGGTCGCGATCGATTACTTCGGCCGCACCGCCGGCGTCTCGAAGCGCGACGCCGAGTTCGATTTCTGGCCGCACGTGCAGCAGACCTCGCCGGACGGCATCGCCGCCGACACCGCTGCGGCGGCTGCCGCCCTCCGGGCCGCCGACGCCGAGCGCGCCATCTTCACCGTCGGCTTCTGCTTCGGCGGCAGCAACAGCTGGATGCAGGCGGCCGCCGGGCACGGACTGGCCGGCTCGATCGGTTTCTACGGCCACCCCAGCAGCCCCGGGCTGAACGGCGGCGGCTCGCCGCTGGACCGGATCGCCGAGATCGACTGCCCCATCCTCGGCCTGATGGGCGCGGCGGACGAGCTGGTGCCCGCCGCGGAGGCCGTCAGCTGGGACGCCGCTCTGAACGAGCGCGGCGTCGCCCACGAGATCGTCAGCTACGACGGCGCGCCGCACAGCTTCTTCGACCGCGCCTATGACGAGCACGCGGACGCCTGCAACGACGCCTGGCAGCGCGTCCAGGCCTTCATCGCGGCCAACAGCTAGGGCTACCGGCCTCAGCGGCGGAGCCGCTCCGACAGCCGCAGCGCGGCGCCCGCGGCGACTGCCGCGAGCGTCGCGGCGAGCAGCACGGTCTTGACCAGGGTGCAGGCCGCCGCCAGCCAGGCCCATGAGCTCGGCTCGCCGTCGAAGCTCAGCGCCAGCGCCGCGACCGTCGCGTTCTCCAGCACGTCCGAGAGCGCCAGCGCGAGCGGCACGAGAAACAGCGGCGGTCCGGGCAACAGCCGCCGCAGCACGAGCGCGAAGAGCAGGCCGTAGCAAACCGGAAACAGCATGTCGATGGTCAGCGCGGTGATCGCGTAGACCGCCGCCGCGCTGCCGTCGAGCCGCTCGAGCGCGCCGAACAGCGCCGCCGCATCGTCGGGCGTGTACCAGCCGCGCGTGTCGAGCAGTTCCATCCCCTCCAGCCGCTGCCCGCGCCAGGCCAACCCCGCCACGCTCGCGACGAGGCCGAGCAGGGCCGCCCCCACTACCCGCCGACCCGCCAGCCGCTCGATCACGTTGCGCATCACGCGTTTCACTCTACTCCGCCGCCCCCCACCGCATCGGGCCGGGAGCCGCTCCGGTGCTCAGGCCCCGACCTGTGCGTGGATCCGCTCCCGCCGCGCCTGGTGCGGAGCAATGAAACTGCTCGCACACGCGTGCCGCCGTTGGCGCCGTTGGCGAACCCGTGCGCGACACTGACGCCGCTGCGGCATTGCCGGTGGCACGGAGCAGATTGAGGTTTGTCGGAAGCGCCATGCTATCCCCCGCATCTTCACTCTGACTGGGGCGCCATGAGCCGCCGCCGACGCCGGCCGACGGCGGAACGTGGTCTCGGCCGCATAATCGCCGCCCATGTCGCGGACCGGCGTCATCGTGCTGCGGGCAGGATGCCACTACCGGCTGGCGTGCGCGATCCCCCAGGTCAGAGCCCGCCCCGCAGTTGGTGACGGGCATACGGGAGGCGACGTTCGCTGGAGTAGGGAGAGGCAGGGCGGAGCGAGACGCAGCAGAGGCTGGAGCGCGAGTCTTGAGCTGGGCAGTCCCAGAATGCCAAAGCGAACCGGTCACCGCGCCCCTTGCTCGACTCCCCAGCGCCATCCTGAGACGCCGACACGGCATGCCTCTGGTCGATTTGGACAGCTTGGCCTGTTGTACGCTGCCTATTGGAACTTGGAACGAGCGATGGGCGATCCTCGATCGTCGGCAGTGAGGCGACGGACGGATGCGTGAGCAACCAAGGAGCGAGCCATGCCGCAGCAGCTGCAGACTGGATCCACTCCCGACTACACGATGGGC
>JAPPKD010000055.1 GCA_028820215.1 Spirochaetaceae bacterium | reverse complement strand
GCTCAAGTGCGGCGTGGAGGCCGAGTACTCGCTGGTGGTGCGCAACGAGGACGGTTCGCTGGCCGTCGCCGACGAACGGGACAACCTGACGCTGCCCTGCTATGACGCCCGGGGCCTCACCCGGATGTTGCCGCACCTCGAGGCCGTGTCGAAGAACCTCGATGCGATGGGCTGGGGAAACTACGCCAACGACCACGAGGACGCCAACGGGCAGTACGAGCAGAACTGGCTGTATTCCGACGCCCTCACCACCGCCGACCGGCTGATCCTGTTCCGGCTGATGGTGCACACCTTGGCCCAGCGCGACGGTCGCTACGCCACGTTCATGCCCAAGCCCTTCGCCGACAAGACCGGCAACGGCCTGCACACCCATCTGAGCCTGTGGACTGCTGAGACCGACGATCCGCTGTTCATCGGCGGCACTGCCGGCGGCGCCGACACCAAGGGACTGGGCCTGAGCGACATGGCGTACAAGTTCGTGGGCGGGCTGCTGCGCCACGCCCACTCGCTGGTGGCGGTGGCGTGCCCGATCGTCAACTCCTACAAGCGCATGGGCGTGGGCGCACCGACCTCGGGCGCCACCTGGGCGCCGGCCTATGCGGCCTACGGCGGCAACAACCGCACCCAGATGATCCGCATTCCCGAGCCCGACCGGATCGAAGTCCGTCTGGGCGACGGCGCTGCCAACCCGTACCTGATGTTCGCTGCCTATCTGGCGTGCGGGCTCGACGGCATCGACAGCGACATCGATCCGGGCGATCCCAATGTCGACAACCTGCACGCCATGTCTGCGGAGGAGGTGGCCGCCAAGGGGATCGCCGTGCTACCGCCGACGCTGCTGCACGCCGCCGAGGAACTCGCGGGGTGTGATGTGCTCGGCGCCGGGCTCGGCGACACTGCTGAGGGCCCGTACCGGGACTACTTCGTGCAGGTGAAAAAGGCGGAGTTTCTGGCTCACCACAGCGTCGTCACCGCTGGGGAGGTCGATCAGTACCTCACGCTGTTCTGAAAGGATGAGCCCATGAGCGCATTGACCGCCCCTGAGGAGCAGGCACCCGAGCGGGTTGCAGCACGGGCAGCCGCTGTGGCTGACGCGATGGATGACATCGCCAAGATCGATGCGCATGGCCGTGAACACGGCGGCATCGACCGGGCCGGCATCGCCCGCATCAAGGAACGGCTGCTGGAACTGGCTGCCCACGAGCATCTGTTCCCGCCGGAGGATTTCCCGGCTCCTGACGGCGAGCGGGGCTCGTTCAACTACCGGTTGGCGCAGAACGACGACGGCACGCTGGCGCTCTATGTCCAGAGCGTGAGCGTCGGCACCTCGGCACCGCCGCACGAGCACCTCACTTGGGCGGTCATCGTGGGCATGCGCGGCCAGGAGCTGAACCGCTTCTACGACTGCTGCGCCGGCGAGGGCGAGCCGCACGTGGAGCGCGAGGAGATGGTCGAATGCGGCGCTGGCGTCGCGATGCTCGGACACGATGTGCATTCGATCCACATCGAGGGCGCCTCCACCAACTTCCACTGCTACGGGCTGGCGATGGAGAACATGACCGGCCGCCGCTATTGGAACGCCGACCAAGGCGAGTGGCTGGTCTTCGCCGATTCGTCGAGCATCATCGAAGCCCGTCCGGGCTATCCGACTGCGGCCGCCGCCTGAGCCGCATGGCCATGGGTCGGCGGCTCACGCTGCGCCGGCCGATGCCTGAATCGCCACCGGGGCGGCCTGGCCCAGTCTCGAGGGAAGTGTGATGGCTGACGTACGCACCATTTCAGCGGCCGAGTTGACGGAACTGCACCGGGGGCTGCTGCGCGGTGACGGCACCGAGCTGGCGCTGGTGGATGCCCGCGAGCCCACCGAGTTCACCCGGCGCCACCTGTTGTATGCGGCGAACCTGCCGCTCAGCCATGTGGGCTTGGAGGTGGAGGCCCGCATCCCAAGGCTGGGTACGCCGGTGGTGATCTGCGACGGCGGCGGGGGAGAGGCTGCGGCAGTCGCGCTGGAGCTGACCGTGCTGGGCTACACCGAAGCAGCCGTGCTGGACGGCGGCATCGATGCCTGGGCAGCCGCGGGCGGCGAGCTGTACTCGGGCATCAACGTGCCGTCCAAGCTGTTCGGCGAGCTGGTCGAGGGGCACTTCGGCACGCCGCATGTGACTGCCGCCGAGCTGGCTGGTTGGCTGGCCGACGGCCGCGACCTGGTGGTGCTGGACTCACGCACCCGCCGGGAGTTCAATCGCATGAGCATCCCGACTGGCCGATCCTGCCCTGGCGGCGAGCTGGTTCGGCGGGTGCATGATCTGATCGACGACGGCACGACAGTGGTCGTCAATTGCGCGGGCCGGACCCGCAGCATCATGGGTGCGCAGTCGCTGCGCTCCGCGGGCCTGGACCGGGTCGTGGCGCTGAAGGACGGCACGATGGGCTGGGAGCTGGCCGGGCTCGAGCTCGAGCACGGCCGCGATGAGCTGGCTCCTGAGCCCACCGACGCCGGTCGAGCCCGGGCCGCGGCGGCAGCCCAGGCGGTGGCGGAGCGCTGCGGTGTGCGCACAGTCGATCGCGTCGGGCTCTATGACTGGCTGGCAGACGGCAGCCGCACCACCTACTTCATGGATGTGCGCACGCCCGAGGAGTTCGCGGCCGGGCACTTGGCCGGTGCGGTTGGCGCCCCCGGCGGTCAGCTCGTGCAGGCCACCGATGAGTACCTGGTGACCCGCGGGGCCCGAGTTGTGCTGGCCGACAGCGACGGCATCGGCGCCACCATGACGGCGTCGTGGCTCATCCAGATGGGCTGGGATGCCTGGGTGCTGGAGCCGGGCTGGTCCGGCGACGCTGGGCTGGTCGCTCGGAGCGGCGACGAGACTGCCGCCGCGATCCGCTCACGCCAGCCGCCGCTGCCTTACGACCCCGAAGATGCTGACGTGGCTCGCGCCGCCATGGAGGCCTACCTGGTCTGGGAGGTCGCGCTGCCCGACCAATACGCCCGCGACGACCTCGCCGAATTCCGCTTTTGCTAGACGTCGGCGAAGCGCTCGATGGTGTCGGCCCAGGCGCTGGCGTCGTCGGGCGTGGA
>JAPPKD010000320.1 GCA_028820215.1 Spirochaetaceae bacterium | reverse complement strand
TCGACCGGTTGCCGAAATCTGTCGAACGAACCTACCCTACGCCTGAACAGTTACCTTGGTACTATGTCATCCATCCCTGTCTCCACTGAGTTCCTCCATATCATCAAGGCACCCTTGGCGGTGCCTTCCGTTTGCCGGCATCAGACCATCTTGACACCTGTATCTCCTGTCTGCTCGACTGCCGGATGGAGGATACCGCTGATTCGTCAGCGTCCGAAGGGCAGTGCGGCACGCTGCATCGCGCGAGACACTGTCCACAGGCCTGGCTGTGCAGCCTCGGGAGGCCGTCTTCGCCGAGCGCAACAAGAGAGGATACTCTGATGGCGAAACAGAAAGACGATATCGACCGAGATAGGATGCCGTTTCAGGTGCTGGTCATACCCTATCGCAACGCTACGCCGATTCAATATGCGGCCTTCTTGCGCGAAGACTCGAACTATTGGCAATTCATCGCCGGTGGTGGCAGCAGGGGCGAGGACAAAGTCCAGGCGGCCAGCCGAGAAGCCGAGGAAGAAGCGCGGATTCCTCCGAGCGCCAGGTTCCTTGAACTCCAGACGGTTGCCTCCATTCCGACATGCCACTTTCGAGCACGACTCTACTGGCCAGAAGATCTGTACGTGATTCCCGAGTACTGCTTCGGGGTGGATGCAAGTGGGATGGAATTCGGGCTGTCGCGCGAGCACACTCGTGTCGAATGGCTGTCATTTTCAGAGTGCCATGAGCGGCTTCACTGGCAGTCCAACCAGGTAGCGCTGTGGGAACTGAATGAGCGCCTCGAACCCGGGCGTGCGTAATCGACAGGGAGCGGTCGCCGCTCAGCCCGGTAACGCTCTCTCACATCCGGTCATCAGATTCAGATAGGAGTGCAGGGACTCGGCCACGACATCGCTCCCGTGGACGTAGTCGGCCATGACACGGACGCACCGTGCCTTCTCGGGAAAGCTTGGGACACACGACTTGAACAGATCCAACGTCCTGAACTTGTCGAGCGTCTGCTGGCCATGGGCAAGTTGCAGGGTGACCGCGGCCTTGTACGCGGCGTACAGCGCCCGTCGGCGACCGAGAGCCGAGTCCTCGAGCTGCGACACGCGCCGCGACCGAAGCCGTATGAACCGACGGGCGAGCTCACCCGGTGGCGGCACGGGCGGCAGCCACTCGCGGAAGTCCTCGCCCCACAGGATCTGGCAATGCGCGTCAAGGTCGAAGCGGAAGACGTTGAAGTACGGATAGGGCGAATCAACAGCCTGACTGGTTGTCCGCGGCAGGGCGGCGCGATCGATCACGTTCCAGTCAACGCCACTGTCGACGTGCGCGGCGAAGATGGCTCCCGCGATGGCCTCGGATGCGAGCCGTTTGACCTCGGCGAACCCTGATTCCCAACCGCTCTCGGTCACCATTCCGATGTCCAGGTCGCTGCGTCCGTCGAGCCAGTCGCCGCGAACGTAACTGCCGTTCACAAAGACGCACCGTATGCCGCGGAGGCGGATCCTTGGCAGCTCGCGCCGCAGGTGTTCCACGCACGCCCTGGCGACTTCCCGGGTGCGTGCGCCCGCCATGGATGGGACCTCCGCAGGGTCAGCCGACGGCGGCCTCGCGCAGCAGTTCCAGCGCTGCCTCCGTGACCCGGTCGGCCGAGTCCGGGCGCAGCGCCACCGGCATGCTGTACGCTTGGAAGAACAGGTCCGGGACCGCGTAGCGGGCATCGATGTCCCAGCCGCCTTCCGGGTAGTCCTCCGCCCGCGGCAGGTAGGTGCGGCAGCCGGCTGAGTAGCCGAGGACCTGCGTGTGGGAGATCGGTGAGCTCGCCTTGATCGTCAGGCCGGTCTCGAAGAATACCTCCGCGCCGACACCGACCCAGGCGACGTCTCCCACACGCAGCACCTGGACGGGCATCGGGAAGCGGGGGGAGCCGTCGCGCACGGCCGCCACCAACCGTTCCGCCCAGTGGGCGAACCGCTTCGCGATCGCGACGTCCCAGTGGTGACCGCCGGCGGATTCCGCCTCCGCGAGCTCCCGGTGCCAGTGGTCGTGGATCTCCTGCGCCTTCCTTGCCGGCGGCAGCTCGACGAAATCCAGTTCCAGCGTGCGCTCGACGGCGGCCAGCGTGCTCTCCGACTCGCCGAGCACCGGCTCCCACGGCCACACCGACACGGAGGCCAGCGTATCGATGGGCCGCTTCGCGCCGCGCCGCACGTGCGTGCGGATGCCGGCCGCCACCTTCACCACCTCGCCGCCGAGCATTGCGCCGATGCGGTCCTTGTTGTCGCGGCAGTCGACCTCCGCGCCGATGCCGGTGACCGGGTTGATGTTGCCGCCGCACGCTTGCAGGAAGAGCGCCGTGCCGCCCAGCGCCCCCTCGACCACTGCCCGCGCGGCGCCGGGGAAGTCCGAGGAGGCCACGTGCGAGTGCGGGCCCATCGTCACCGGGTGGCAGCCGTAGCTGAACAGGGTGGCGATTGGCCGCCCGCCCAAGTCGTCGACGCGTACCACGCCCACCGAGGGGTCGGTCGGCGCGCCGGCCACCTCACCCAGATGATCGGTGCCGTCCGGAAGCCGATCGCGCCGGTAGGCGCCGATGCCGCACTCGCCCCAGCCCGCACCGATCCGCGCCGGCTGCAGGGTGGCGCCGGCCTGCTGGGCCGCCTGCACGACCGCCTCCTCCATCTCGTCCTGATATGCCTGCTGCACCGCGGCCTGCTCCGCCGGCTCGGGGATAAACTCCGGGAGCGCCGGCCCCGAGTGCGTGTGGCTCTCGTTGACCAGCACGTGGTCGACCGTCGTGTCGAGCACGGCGGCGATCCTGAGCCGCAGGCGATCGACCACCGACACCGGAATCGCGCACAGGTCGCAGGCGACGATCGCCGCCCGGCTGCCTCCGGCCGCGAGCACCAGGACGGTCGCTGTCAGGTCGCTCTCGATCGCCTGGATGGGATCCGCGAACAGCCGGATCCCCGGCCGCTTGATGCCGAAGGGCGGGTTGATCACCCGCCGCGCCACGCCGGCGCGCAGCGCGCTCACACCGACGGCGTCAGGCGGAAGATGCGGTCGGCGTTGCCGGAGAACAGCGCCACCTGCTCGTCACGGCTGAAGTCGGCGATGATCTGCCGGTAGGCCTGGATGACGTCGGTATAGGACGAGAACAGCCGGTCCACCGGCCAGTTGGTGCCGAAGAAGGAGCGCTCGATACCCCAGGCGTCGATGCACTCGAGCACCCAGGGGCGGATCGAATCGACCGTCCAGCCGTGATCGCACATCCCCAGCCCGGAGATCTTGACCACCGTGTGGTCGAGCGCGGCCAGCGAGCGCATGCCGCGCTTCCACTCCTGGAAATACTCGGGATCGCGGCGCCGCGGAAAGCCGGTGTGGTCGATGCAGTAGGTGATGCCGGGGTAGCGTTCGACCAGCTTCACCGCGTCGCCCATGACCGGCACCAGCGGATCGTCACAGCAGACCAGCCCGTGCCGCTCCAGCAGCGCGTAGCCTGATTCCCAGCGCGGGTCGGTCAGGTAGTCGTCGTAGCGCAGGTCGCGGATCCCGCACACGCCGGGATACTCCACGTGCCGCTCGATCACCCGCTCGGCGTCGCCGGAGGTCAGATCACAGAAGGCGACGATGGTGAGCGGGAACCCCAGGCGGTCGGCGAACCCCTGCACGAAGCGGGTTTCCTCCACCGGGTCCTCGATGCCGAGCGCCGCCTGCACGTGCACGGCCTTGGTGGTGCCGGCCAGGCGCGACTCCGCGATGAAGTCGTCCGCCCAGTAGCGGACGGCCTTGAGCGCGTCGTGGGTGCCCAGGTCGGGATCCTCCTCGGCATCCGGGATCAGCCACGAGTAGTGCAGGCCGGGATCGCGTAGGTCGTAGAAGTGAACGTGCGTGTCGGTGAATTCCAGGTCGCTCATCGGTTCCCCCTCAGGATCATACCGCGAACGCCTCGCTCACTCTTCGAGTGAGGTTCGCTTCGCTCACTCCTCGCCGAGCTTGAGCGCCTGGTGGACGGAGACGCGCGCCACGTAGATCTGGAACACGATCGACTGAACCAGCAGCGAGGCGGCCACCACCGCGTACACGCGCAGGAAGTCGGCGCGCAGGGCGGTGACACGGAACGGCGGCACCTGTGCGGCACCCTCCGCCACCTGCACCAGCGGTATGAACAAATCGGCCGCCAGCCGGCCGGCGGCGAAGCCGATCAGCGCCGCGCCCACCGCCAGCACCAGCAGCTCCGCGATCAGCATCGCCGTCACCTGGCGAGGCCGCAGCCCCATCGCGCGCAGCACGCCGAACTGCAGCGTGCGGGTACGCAGCGCCATCACCCAGAAGACGATGAAGCCGGCGACGCTGGTCAGCATGGCGATCGCGAAGCCCAGGGTGAGCGCGCCGTTGGTGGACTGCACCATCGCGTCGTTGCGGGCGGTCAGCAGCACCTGCGCGGTGTCGTACAGCCGCTCGACCACGAGCCCCTCGTCCTGCATGGCGGCATACACCGCCGCGCTGGACACGCCGTCGCGCGTATCCAGCCAGATCTCGTACGGCTCCAGCGCCAGCTTGGCGTGCAGGTAGGCTAGGTTGGCGACTATCAGGTTCGTCGGTCCCCGGCGGTCCGGGATGCCGGACAGCCAGCGGCCCTCTCCCAGCGGGTTGAAGGTGGGCCAGTAATCGACGAAGCCGACCACGAACCCGGCCAGCGCCGGCTGCCCGCTCCAGCGGACCTCGATGCGGTCGCCCAGGCGCACGCCGTGGCGGTCACGCAGGGCACTGCCGGCAAGCAGCGCCAGCGGGCTGGAGGCGAGGGCCTGAGCGTAGCGGTAATGGTGCCGCGGCAAGAGTCCGGGCGGGAAGTAGGCGACCTGCGCGAACTCCGGAGCCACCACCCCCAGCACCTGCGTCTGCGTGGTCTGTCCGTCCGGCAGCCGCACCGTGGCGCGGGCGCGCCGGAAGACGCGCGTGGCGCGCTCCACGCCGTCCAGGCGGCCGAAGGCGTGATGGGGAGGCTCGCGCAGCGCTCCGGACGCGACGCCGGAAACCGCCGAGGACGGCGGCGCGTCGATCGGCGCTACGATCGCCGGCTCCGCGCTCGGAAAGTAGGGCTCAACGACGATGTCGGCCCCCACGCGATAAGCGATGCGGTCGACCAGGCTGGCGTTGATCGTGCGAGCCGTCTGGCTGTTGAAGATGCCGAGGGCGACCGCCAGCAGCAGGAACAGCGCGACGAGCTGGCCGTTCGCGGAAGCGCGCCCCACCTGGATGAGGGCGGCATACAACGGCGCCGGCCAGCGGCTTCCTCCCACCGCCGCCAGCCCTCGAACCGCCAGGGGCAAGAGGCGCAGCAGCGCCAGTCCGCAGCCCAGGATGAACGCGACCGACAGCCCGAACAGGAGCGGGTCGAGCGGCGCGGCGCTCCCCTCGACCGCCGTCAGGGTCAGCCTCGCGTTGTCGCCCGTGAAGCGCAGGTACCCGTAGGCGGCGACCGCCAGCAGGACGGCGTCCAGGTAGAAACGGTGCCAGAACGGCGCGCGCGACTCGCTGCGGGCGTGCGCCGCCTTGCGCTCGACGATCGACCCGCGCGCGGCGACCGCTGCCGCCACCGTGGTGAGCACGAACAGCACTGCGCCGGCCGCGGCGAACAGCCACGCGCGCAGCGACAGCGCCACCGGCAGCGACGCGCGGTCGACGAAGACCAGGAAGCCGTCCGCGGCCCCGATCACCGCCGCGATGAACAGTCCCACCGGCGGCCCCGCCGCCAGCGCCACCACCCCCAGCGCCGCCGCCTGCCCCAGGTAGATGCCGACCACCTGCTCGCCACCGGCGCCGCGGCTGCGCAGTGTGGCGATGGCGTCGCGCTCCGACTCGACGAGCAGGCGCGCGACCAGGTAGGTGAAGAAGCTGAGCAGCAGTGCAACCGGGACCAGCAGCAGCGTCAGTGTCAGGCGGAGCTGGCCGGCGCGTACCAGGTAGGTGTCGATCACCTCCCGAAGCGGGAACTGCACCTGCACGCGTGCCGGGTCCGCCATGCGCAGGAACTCATGATGCCGCTGCAGCACCTCTCCCAGCGCCGCGACGCGCAGCGCGTGGTAGTCGAGCGCGTAGTGCCAGCGTACCTCCGCGACGTGGGCGAGCGGCCCGTCCACGAATCGCCTGCGGAACTCGCCGGAGTCGACCACCAGGCTGTCGTCGTACTGGCGCAGCCCGTACGGCCAGAACAGCCTGGAGTCCGCGGCCGGGCGGAAGACGCCCACGATCCGCACGGTGAAGGCCGGCCCGCCGGGCGTGATCGAGCTCACCTGCAGCTCGTCGCCGAGCAACACGGGACGGTCGCGCAGCACGTACTCGGAGATGATCGCCTCCAGCACGCCGTCGTCGCGGGCGCGGTAAGCGCGGCCGTGGACCAGTTCGACCTCCTCCAGCAGGCCGTCGAGCGCCTCCACCGACAGGAACAGCCGCGCTCCGTCGCGCTGGTTGTCCTGCCGCAGGTAGGAGAGCGTGAGCTGCGTGGTCTGCGCCAGGACCGGCAAACCGAGCGAGGCGATCGCTCCGCCGACCGCGGCATCCAGATCCCGGAACCGCTCACCGCGCTGCTCGGCGGGAGCGGCACGAAACAGGTTGATCATCGCGCTGGTGCGTCCCGGATGGCGCCCGCGCTCGCGCTGTCGGGCCTCCAGCTCCTTGACCAGCAGGCGCTGCAGGACCGCGTCGGCGTAGATCGGAATCGCGGCGAGCAGGCCGGCCGATGCCACGGCACTGCCCAGCAGGGCCAGGGCCAGCCACCCGGAGGCCAGCGTCTTGCGGATCAGCAGCAGGAGCGTGGCCGGCCTACCTCAGGACCACGGCCTCGCCCGCGCTCAGGCCGCTCCGGATCTCCGCGCGGGTCGGCGTCTGGATGCCTACCTCGACGTCCCGCTCGATCGGGAGGCCGTCCTCCAGCACCTGCACGTAGGTGCGGCTCACGTAGGTCTCCACCACCGAGCGCGGCACCACGACCACCCCTTCCCGGCGCTCCAGCACCAGGTGGACGACCGCGCTGGCTCCGGCCGTGACGCGGGACGGCAGCCCGTCGACCCGGATCAGCACACGGTCGTTCTCCTCGTCAGTCGCGTCGTGCGGAGCCGATCCCGGCGTGGCGATCACCTCTCCCGGGTACGTATCGCCGGCCATCACCACGCTCACGGCCGCGCCGACGATGAAATCACGCGCCTGCTGACCGCGGTAACCGAGCACCAGATCGCTCGGATCGGCCACCTGCACCACGGTGCGAAATGCGACGACCTGCTCCCCCGGCTGCACCGCCGCGATATACACGACGCGGCCGGCGATCGGAGCGAACAGCCGCGACCGGTCCAGCTCTCCCCGGAGCTGGCCGAGTATCAGCCGGGCGCGCTCCAGGTCGAGCTCGGCCAGTCCCACGGCGAACCGGTCTGCGCCGGTGGCCACCGCCCGCTGATGGAGCAGATCCGCGCGGCGCTGCTCCAGCTCCTGCAGCGCGATCCGGTCGAGCAGCGCCTGCGTGTCGATCTCGGCCAGGAGCTGTCCCGCCTCCACCGCATCGCCCCAGCCCACGTGAATCGCCCGCAGCGGTCCGGCGCGGTCGCGGAAGAAGACCGGGTGCTGCTCCCGATAGACGAACTGCCCGGTGACGATGGTCTTGCGCTCGATCGCACCGAGCTCGGCGACCACCGTGCGGAAAGTGATCTGCGGCGCCTGCAGCAGATCGGCCGAGAGCACCTCCTCCTCGTCCGGCAGCAGGAAGCAGCCGAGCACGGCGAGCGCCGCGACCGCGGCCAGGGCTGCCCGTGCGCTGGCGCGCATCATCACCGGACGAGTGTACGAGACCATGCCCCGCCGAGGTAGGTCCTCCAGTGCCTCCCGCGACCCACCTCCGAAAGTGTTCGATCGAATTTGTTTCCCCTGGATTCAACACATTATGGGTCGACCAGGTGAACGCCCTCGATTCCAGCAGAGCGGCCTTTCCCGAGGCGCTCGCCACGCTCCATTGCCGTTTCGAGCAGATCCACCCGTTCCTCGACGGCAACGGGCGGACCGGACGGCTGCTCCTCAACCTCGTCCTTGTCCGTCACGGCTATCCGCCCGCCATCATCTACAAGCGCGACCGCGCCCGGTACCTGCGCGCGCTGCAGCGAGCGGACACGGGAGACGCAAGCGCTCTGGGCGAGATGCTCGCGAGGGCGATACTCGACAGCCTGCACCGATTCGTCATCCCGGCCGTCGCCGATCCGGACCGGCTCGTGCCACTGGCCGCCCTCGAGACGCCCGGCATGAAGGCGTCCGCGCTGCGCGCTGCGGCCGACCGCGGCCGGCTCCGCGCCACGAGAGCGTCCGACGGTCACTGGCGCAGCTCCCGCAGATGGGTCGACGAATACCTGGCCAGCCGCTATCGCCGCGGCGAAACGAGCCCCGGCGCCGGCTGACGGCCGCTACGGCTCGCGCCGCCAGACATCGACCACGCAGTACGGGCCGGGCTCGCAGTTGCCGGTAGCGAAGTCGCGAGCCATCGGGATGGCGGTATCCAGGTCGTCGACCAGGCAGTACCGGTTCACGGGGTATTCCTCGGCCATGCCGTTGCAGCACAGCGGCGAGCAGCCGAAGCTGGGCGGGAAGTGCATCTCTCCTTCGGTCTTTCCGACGGCCCCTACCACGGCGTCCAAGCCGAGACGGAAGAACCCATCCGGTATGGGGACCGCCGTCAACTCCGACAACGGATGTTCGGTCTCCTCGCCGGACTCGTGAAACAACGTCGGCAGGAGACGGTACGCGTACAGACGGTACCGCTCCCGTTCGCGCGCTGGCACGACCGACCACGCCGCCTCCGGCGTGTCGAAGAGCCACGTGTCTGTGTTGTGCTTCCAGTGATCGATCCAACCGTCCGGCGCTTCATTCCCGCCGCACTCGGTGACGCAACAAATCTCCTCGAGAGCGAGCATGTCCGAATTGCAAATCTCCGTGGGTTCGCGGATCAGCTTGGGGTAGTACCCGAGAACCAACAGCTCCCTGTTCACCGGCTTGCCTGTAGGATCTGCAATGATACGCCCCGACGGTACCTGTCGGCCACACCGGCTTCGACGGCGAGGCCTCCGGGACGGGCGCTGTGACCCTCCGCCGATTGACGTCTGGTTGAAGCCTATGTGTATGACTCATACACACGATACGGCGACTGAGAGACATCATGGCAAGAGTGCAACTTGTGATCCCGGACGAGGATCGAGATCGGTTCGTGCATCAGGCTCGACGAGAGGGCATGACGTTGAGCGGGTGGCTCAGAACAGCGGCCCACGAACGGCTGGAACGCCTGCAACGGTCCGCTGCGTTCGAGTCGCCCGAAGAACTCGATGCGTTCTTCCGGGAATGTGACGAGCTTCCAGGCCCGGAGTCGGAACCCAACTGGGACGAACACCTGAACGTGATCGACGAGTCACGCCGACGTGGGGCGGCTCGCACGTGACGTTCGTCGACACCAACGTCTTCATGTACGCCGTCGGGCGACGGCATCCCCATCGAGATCCCGCTCAGGAGTTCTTCAAGGCGTCCGCCCGCGACCGCACGCCTCTGTGCACCTCCGCCGAAGTGGTACAGGAGATGCTCCACGCCTACGTGCCGGTCGGCAGACTGCAGACCCTCGATGCCGCGCTCGCGCTGCTCGCCGGATCGGGAGTCGATGTGTGGCCGCTGGAGTACGAGGACGTCACGCTTGCCCGCCAGTTCCGCGACACACACCCCGGCTTGGGAGCGAGAGAACTGTGCCATCTGGCGAGCTGCCGCCGACGTGGCGTGAAGCAGATCAAGACCTTCGACCAAGCCCTCGACGCCGTCTCAGGCAACAGGTAGAGCCGCACTCAGCGAGGTTGTCCGGCCCGAGTGATAATGGGGCCCGGCCTCCGCTCGCGATGGAGGAGATCCGGGCCGTCGAAGCCAACACCATCCGTGCTGCGCGATTGTCGCTGGTGCGACTGGGGCCGAAAGTGTTGGCACGTCGTCGAACGGTGCCGACGTGATTTGAGAACCGCTGCTAGATGTCGGCAGTTGCGCGGAAGTGCCGACATACAACATCATGACCTCGGAATGGCCGAACCCTTTGATGCAACGCGGCTGCAAGAAGCCGGCTTGGGCGTATTCTTCCGCCCACGGGACATCGCACCGCTCGGGGTCTCGCACCGCCGGCTGCAGGGAATGGTCTCCGAGGGCGCGATCGAGAAGTTCGGGAACGGGCTCTATCGGCTCGCCCAGGTGGAGCCCACGGAGGTCGAAACGCAAGCGATGGTGGCCGCCGCCGTCCCGAACGCCATCATCTGCCTGCTGACTGCGCTTCACTTCCACCACATCGGTACGCAGGCGCCTCACGAAGTGTGGATCGCTCTTGATCGCAAGGCGCGCAAGCCCACACGTGCTCCTGCGCGCGTGCGTATCGTGCGTTTCTCCGGCGTCATGCTCACTCACGGAGTGGTCGTTCACTCGCTCCTTGGGGTCCCCGTTCGGGTCACCTCGCCAGCCCGTACGGTCGTGGACTGTTTCCGCTATCGCAACAAGCTCGGCCTCGACATCGCCATCGAGGCTCTGCGCGACGCGCTGAGCCTTCGCGTGGCGACGATCGACGAGATCATGCACACGGCCGACGCCTGTCGGGCGCGGTCCGTCATCAGAGCGTACGTGCAGGCGCTGGTCTCATGAGGCGCAGGCCGCTCAGAAACGTCTCCGCATCGGTTCGCACCAGACTGTTGAACAGGAGCCGCGAAAAGGGTGAGGACTTTCAGTTTCTGCTGCAGCGATACGCGGCCGAGCGATTCCTGCACCGCCTTGGCGAGTCCGAGCATCGCGGCAGGCTTGTTCTGAAGGGTGCGATGCTTCTCGCACTGTGGGGTGAGTCGACCTACCGCCCAACCCGCGATCTCGACTTTACCGGGCACGGGGACTCTCGGCAGGGCAACGTAGATTCGGTCATTCGTGCCATTTGCTCGGCGCCGGTTGTCGATGATGGAGTCGTGTTCGATGCCGAGACGATGAGCATGGAACCCTTCCATGAGCATCTCGAGTATTCCGGGGTTCGCGCCCACTTCTGGTCCAGGGTTGGCAGCGCCCGAATGCGAGTGCGCATCGATATCGGATTCGGGGATGCGATTCAGCCGCCTCCTATCGATGCCCATTATCCGACCCTACTGGAAGGATCGCCGCGGCCATGGATCCGCGCCTATCCGCCCGAAGCCGTCGTTGCCGAGAAGCTCCATGCGATGGTTTTGCTGGGGGAGCAGAACAGTCGCTACAAGGATTTCTACGACATCTACTCCATTGCCAAGTACGTTTCCTTCGCGGCTGAGAGGCTGACACGGTCTATCATCACGACCTTTGAACGACGCCGTACTGTGATCTCCGCTGATCTTCCTCTTTCTCTCACGCCGCAGTTCTATGCCGAACCTGATCGCGCCGCTCAGTGGCGCGCGTACCTGATCCGCAACTCTCTCCCCGGTGCACCCGACGACTTCCGAGTTGTTGGTGACGTCATCCAGGCGTTTCTTGTCGGCCCATGGCTCGCACTCGAACGAGGCTCCGCGATCAGCGGTGCGTGGGCCACGGGTGGCCCCTGGGAGCCACGATGCCGCGAGTCCACGAACGACGAAAGAGCGGGATGACACATGATGAACAATCTCGATGGAGACTCCCCGCGTGCCGCCACGATGGGAGAGCGCAACTCAAGCACTCAAGCGACGTTGTGTGGCCCGAAGGACTCGGGGAGCAGGTCGCCCAGCGTGAAGCGCCGCCGGAGTCCGTCGGGGTCGCACACGAGGACCGGGGTGGTGTCAGCGGCGAACTCCCGGATCTTCTGCCGGCATCCGCCGCAGGGGGTGCACAGGTGGTCACCGCCGCCGGCCACGGCTATCTCCACGATACGGCGCTCGCCGGCCATGACCATGGCGGCAATCGCTGCCGCCTCGGCACAGATCCCCTCGGGATAGGCCGCGTTCTCGACGTTGCAGCCGGTGTAGACGACGCCGCTCTCGCTCCGTACCGCGGCGCCTACGCGGAACTCGGAATAGGGTGCGTACGCCGCCTGCCGAGCCGCGATTGCGGCGGCGATGATTCGGTCGGACGAGGTTCCCACGGAGGCAGCCGCAAACGTAGGCAAGCCGCCCCTGCCCGTCAACGTCAGTTCGCGCGGAGCAGCGGGATGCGGCCGAAGTCGTCTGCGGTCAGGCCGTCGATCGAGCCGGTCGCGGGCGGGTAGTCGGAGAGCAACTCCTCCTGCACGCCGCGCTCCGGCCATGCCACGTCCAGGATGCGGGGCTGGTTGACGGCACCTGACCCGCCTCCCAGGCGCCAGCGCTCGGCCGAACGTTCCACGTCGCGGATGCGGCGCACGCCGGCCGACGGGAACCCCTCCTGCGACATCATCGCGGCGGCGTACCCCCATTCCGCCGGATCGCCTTCCGGAAAGAGCTTCCGCGGGAGCCGGATCACCACCCGGCCCTTGGCGGGAAACACCACCAGGTCGAAGGACGGCTGGCGCTCTTCCAGCGCCCCGGCCGCGTCAGCCACGTAGAACGCGGAGTCCCAGCCCTCCACGGTGAGCGCGTACTCCCAGCCGTGGCCCGCCGGCAGCGCGGCGTTGCGGCCGGGCAGCAGCAGGCGGGCTCCGCCCTCCCTGTCCGCATCCGTGTCGACGTAGACGTCGAATGTCTGCACCGACAGGCCGCGCGGCGAGCCCCAGGGATTGGCGATCGGCGCGCGCACCTCGAACGCGAAGATCAGGTGCTCGTCATCGGTGCCGACCTGGAAACGCGTCAGGTCGTAGCTGCCGGCGGCGAACACCTCGTCGAGCGGATAGGTGTAGGCGCCGGGGCCGTGGTCGTCGCCGGCCGGATCCTCTATATCGATCAGCACGGTCATCGCCGAGATGTCCGGCACCTGCAGGGCGCGGACCGCTCCGCCGCCGAGCTCGATGCCGGCGCCCGGAAGCTCGGCGACGATCCTGACCAGGTCGCCCGACTCCATCGCGCCGAGCATGGCGAACGGGATCTGCAGCTCCACGCCCTCCTCCGAGCCGCCGGCGGGCAGCGGCTCGCAGGTCTCCGGCGTGGCCAGGGCGACCAGGCACGCTTCCCCCTCCCCGCCGGAGCGCGCCACGTGGGTGGCGCGGAAGCCGAGCACGCGGCCGGCCAAGTTGAGCCCGACCGCGGTGCCCGATCCCTGCAGGTACAGATCCACCGCCTCGCCGGCCGCCGGGCCGTCGAGCGCCACGTACAGGTTCTCCGGATCGAAAGCGAACCGAAGGCGCGCGGGCGGCTCGATGAACGCCACGCCAGTGCGCGCCGCCGCCGACCACTCGCCGAGATCTCCATCGACCGTGACCTCCGCCGCCTCGTCCGGCTGACGGACCACCGGGACCGGCGCCGACGGGATGATCGGCACCTGCAGGAACGGCGGCCGCTCCCGGCCGAGCCGGTCGTAGACCTGGCCCAGCAACTCCCGGAACGCGCGGTCGAAGTAGCCGTCGTCGCCGGACTCCTGGTCGGATCCGTACCACCAGAACCAGTCCGAGCCCTCGGCGAACAGCATGGGCTCGTAGGCGGCGGCCAGCGCCTCGCCTTCCACCTCGCCCGACCGATCCGCCCGGCGCAGGTCGTCGCGCACCCGCCACAGGTAGTCCCATGCCAGCGCCTCCTCTTCCTCGCCGAACCAGGTGGCGAAGTTGGGCTGGAACCAGGAGGCGGGAAACACCTCGCCCAGCGGCTCCGGCTCCGCGAACCGCTGCAGGTATTCCGACGGCGTGATGGTCGCCACCCAGTCCGCCTGCTCCAGCCGCCGGTAGAGGGCGCGCAGGAAGTCCTTGCCGTCGTTGGCGTAGTGCTCCCACGCGTTCTCGCCGTCCAGGATCACCGACACCACGGGAGGCTGCGCGCCGCCGAGCCGCCCCTCGGCGTCCAGCCGGTCGCGGATGGCGCGCAGCCGGCGCATGAAATCGGCCGCCGCCGCGCCCCCGGGCATGCCGGAGTACTCGAAGCCGATCAGGTCGGACAGCCGTACGTCGCGGAAGAAGATCGGAACCGGCGGGTTGCGCCGCAGCGTCGCCTGCCACGGCCGGTACAGCTCGCTCTGCTCGACCGTGTCGCTGCCGTCGCGCGTAATGGACACGCCCAGGCTGCGCGCCAGCACGTCCTCGCCGGTCGCGACCCAGCGCACGCCGTTCTTGGAGAAGAGCGACATGACGAGCTGCGCGACCGCCCCCTCCGCCGGCCACATGCCCGCGGGACGCCGGCCGAGCAGCCGCTCGGCGACGTCCAGGCCACGGATGACCTGCTGGTCGGCGTCGATGATCTCCCGGAAGCGATGCTCGGGCAGGCGCGCGGTGGGGTCGCCTGCAAGCGCGAAGTCGGTATCCGCGATCAGCGGCAGGATCGGGTGCGCGAGCGGCGTGGTGGTCACCTCGATGCGGCCTTCCTCCCACAGTCGCGCGTGCAGGGGGATCACCTGCCGGAGGATGCGCCGGTGCTCGGCCAGCACCGTCTCCTTGTCCGCCTCGACGTAGCCGCGTCCGCGTTCCACCAGCTCCGCCAGCGGCGCGGCGGCCAGGAAGTCGGGATCGGTCCAGGCGAGGTTGAACAGCACCTGCAGATCGCGGAAGTCCTGCTCCGACCACGCTTCCAGCGCCGCGTCGATGCCGCGGCCGGCGCGGTCGTCGGCCAGCTCCCGGTAGCGCGGGAAGCGGGCGATCACGCGGGGATTGACGTCGAAGAAGCGCTCCAGCAGGAAGCGCCTGTCGTCCGCGCTCAGCCGCCCTGCGGGGATCTCCGTGGCGACCCAGTCGGGCACCGCGAGCGGCACCATCTCCCCGGACGCCGGATCCGGGAAGCGCCAGCGGTCGAGCCGCTCGATGGCGACGGTGATGCCGGCCGGCGACAGGTAGACGCCCTGGCCGCGGCCGCCGTCCGCGCGGAACGCGAACGAGTACAGCGAGCCGGCGGCGAACGGCCCGGCGACCGTCTCCCAGAAGGTGAGCGCTCGCTCGCCGCGACCGCCGTCATGGCATGCGACTCACCTGCCGGCCCGTCCGCACCACCAGGCGGGCGGCCCCCAGCGCCGGCTCCGTCCACACGCGCAGGCGGAACCGTCCATCGCCCTCCGCGTCCAGGAACGCCCGGTCTCCGGCGTCGAAGCGCACGTCCCAGGGCGACACGTCACCGGGCAGGCCGTAGATGCCGCGATCGTCGTCGTGGCGGCGGCTCACCGATCCCGTGCTACGCCAGGCCGCGAATGATGAGCACGGTGCCGGCTACCAGGGGCAGGACCGTGTACCCGATGACATGAATCCGCAGGGCCGCTTTCTCGCCCCACTTCTTCTTCATGGTCTCCAGTTTCCAGAAACGGTCCGGCGCAACCCTGCGCAGGATCAGCGTCACGATTCCGTACACGACCATCAAGGCACCGAGGAACACATTGGCATCCATGCTGACCTTCTCCTACGAAACCGTTCCCGCGCGGTCAACCCTTGACCGCGCCGCGGGTCAGGCCGCCGATGATCTGCCGCTGCGCGAACAGGAACGTCAGCACGATCGGCGCCGCCCCGATCAGCATGGCGTCCAGTATGATCTGGGTCCGTGGTGCAGGGCATGAAGGCGAACATGAGGAACGCACGGTGAGTGAACGGATCGTCCAGCTCACGGCGGCGGACTTCGGGGAGGCGATGGACCTGCTCAACTACGCCTTCTCCTTCTCGCACGGGCCGCACGACTTCCCGTCGCTGCTGCCGAAGATCTACCGGCCCACCGAGGAGCTCATGAGCTGCAACTACGCGATCCGGCGCGACGGGCGGCTGGTGGCGGCGGTCGGCGTCTTCCCGCTCACCTGGCACGTGGGCGGCGCGGCGCTGCGGGTGGCCTGTATCGGCGGCGTCTCGACCCATCCGCGGTATCGCGGCAGGGGCCTGATGAGCACGCTGATGCGCCACTGTGTGGAGGAGGTCCGCGCCGCCGGCTATCCCATCTCGTGGCTCAGCGGCCGTAGACCCCGCTACCGGCACTTCGGCTACGAGCAGTCCGGGACCGAGCTGCGTTTCACGCTGGAGCGGGACGATCTGCAGGCGGCCGGCGTCGACGGCACGGGGATCGAGTTCCGTCGCCTGACCGACGACGACCCGCTGCTCGCGGACGCGCGGCACCTGCATGCCGGGCAGCCCGTGCGCTGCGAGCGGCCGGCCGCGGAGTTCATCGCGATCTGCTCGAGCTGGAACAACCGGCCGCACGCCGCGGTCACCGGCGGCGAGCTGATCGGCTACCTGATCGCCGGCGGCGACGGCTCGCAGGTCACCGAGCTGCTAGCTGCCGACACATCGGCCGCGCTGCGGATCGCCGCCGCGTGGTGCGCCGAACGGGACATCTCCTCCGTGACGGTCTGCGTGTCGCCGGCGCAGACTGCGCTGGTGAGGAGCCTCGACGCGATCGCGGAGGGCACGAACGTGCGCTTCGCCGATAGTTGGCAGGTGTTCGACTGGCCGGCGGTGCTGACCGCCCTGCTGCGCGAACGCGTCCGCGCAGGCGGTGCCGAGCCGGGCAGCCTGGTCCTGCAGATCGGCGAGGCGAATCGGCTGCGCCTCAGCGTCGACGGTACTCGCGCCGAGGCAGTATCCACCGACGAACCCGCAGACTTCACGATGGACGAGATCGCGGCGATGCGGGCGCTGTTCGGCCCCCTGCCGCCGCCCCTGCCGGTCTCGTGGTTCCCGCTGCCGGCGTACATTCCGAGTGCCGACCGGCTCTGACGGTCAGCCCTTCAGCGACCCCAGGAAGATCCCCTTGATGAAGTAGCGCTGCAGGAACGGGTACAGGGCGATGATGGGGCCGATCGTGATCACGATCACCGCCGCCTTGGCCGCCTCCGAGGGCACCTTTGCCGCGTAGGTGGAGAGGAACATGTCCAGCGCGTCAGTGGCCTCCTGCTCCCAGGCGCGCACCAGCCGGCGCAGCAGCGTCTGCAGCACCACCTTCGACTCGCTGTTGAGGTAGATCAGGGCGTCGAGCCAGGAGTTCCAGTGCTGCACCGCCGACCACAGCGCGATGGTCGCGATCACCGGCTTGGCGAGCGGCACGATGATGCGCACCAGCACCTGCAGGTAGCTGGCGCCGTCGATGAACGCCGACTCCTCGTAGGCGCTGTCGATGGTCATCAGAAAGTTGCGCATGATGATCACGTAGTAGGCCTGCGCCGCGAGCGGCAGGATCAGCGCCCAGCGCGTGTCGAGCAGGCCGATGCCGCGCACCAGCAGAAAGCGCGGGATCAGGCCGCCGGTGAAGAACAGCATCAGCAGGAAGTAGAGTGTGATCCACTTGCGACCGGGCAGATCGCGCTTGGCAAGCGGATAGGCGGCCAGCAGCGTCATGGCGAGTGCCAGGGCGACGCCCAGAACGGTGCGGTAGATGGAGTTGTAGTAGGCGACGCCGGCGTTGCCGAACTCCGAGAACGCGAACCGATAGGCGCTGGCGGTCCAGCGCTCGTTCCACACCCGGAAGCCGAGCGTGCCCGCCTCCTCGGCCGGTGCGAACGACAGCACCAGGGTCGACCAGAACGGATACAGGATGGTCAGGCAGTAGAGGGAGAGCAACGCCAAGTTGACCGCGTCGAAGGCCACGGCTCCCCCGCTCCGGCCCCTCCGCACCCGCGACAGGCGCAGCGGAGCGCTACCAGAGACCATAGTCGCTGTAGCGGCGCACGACGACATTGACGCCGAGCAGCAGGGCCAGGCCGATGCCGTTCTTGAACAGGCCCACCGCGGTGGAGAAGTCGTAGCGCCGGTCGATCAGGCCGACCCGGTACTCGTAGGTGTCGATGATGTCGCCCACCTCGTACACCGGCGGACTGTACAGGTTCAGCACCTGGTCGAAGCCGGCCTCCATGATGTTGCCGATGCGCAGCAGCAGCAGGATGGTGAGCACCGGAACCAGCGACGGAATGGTGATGTGCCAGGCGCGCTGCAGGCGGTTGGCGCCGTCGATCGACGACGCCTCGTACAGCTCCGGGTCGATCGAGGCGATCGCCGCCAAGTAGATGATCGCGCCCCAGCCGGCCTCCTTCCAGATGTCCGACGTCACCAGCAGAGGGCGGAAGAACGCCTCGTCCGTGAACAGGTTCACCGCCGGGGTGCCGAACAGGTTCGCGGACAGCGCCACCAGCCCGCGCTGCGGCGAGAGCACCTCGAACAGCATGCCAGAGAGCACCACCCACGACATGAAGTGCGGCAGGTAGGAGATGGACTGGATCGTCCGCTTCACCGGCATCCTGCTGACCTCGTTGATCAGCAACGCCAGCAGCAGCGGCGCGGGCACGGCGAAGCCGATGCGCAGCAGGCTCAGGATGACCGTGTTGCGCATGATCCGGCCGAAGAACGGGTTGCTGAACAGCATCTCGAACTGCAGGAAGCCGGCCCACGGGCTGGCCCAGATGCCGCGCCCGATCTGGAACTCCTTGAAGGCGATCTGCACCCCGTAGATCGGGATGTAGTGGAAGATGAAGACGGCGGTCATCGGGAACAGCAGGAACACGTAGAGCGGCGCCATGCGCCTGGCCTTGCGCCACTTCTCCCCGCGCTGGCGCTCGGCCAGTGCCCGCTGGTCTATCGCGCTCGCCATCGCCTCACATCCTTCAGAAAGAAAAGAGGGGGTGGATTCGCTCTCACCCCCTCGTCGCAAGCACCGTCAGGTCGGGCAGGTCAGTAGACGATGTTGCCCTTCAGGAACTCGGCCCGGATCGGCATCTTCTTCATCTCGTCCATCCACTCCTGGCCGCCCGCGTCCAGCCACTTCTTCACGTAGGCGTCCCACTCGGACTCGATGTCGACCTGGCCCATGACGGCCTTGTACAGGAACTCGTCCTCGATCGTGGTCAGCGTGTCGCCGTAGCGGCGGTTCAGCTCACCGACGCGGGTCTCGGCCAGCCAGTCCATCTTGTAGGAGTTGGTCTGCAGCTCGCGGCCGCGCCCGTCGATCGCGTAGTTCTCCAGGAAGCTGGCGAGCTGGAACGGCAGCAGGTACTTGAAGCGGGTGCGGGTCTGCACGCCGGGATAGGACTCGCCCCAGCCGCCGACCTGGTAGTTGCCTTCGGCGACCTCGGCCATCGGCCGCAGCATCGCCGCGGAGTTCCACTCCTCGCCCTGCCAGTCGAAGTGCACGCCGGGCTGCCCGAACTCTGCCTGCACCCAGACGCGGTCGTCGCCGTAGCGCGCCCAGTCCAGCACCTGCAGGATCTTGGCCAGCTTCTCGTCGGAGACCTTGGCGCCGATGTTCATGTAGCTGGCGCCGATGTTGCCGGTGTCCTTGCCGGACGGCGACCCCTGAATGCCGGTCGGTCCGATCGGCGGCGGCACCATCAGGACCTTGACGCCGGCGGCGGCTTCTTCCTCGGTGGCGAAGGCGTTGGGCGGACGCGACCAGAAGCGCTCGTTCTGCCCGCCGGCGTACCAGGCACTGGACATGCCGGCGCCGATGATGCCCTGGCCGACCTTCTCCCAGTACTTGCCGACCGAGAGGCTGGCGAACTCGCTGTCCAGCAGCCCCTCGTTCCACCACTCGTTCGCGTGCAGCAGGAAGTCCCGGTAGCGGGGCGAGACCGCCCAGAAGTAGAGCTCGCCGTCGACCAGCGAGTTGCCGCCGCCCGCCGGCCGCGCCCAGTTGGGGGCGTAGTGCACGCCGTAGGCGCCCAGCAGCGGCGACCAGGTCCAGAAGATGTTGTTGCTCGAGCCCCACGGGATCGTGTCGTTCTTGCCGTTGCCGTCCGGGTCCTGGTCGCGGAACGCCTTCAGCAGCGCATCGAACTGGTCGAGCGTGAAGTCCTCGTCCAGGTAGAACACGCGACCGATCGGATCGACCTGCATCGCCTGATCCAGGTTCGGCACCGTGAAGCCGACGTTCTCGGCCCAGTCGCTGCGGAAGGTGGCGTAGGTCAGCAGGGTGTCGGCATTCTCGCCGATCATGTGCAGCGCCACGTATTCGTCCGGGTCGTCCGGGCTCTGGCCCAGCAGCCAGCCGACCGGGTAGTAGTCGTTCAGCAGCTTGGTGTACTGGGGTGCGTGCTCGTGGAGCATCTCCACCGGGATGGTGCGGGTGAGCCCCTGCGCCAGGTTGTCGTACGGGTCGCCGGGGCAGAACAAGTCCGGACACTCACCGGTGGCGAGCAGCAGGCTCACCTTCTCCTTGTCGCCGTGGTAGACGCCGTTGGGGACGATGCGGACGTTGAACTTCTCCTCCACCTGGTCCAGAAACCAGGTCGACTCCTCGCCCGAACGGATCTCCATCAGGAACGAGACCTCCATCGGGGCATCGCCGGCGGCTCCGGCCGATGCTTGGCCGGCGGCACCCGCCAGCAACGGGGCGAAGGCGAGCAATCCGATGAGCGTGACGAAGCGAAAACGTGTCGGTTTCATGGCGTACGCAGCCTCCGTAAGTCCCATCGAAGCACCGCTCCGTGGGTAATCCGACGAGCTTACTCCCGGAAGCCGTTCCCCTGCAAAGCGATTCGCGGCTACGGTGCGGCATGGCACGCACCGCCGCCCGGCCCAACATCCTGTGGATCTGCACCGACTCGCAGCGCCCCGACACGATCGGCGCGCTCGGCAACCCGCACGTCCGCACGCCGACCCTGGACCGGCTTGTTTCGGGGGGTGCCGCCTTCACCCGCGCCTACGCGCAGAGCCCGATGTGCACGCCGTCACGGTCCAGCTTCCTCACCGGCACCTATCCCAGCACCGCGCACGCCTGCCGCAACGGCGTGCCGCAGTTCTCCGATCGCTTCCCACTGGTGACCCACCTGCTGGCCGACGCCGGCTACGACTGCGCGCTGGTCGGCAAATTGCATCTTGCCAGCGCCTACGGCCAGGTGGAGCCGCGGGTGGACGACGGCTACCGCTGCTGGCGCTACAGCCACGCGCCCCGCGACGACTGGCCGGAAGGCCACGACTACGCCGACTGGGTGAAGGGCCACGGCACCACCCTGGCCGAGCTGACCAGGGACCCGAACGGCGTGCCGGCCGAGCTGCACCAGACCACGTGGTGCGCGAACGAGACCATCGACTTCATCGGGGAGCAGCGCGACGGGCCGTGGCTTGCCAGCGTCAACATCTACGACCCGCACCCCCCGTTCAATCCGCCGCTTTCCTACCGCCGCCGCTACGATCCGCAGGCGCTGCCCGGTCCGGCGTACCGAGAGAGCGATCTGGCGCAGCAGGAGCGGCTGGCCGCAGTCGACTTCCAGTCGCGCGCCCGGCCGCCCGAGGAGTTGGACATGGCCAGTCCCGTGCTGCCACGCACGCCGGGGCCCGGCGGCGTGTGGCATGACCCGGCGCCGCCGAGCGACGCCCCGGCGTTCCTGGAGGCGCGCGATGCGCGGACGCTGAAGGCCGCCTACTACGCCATGATCGAGCAGATCGACGACCAGGTGGGGCGGATGCTTGCGGCGGTCGAGGAGGCCGGCCAGCTCGACGACACGCTGGTGATCTTCATGAGCGACCACGGCGAGGCGCTCGGCGACCACGGCCTGATCCAGAAGGGCTGCCGCTTCTACGACAGCGCCGTGCGCGTGCCGCTGATCCTGTCGTGGCAGCCCCGCCTGCAGGCGGGGCTGCGCTCGCAGGCTTTGGTGGAGCTCACCGACCTTGCGCCCACGCTGCTGGAATCCGCGGGGCTGGCGCCGCCGCACTGGATGCAGGGCCGCTCACTGCTGCCGCTGCTGACCGGCGAGGCCCCGGGCGACCATCACCGCGACTTCGTGCGCAGCGAGTACTACGACGCCGTGGACATGCCGGACAACACGCACGCGACCATGTACCGCGACGACCGCTACAAGCTGGTCGTCTACCACGGACACGACCGGGGCGAGCTGTACGACATGCAGGCCGACCCCGACGAGCACGACAACCTCTGGGACGTTCCCGACCGTCAGGCGCTGAAGACCGAGCTGCTGCTGCGCAGCTTCGACGCCACCGTGTTCGCCATCGACCACGGCGAGCCGCGCATCGGCCCGATCTGAGAGTCCGCAGCCCTAAAGATCGGCGAACGGCAGCGCCGTGACACCCGCGCCGAGAGGCAGGCGTACGTCCCCCGGATGCACCACGTATCCGGGCATCGCCGCGCTCCCCAGATCCCTTTGGAAGGTCCTGATGGAGGCCGCCATGGCCGGGCGTGGCGTGGCCGAGAGCTTCACTTCGATGGGGACGAGCCCGCGGGGGGACTCGACCACGAAGTCCACTTCCGTCCCCGCCGTCGTGCGCCAGAAGTAGACTTGGGGGTCCATCCCTCGATGCGTCAAGGTCCTGACGATCTCGGACAGCACAGCCGTTTCCATGATCGCGCCGCCCATGGGCCCGGAGGCGGCATGCGCCGGGTCCTTGAGGCCCGCGAGCGAGCAGAGCGTACCGACGTCGGTGAAATATACCTTCGGAGTCTTGACGAGCCGTTTCCCGACGTTGGCGAAGTAAGGGCGCAGCACGATGACCTGGTAGGTGGCTTCCAATACGGAGAGCCAAGCCTTGATGGTGTTGAGCGCAACCCCGAGATCGCGGGCGATGTCTGCCACGTTCAGAAGCTGCGCACTGCGAGCGGCCAGCACCCGGAGGAACCCCTGATACTGGGTCAGGTTCCCGACCTGCCGGAGCGTACGCACGTCGCGCTCGAGATAGGTCTGGATGTAGCTGGCATGCCAGAGGGAAACATCGCGGTCAGACTGGATCGCGAGCTCCGGGTATCCGCCTCGAAGGAGGCTCTTCCACAACGGGCCAAAGGCATACCGCGACTGAGACGACGGCCGGTTCCCGCGCTCCCAGGCAAGCGGCGCCCCCGGACGCCCCTCCGCTTCCCGCCGGGACAGCGGCAACAGGCGGAGCATGGCCGTACGGCCGGCCAGCGATTCGGTCACCTGTTCGGCAAGCAACAGGTTCTGCGACCCGGTCAACAGGTACTGACCATTGCGTGCCCGGTCCGAGTCGATGACTTCCTTGACGTAGGGAAGCAGGTCCGGGGCGTGTTGCACCTCGTCGAAGATGGTGGGCGGGGGGTGCAGACTCAGAAACCCGCGCGGGTCCTCCGCGGCGGCCGCACGAACATCCGGCGGCTCCAAGGAGACATAGCGGCAGCGCCGCCCGAACAGACGCCGCAGCAGGGTTGTCTTGCCGGACTGGCGAGGTCCGGTCACGACGACCGCGGGGAATTCGGCCGCCGCCTTCGTAACGATTGGTTCCAGCGAGCGCCGGACATACAGCGAACCCATAGATCGACATTATGCATTTCAAATGAATAATGTCGATCTGTGACAGCAGGCGGGATCCGTTCCTTGCGTCTCCACCTGTGTTTGGACGCTAGCCGCCGGCCAGGAGCTCGTCGATCTCGGCCCGAGTGGGCAGGCCCGTGATCGCGCCGCGCCGCGCCGCGCCCAGCGCGCCGGCCGCATTGGCCGCCTCCACCAGCCGGAGGAGCGCTCCCCGGTCGAGCTCGTCCAGCATGCGCGGCTCGGCCACCAGGCCGGCAAGGAACGCCGCCAGAAACGCGTCGCCGCAACCGGTCGTATCGACGACTTCGGCGCCGAAGCCGGGAACGCTGCCAGAGACTCGGCCATCGTCGAACCACGCGCCGTCGGCGCCCAGCGTGATCAGGCACAGCCGCACTCCCAGGTCGAGAATGCGCCGACTGCCGGCCCGCAGATCTTCGGTGCCGGTCACCAATTTCAACTCCACCTCGTTGAGCTTGGCGATGTCCGCGGACCCCAGCGCCTCCACGATGGCGTCGAGGGCGGCCGCTTCTCCCGACCACACGCCCGGCCGGTAGTTTGCGTCGAACGCCACCAGCACGCCGTCCTCCCGCGCCCAGCGTGCGGCCTTCAGGGCCGCGTCGCGCGCGCCGGCGCTCAGCGTCACCGACCCGTAGGTGAAGACCCGCGCGCCGGCCAGGTAGGCACGGTCCAAGTGCTCCGGGCGCAGCAGGGTGTCCGCCCCGCGAAACAGCACGAAGTCCTGATCCACGGGGCTGGAGGTCGCCACCAGCGCGATCGTCGTCTGGCCGCCCGCGACCGGCAGGCAGTGGATGGTGTCCACTCCCTCCTCGCGCAACAGGTCCAGCAAACGGCCGCCGAACGAATCGTCGCCGACCCTGCCCACGAAACCGGCGTCGATCCCGAGCCGCGCCAAGCCGACGGCGACGTTGGCCGGAGCCCCGCCCGCCGCCGGCGTGAAGGTCCGCGCCGCCCCCAGGGTGGTCCCCGCCGGGCCGGCGAACAGGTCGAACAGCGCCTCGCCCAGACTGATCACGTCAGGCATCTACGCCCTCCGGCCTCTTGAGTCCATCCATCGCGATCGTGCAGCAGGATACGGTACCATCGCGATCTGTGAAGGCGCGAATCGGGGTGATCGGGACCGGCTGGTGGTCGACGGCCGCGCACCTGCCGGCGCTGGTCGGCAACCCGGACGCCGACCTCGTGGGTATCGCCGACCTGCGGCCTGCTGTGTTGCGCAAGGCGGCGGACCACTACGGCATCGAGACGACCTGCACCGACTACCACGAGTTGCTCGACCGGCACGAGCTGGACGGCGCCGTCGTCGCGGTCTGGCACGCCGCCCACTTCGAGGTGGCGCGCGCCGTGCTGGAGCGCGGCCTGCACCTGCTGCTGGAGAAGCCGATGGTTCTGCGGGCGAACCACGCGCGCGAGCTCATCCGGCTGGCCGAGCGCCGCGAACGGCAGATCATCATGAGCTATCCCTGGCAGTTCATCGACATGAGCCTGCGCGTGCGCGACGTGGTGGCCGGAGGCACCCTCGGCCCCATCCACTACGTGTCCAACACCTTCAGCTCGGAGCCGCTCTACCTGTACCGGGGCGACGACCGCGCCGGCGACCCCGAGATGGCCGCCGCCTACCCCGTGGTCGGCCCCGGCGACGTGTACTCGGACCCGGAGCGCTCCGGCGGCGGCCAGGGCCACCTGCAGATCACCCACTCGGCGGCGCTGATGTTCTTCCTCACCGGCTCCCGCGCGGCGCTGGTGACGGCGATGATGAACCATCTGGACGTCGCCGTGGACGTGGCCGACGCCATCACCGTGCGCATGGAGGACGGCTGCCTGGCCACCGTCGGCTCAACCGGCGGCGTCACGCACGCGGAAGGCAAGCTGGACCTGCAGCTCTACGGCACCGAGGGGTGGATCGACCTGGACTACATCGAGGGCACGGGGACGATCTACCACGCCGACGGCACGGTCGAGGCGCTGGCCTGCGACCCGTCCGCGTACGCCGGCCAGCCCGGATCCGACTGCCCCGGCGCCGGCGCCTCCTACCCCGCCCACCTGCCGTCGGCCAACCTGGTCGACGTCATCCTGGGGCGCGACCGCAACCGCTCGCCCGGCACCTGGGGCTGGCGCTCGGTGGAGCTGCTGGACGCCGCCTACCGCTCCGCCGCGCGCGACGGCCAGCCGGTCAGCATCGCTTCGCTCTACGACGACAGCCAAGTACCCCATCAAACTGATGTCCACGGGAAATAGGACGTGTCCCCAGCGGATTCAAGCGCGCTGGAAGCGCGCGTATGGAGTGGATCGCGTAGCATCTGACTCCCAACCACAGTTTGATGGGGTACAAGGAGGCAACCGGTGAAGATCGCATCGATCGAGGCTTTCCCCCTCGAATACCCGGAGCCCCACTACAAGGGGATTCTGCGCTATATCACGCTGGCCAAGGTGACCGCCGACGACGGCACCGCGGGCTGGGGGGAGTGCATCTCCCAGTTTCCCGAGTCGGCGCTGGCCACCGCCACGATCATCGAGCGCGGCTACGCGCCGCTGCTCGTCGGCGCCGACCCGCTGGACGTCGAGGCGCACTGGCGCACGATGACGGACCGCACCTGGTGGTACGGACCGGAGGGCATCGCGGCGTTCGGCCTGAGCGCGGTCGACATGGCGCTCTGGGACCTCAAGGGCAAGGCGCTGGGCCTGCCGGTGAGCCGGCTGGTCGGCAGCCAACTCCACGACGAGGTGCCGGCCATGGCCTCCATCATCTTCGACATGGAGGACACGGCGTGGACGGACGACGAGTTCCGCTGGATGCGCGACCAGGGCTACCGCGTCGTCAAGGGCGGCTGGGGCATGCGCCCGGAGGCCGTGTTCGGCCAGGACCGCGCCGCCGACCTGGCGCTGGTGGAGCGCATCCGCGCGATCATCGGCGACGAGCTGGATCTGGTGGTCGACACCCCCGGCGCCCGCGCCCTGTGGGACGTCCCGACCGCCATTCAGCGGTTTCACGACCTGGAGCCGTACCGGCTGAAGTGGATCGAGCAGCCACTCCTGCCCTCCGACCTTGCGGGCCACGCCCGGCTGCGGGCGGCCGTGCGCACCGCGGTCGGCACCGGCGAGGACGAGTGGGACCGCGAAAGCTACGGGCGCCTGATCCGCTCCGGCGGGGTCGACGTGGTGCAGATGGACCCCGGCCGCTGCCAGGGGATCACCGGCTGCCGGGAGGTGATCCGGATGGTCGAGGCCGAATACCTGCACTACAGCATGCACACCTGGAGCAGCGCCCTGAACACGGCCGCCAGCGTGCACCTCATGGCGATCTCCGACCGCGGCCTGGCCATGGACTTCAAGCCGCACGAATCGCCGATGCAGCACGAGCTGGTCGCCGACCCCTGGGTCCAGCACGACGGCATGCTGGCCGTGCGCGAGGCCCCCGGCCTGGGGGTCGAGGTGCTGGACGAAGCGGTGAGCAGGTACCGGTTTACGTGACGGTGGCCTGAGGGAGCCGATGGCTGATCAACCCGGCGCCCCCCGCGCTAACATCCCGGTGCCGGCCAACCCGGACCTTCCGGGCATGCCGCTCGAGCTGCGCGTGAACCGCGCGGAGTTCCACCTGGTGATCCTGCGCACCCTGGGCTCCGGCGACTGGAGCACGTTCGCCGGCATGGAGATCGAGGACTTCGTCGACTGGGTCGCGGAATTGGGCATGGAGGTGTGGTACACGCAGCCCGGCGGCATCGGCGGGCACACTTCCGACCGCCTGCACACCTGGTACGCCGACCCCCTCAAGTCGGCGCTGACCTTCGACACCGCGCCGGACGACCTGGCCGAGCGGTTCCTGCGCCGCGCGCACGCGCACGGCATCCTGGCGATCTGCACGTTCAACATGAATCTTTGGGAGACCGTCGGCATGCTGCGCCCGGAGTGGCGCATCCGGGACCTGCCCGACGGCCGTGCCATCCGGCCCAACACCTCGTTCCTGTGCCACAACTCGCCGTTCGGAGACTTCCTGGTCGACTACCTGGAGGACTACGTCAGCCGCTTCGACATCGACGGGGTGTGGTTCGACGACACCGAGCGCCACGAGGCGTTCTTGAACCATGCGGTGGTGGGAGGCCACCGCCACCGG
>JAPPKD010000369.1:25174-27388 GCA_028820215.1 Spirochaetaceae bacterium | reverse complement strand
TCGTCCCTCCGACCCGAATCGGCCGACAGAGACCCCTACAGCGCAATTTCCTCGCAACTACGACGGATTGACACTCCTGCCGGGGACGGGAAAATGGAGCATTCCAGAGATCGTCAACGGACGCCAAAACTGACCGTCATCGCAAGGAGGATGATGATGAAGAAGCTCGTGCCCGTGACCGTGCTACTGGTGCTGCTGACCTCATTCCCAGCCGTCAGCGAAGAGCACATCGACCACGCAATCCCCTACAACCTCAGCGAGTACGAAGAGATGACGGGGACCACGCTCACCTTCGCCGAGGCGCCGGCGGTGGCCGCCCTCGTCGCCCAGGGCAGCCTTCCGCCCATCGCCGAACGGCTGCCCCTGGAACCGCTGGTGGTGCAGCCGGTCGACGGGATCGGCACCTACGGCGGCACGCTGCGCCTGCCCAACACCGGCAAGGCCGCAACCAACTACATGATGGACTGGGGCTACGAGTTCCTGGTCTCGTACACGCCCGACATGGCGCGGCTGTTCCCGCGGCTCATCGAGGGCTGGGACGTCAGCGCGGACGGCATGACCTTCACCCTGCACCTGCGCGAGGGGATGAAGTGGAGCGACGGTACCCCGTTCACCGCCGACGACCTGCTGTTCTACTTCGAGGACGTGGCGCTGAACACCGACCTCTCCCCGAGTCCCTCTTCCCGCATGCTGGTCGACGGAGTTCCCGGCGTACCCGCGAAGATCGACGACTACACCTTCCAGATGACGTTCCACAAGCCGTTCGGGGTGTTCATCGAGAACCTGGCCCGGTGGCGGCCCAACAACTATCTGCCCAAGCACTACCTGCAGCAGTTCCACCCCACCTACACCAAGATGGCTGACATCGAGGCCACCATGAAGGCCGAGGGCTACGACACCTGGGTCAACCTCTTCAACTCCAAGATGGGCGGCCACCTGGATGCCTGGGGGATGCCCGAACGCCCGGTCCTGCTGGCGTGGATTCCGCAGAACACGGTCAGCGAGCCGGTGCAGGTCATGGAGCGCAACCCCTACTACTTCATGATCGACACGGCCGGCAATCAGCTCCCCTACATCGACCGCATGGAGCGGGTGCTCACCGAGGACAAGGAGGCGCTGCTGCTCAAGACCATCGCCGGCGACTTCGACTACAACAGCTGCTTCGACTGGGGCTGCTTCCCCAACCATCAGCTCGTGGTCGACAGCATGGATCGCGGCGGCTACCGCATCGAGCAGCACTGGTGGCCGCCGGACAACCAGGGCAACGTGCGCTTCAACTTCCACCACGAGGATCCGGTGCTGAACGCGTTGCTCAACGACAAGCGGTTCCGCGTCGCCCTCTCGCTCGCCATCAACCGCGGGGAGGCGAACAGCCTGGTGTTCAAGGGACTTGCCACGCCGACCCACACCGGTCTCCCGGAGGGTCCTCCGTTTCACGGCGAGAACCTGTTCAAGAGCCACCTGGATTTCGATCTGGCCCAGGCCAACGCGCTGCTCGACGAGATCGGCACGATCTCGGACCGCGACGGCGACGGCTTCCGGATGCGCTCCGACGGCGAGCGACTGCGCCTGGTGAATACCATCAACGTGCTGTGGCCGGAGACCGTGGAGCTGGCCGAGCTGTACCGGAACTACTGGAGGGAGCTCGGCATCGAGGTGGTCAGCAAGCCGGTCGAACAGGGCATGGCGTCCGCCACGATCGAGTCCGGCCAGTACGACATCTTCACCGGCACCGGGCAGCACGGCGGCAGGCCGATGAATCCTCTGTTCCGCGCATCGCTGGTGCCGATTTCCGAGCGCTGGGGAACCGCGCCGCAGTGGGGTTCCTGGATCGTGAGCGGCGGTGAGAAGGGATCGGAGCCGCCCGAGGACGTGAAGACCATCATGCGCCTGCGCGAGGAGGCGCTCGCCTCCGGCGACGAGCAGGTGAGAATCGCCAAGACCATCGAGATCGCCGGGATCTGGGACGACAACCTGTGGATGGTCGGCGGCTTCAACATGCCGATGCAGGCGCAGTACTGGGTGGTCAACAACCGCATCAAGAACTGGCCCAGGAACAGCAACTACAACATCTGTTACGAGATGCTGGCGCCGATCTACATCGACGAATAGGCGCTGAGGCGTGGAAACACCCACGCCCGGGGTTCACCCGCCACCAACCACAACGCATACCCGCGCCCCCGCTTGGAAGCAAGATTGGGCCGTGGGGGAGGT
>JAPPKD010000369.1:0-25164 GCA_028820215.1 Spirochaetaceae bacterium | reverse complement strand
CGCGCCCCCTGCACCCCAACAACAAATTTTTTCCCGCCCGGCGCGCCCCCTTCCAACTCACCCTCTCGCGGGTGGGGCGGGCCCCCCCCCCGCGGGGGGGCCCCACGCTCCACCTCCCTCTCCGCTGACCGGAGCCCCGGCTTCGATGCATGATGGCGCGGTGGCGAAGGACGATGCGCTGCTCAGCGTGCGCGACCTCAAGACCTGGTTCTTCTCGCGCGAGGGAACGCTCCGGGCCGTCGACGGCGTGTCGTTCGACCTGCAGCGCGGTGAGACGCTCGGCATCGCCGGCGAGAGCGGCTGCGGCAAGAGCGTCACGGCGCAGTCGATCCTCCGCATCGTGCCGCGCAACGGCCGCATCGTGAGCGGCGAGATCCTGCTGCGCACGGAAGCCGGCGTGGTGGACCTGGCGAAGCTGGACTGGAAGGGCAGACAGGTGCGGAGCATCCGCGGGGCCGAGGTGTCGATGGTGTTCCAGGAGCCGATGACCGCCTTCAGCCTGGTCTACACCATCGGCAACCAGATCATGGAGGCGATCCGCCTGCACCAGGAGTGCGACAAACGCACCGCGCGGGAGCGCGCCGTCGAGATGCTGCGGCGCGCCGGCATGCCGAACCCGGAACAGACCATCGACGCCTATCCCTTCGCCATCTCAGGCGGCATGCGGCAGCGGGCGATGATCGCCATGGCGCTCTCCTGCCATCCCAGCCTGCTGATCGCCGACGAGCCCACCACCGCGGTGGACGTGACGATTCAGGCCCAGGTCCTGGAGTTGATGAAGGAGCTGCAGCAGGAGCTGAACATGTCGCTCATCATCATCACCCATGACCTGGCCGTGATCGCCGAGCTGTGCGACCGGGTGATGGTCATGTACCTGGGACGGGACGTGGAATCGGCGCCGGTAGAGACGATCTTCCGCACGCCGAAACATCCCTACACGGTCGGCCTGCTGAACTCGATCCCGCGCCTGGGCGAGGGATCGGCCCACGAGATCGAGGCGATCGGCGGCAGCGTCCCGAGCCCCTACGAGATGCCGGGCGGATGCCCGTTCCACCCCCGCTGTGCCCACGTCCTGGAGGACCGGTGTGCGCAGGCGTTCCCCGCCGCCGCGGAGGTGGGCCCGGGCCACACCACGAGTTGCTACCTGTACGACTGAAAGGCGCGCATGGAGAGAGAGAAGCTCCTCGAAGTCATCGCCCTGGTGAAGCACTTCCCGGTGATACGGGGCCTGCTGCGCAGCACCGTCAACGTGGTACGGGCCGTGGACGGGATCAGCTTCTTCGTGCGCCGCGGCGAGGTCCTGGGGCTGGTCGGAGAGAGCGGCTGCGGCAAGACCACCACCGGCAGATGCATCATCCGGGCCCTGGACCCCACGTCCGGATCGGTCCGCTTCAGCGTCGACGGCGGCGACCCGATCGACGTCGCCAGCCTCGAGGAGGCGCAGCTCAAGAGCGTCTGGCGCCACATGAGCATGATCTTCCAGGACCCCTACTCGTCGCTCAATCCGCGCATGAACATCCTGGAGACGGTGGGAGAGCCGTTGCTCACGCACGCCATCGTGCGCCGGAAGAACGAGCTCGAGGAGAGAGTGGCGCGGCTGCTGCGGGACGTCAGCCTCGATCCCGAGTACATGAGGCGCTATCCGCACGCCTTCTCAGGCGGCCAGCGGCAGAGGATCGCGATAGCGCGGGCCCTGGCGCTGAGCCCGAGGTTCATCGTCGCCGACGAGCCGGTGTCAGCCCTCGACGTCTCGGTGCAGGCGCAGATCCTCAAGCTGATGCAGGAGCTGAAGCAGCGCTTCCACCTCACCTACCTGTTCATCGCCCACAATCTGGCGGTGGTGGAGTACGTGAGTCAGCGCGTCGCCGTGATGTACGTGGGGAAGGTCGTGGAGCTCGGCGACACCGACGACATCTTCCTCCGTCCCCTGCACCCCTACACCGAGGCGCTGCTCTCCGCGGTGCCGAAGACCGAGCCGGAGTCGCGCCACGAGCGGCGGCGTATCGTGCTCACCGGCGACGTCGCCGACCCGGCCAAACCTCCGGCGGGCTGCTACTTTCATCCGCGCTGCCCGTACGCCGAGGAGATCTGCAGGCGCGAGGAGCCGCCACTCGTGAACCGCGGCGACCAGGGGGCACGCCCGCACTTCGTCGCCTGCCACTTCGCCGACAGCCTGTCGCTCGCCGGCATCAAGCGGGCGCAGCACCGCACCCGGTACACGGTCGGTCAGGAAACAACCGGAACCTGAACCGCCGGCCCGGCCGGACCGTCAGCGCGCAGCCATGAAGCGGAAGCTGTAGAGCTCCGCGTCCCGGAGGTGGAAGCGCAACGACACGGGTGTGTCCCGCAGCGCTCCCAGCGATCTGCCGCCGCGGAAGCGGACCACGTGCCGCACGCTGTCCGTGCTGATGGGGACGCACTCGCTGCTGCCGAACCCGGCCACGGCCGCGCCGTCGAGGTCCAGCACCTCCACCTTCACCAGGCCGCCGCGGGAACTGGTGTTCACCACCAGCGCGTCGCCGGCGACGGCCAGGGGCCGGGTGGTGAGCGTTCCGCCGTCGGCGCCGGCATCGAGCGAGACGAACCCGTCCAGGCGCAGCCGTCCCAGGCCCAGCGCCCCACCCCGGCGCGGCTCGTCGCTGCCCCACGGCTCCTTGTACCAGTAGGAACCGTGGTCGCCGTCGTGCCCGTCGTAGTAGATCCACACCTTGTCGCCGACCACGAGCGGCCGGCCGGCGGCATGGATGTAGCCGCAGTCGAAGCTCTCCTGGGGGCCGATCGGGATCAGCGGCATGCGGCTGAAGGCGCGCTCCCAGGCGACCCCGTCGCGGCTGTGCACCAGTTGTCCGTGGATGCCGCCGTAGTTGGTGCCGCCGGGCACCTTGCCGGTCACCCGGAACACCCACAGCACCCCCAGGTACATGCCGGCGTACGGGAACCCGCACAGTCCGTAGAACTCGGTGTGGTGGCCGGGGCGGCCCAGGGTCCAGCCTTCGTCCGCCTCGTCCGGGGCCAGAATCAGTTGCGGGTGGCTCCAGTGCGTGAAGTCGGGGCTGGTGCCGCGGCCCACCAGCCGGCGCCGGTGCCCCTCGTACTCGTCGTGGACCTTGGCGAAGCTGACGTACTGCCGCGAGCGCTCATCGTAGATGGTGGGCGCCACGTCGCCGGTAATGGGCCACACCGGGTTGCCGGGCGCATCGGTCCAGTGGATCCCGTCGGGCGAGAAGGCGGCCTGGTAGCCGCCGGTGACCCAGGCCAGCATCTTGTAGCGCCGCCGCTCGTCCGGCTCCCGGTCGGGGCCCGTGTGCACCACGCCCTGCAGCCAGCGCCCGCTGTCGATCGCGTTGCTGCGCTGTGACCCGCCGCACTCGATCAGCCCGAGATCGGGCTTGTCCCAGTTGAGCCCGTCCGCTGAGGTGGCGTAGCAGGACCGGATCTCGAACCGGGACTTGGCTCCCGGAGTGGTGCGGGCGTCCTTGTTGTCGCCGCACAGGTACCAGGTCTTGAACCGCTGCTCCGCCTCGTCCCAGAGCACGCTGGTGTATTCGATCGAGGTCCCTTCACAGGGGAGCTCGGGGCGCAGCACCGGGTTGGCCGGGTCCTTCTCCACCGCGTGCAGGCGCCGGGTGAGCCGCTCGGTCGCGGCGACCACGTGGTCGTCCACGAACAGTTGCGATTCCTCGCCCACGTTCAGGATGTCGGTCGCTACGGGTCTCGGCATGGTCTTTCCTCCAGTTTCACACGGCCGTATAGGGATCCGCCGCGTCCCGCAGGCCGTCGCCCACGAAGTTGAACGCCAGGATCGCGACGATCACGAAGATGCTCGGCGTCAGCAGCCAGGGGGCGTTGGCCAGTACCCGGATGTGCTGCGCTTCCTTGAGCAGCACGCCCCAACTGATCGCCGGCGGCTGCAGCCCCAGCCCGATGAAGCTGAGCGAGGTCTCGCCGATGATCATGCCCGGGATCGACAGCGTGAGTGAGGCGATGACGTAGCTGTAGAACGATGGCAGCAGGTGGCGGGCGATGATGCGTCCCCTGCTGCAGCCGTTCAGCCGCGCCGCCTGCACGAAGTCTTCTTCTTTCAGTGACAGGAAGCGCCCCCGTACCACGCGCGCGAGGTCGGTCCAGCCGACCAGCGAGAGGATGATCACGATTCCGAAGTAGACCTTGATGATCGACCAGTACGGCGGCAGCGCCAGGCTCAGCGCCATCCACAGCGGCAGCGTCGGGATCGAGCGGATGAACTCGATGATCCGCTGGATCGTCATGTCCGCCAGGCCTCCGAAGTACCCGGAGATGCCGCCGATCAGGATTCCCAGCACGAAGCTGATGGCGATGCCGACCAGCCCGATGGTGAGCGAGATTCTGCCGCCGTAGATGATGCGGGTCAGCAGGTCGCGCCCCATCCTGTCGGCGCCGAGCAGGAACAGGGTTCCTTCGCGTACCCCGAACAGATGAAGGTGCGACTCGAACAGCCCCCACATGCGGTACCGGTCGCCCTTTACGAAGAGCGTCAGCGGATGCCTGGCCGAGGTGTCGACCTCGAACACCAGCGCCATCCGTACCGGATCGACCTCGGACTTCAGACCGTACACGAACGGCCGCAGGTGCAGGCGTCCCTGGTCGTCGATGAAGCGCAGCCGCTGCGGAGGCGCGTGCAGATACTTCGCGTCGTTGTGGTAGGGGTCGTAGGGAGCCACGAACTCGGCAAAGACCACGACCAGGTAGAATATCCCCAGAATCACCAGGGCGGCCACGGCCATCCTGTGGCGCAGGAAGCGCCAGACCGTGAGCTGCCACTGGGACGCCACGACGTAGCGTTGGTCGCGCGTCCGCCGTGTCTTGCGACGGCTTTGGTGTTCGCCCATGAGCATCCTGATCACACGGCTCCGCGCATTCTCGGATCCAGGAACGCCAGCAGGACATCCGAGAGCAGCGTGCCGAGCACGGTCAGTATGCTGAGCACGAAGACGATGCTGCCCGCCAGGAACATGTCCTGAGTCCTCAGGGAAGTAAGGAATATGGGGGCGAGCGTCGGAATCCCGAGCACCATCGAGGTGAGCAGCTCGCCGCTCACCAGCGTCGGCAGCGTCCAGCCGAGCGTGCTGATCGCCGGGTTGATCGCGATGCGGAACGGGTACTTGTACACCACCTTCTGCTCCGACAGGCCCTTGGAGCGGGCCACCATCACGTACTGCTTGTTGAGCTCGTCGAGCAGGTTCGCGCGCAGCGTACGGATCAGGAACGCGGTGCCTGCCGTGCCCACGATCAGGGCCGGCATCAAGACGTGCTTGAGCAGATCAAGCAGCTTGGCGAAGCTCCACGGAGCGAGCTGATACTCCTGCGAGAACAAGCCCACGGCGACCCTTCCCGTAAGCTGATAGGACCCCCAGAGGAGGACCAGAGCGAACAGAAAGTTGGGTATCGCAAGCCCAAGGAAGCCGATGACCGTGAACACGTAGTCGCGCACCGAGTACTGGTGAATGGCCGAGATCATCCCCACCGGAAGCCCGATCAGGTAGACGATGAACAAGGCGGCCAGTGAGATGGTAACGCTCCACGGCAGCCGTTCAGCGATGAGCGCCGTCACCGGCCTGTTGTAGGCCATGGAGAATCCCATGTTGCCGCGGAGCATGCTGCGCAGCCACTTGAAGTACTGAACGGAGAGCGGTTGATCCAGGCCCCAGCGCTTGCGTAACGCCTGCGCCTGGTCGTCGGCCACCTGCTCGCCGCGGGATTCGAGCTGGCCGATGTACACGGTGAGGAAGTCGCCCGGCGGTGCCTGAATGACGAGGAAGGCGACGATGGACACCGCCAGCAACGTCGGAATGATGATCAGAACGCGCCGCAGGAGGTAGATCAACATTCGCCACCATGGTTTCGGGGCAGCAGATCACTGTCAACGGACGCACGACATCCGCCTGCAGCGCCCGCTTCGCGGCAATGCAGGGGTTGATCTGTGTGCGTAACTGTGTCGATGATATGGGACGCAATTGTGATGCAGCGAGGGAAGACGCGATGAAGTTCGTTTCCGTCCGTGAGCTTCGCAGCCGTACGTCGCAACTCTGGCGAGACCTCGCGCAGGAACGGGATCTGGTCGTGACGAATCATGGCAAGCCGATCGCGATCCTGAGCGCCACGGATGAGGACTCGTTGGAACGCTCGCTTGCCGAGATCCGGCGGCATCGGGCTCGTGACGCGCTTCGCACGATTCAGCGGGATGCGGCACGACGCGGTCTCGACCGGCTGTCGAACGAAGACATCGACGCCGAGATCCAGGCGACGCGCAGACGCCGCGACTCGGCTTGAGGATCGTACTCGACACCAACGTCCTGGTAGCGGGATTCATCTCACCGAGCGGTCCGCCCGGCGCGATTCTGCGGTCCATTCTGGCGGGCGGGGTCACGGTCTGCTTCGATGAGCGCATCTTGGCGGAGTACCGGGACGTGCTGACACGGAGCAGGTTCTCCTTCGACGGAGACCGGGTGGCCGAGGTCCTGGACCTCATCGAAGCGATGGGAGAGCCCGTGTTGGCGGAGGACCTCGGAATCGCGCTGCCGGACGCCGCGGACGCGATGTTCGTCGAGGTGGCGACCGCTGCCGGCGCCGATTGTCTGGTGACCGGCAACCGCAGGCACTTTCCGAACGAGCAGCTTCCAGGTATGCGCGTGTTGCTCCCACGCGAGTTCCTGGACCATGTCCGGGACTCACGGCGCCGCCCCTCGACTTGACCGCGCAGCATTGTCCGCCCACGATCATCGGATTACGGCGACGTGAAGTCGTCACCGACGAATCGACCACCTCGAGGAGGGAGTCATGAAACGGTTCTTCATCGCGGTTCTGATCTGCGCGCTCGCGCTGCCGGTCTTTGCCACCGGCGTCGAGGAGGAGGAAGCCACCTACCAGGTGCAGATCATGCTCATCGACGGCCACGACGGCCTGTGGGACCTCACGCCGACGGAGAACACCACGCCGACCGCCGAGCAGCCGATCGTGCGCACGGCCATGGCCACGCTCAAGGCGGAGTTCGAGGAGATGCACCCGGACACGGAGATCGTCTTCCTGCGTTATCCGCCCATGGACCGCGCCGGGCTCTCGCAGTGGTACGCGACCAAGCGCGCCAACGACGATCTGCCGCAGATAGGCATCGATCCGCTGCTCACGCAGATGGAGGGTGGCACCACTCCCGAGTGGTGGGTGAACCTGGCGCCCTACCTGGAGGCGCCCAATCCGTTCGTCCCGGGCAACGAGCGCTGGCTTGACCTGCTCAACACCGGCGATCCGGCGTTCTGGTTCCAGTGGTTCCAGGACACCTGGACCAACGACCCGAACCCGGACAACCGCTACATGTTCCCGCTGTCGATGGAGCCGTTCGGGCAGTTCTTCATCGTCAACCGCGCCGCCTTCGAGGACGCCGGCCTCGACCCGGACATGGAGCTGGGCGGCTACGGCGATCTGATCGCGGTTTGGCAGCAGCTCCAGGAAGCCGGCTACATCCCGTACCTGCCGCAACACAACGTGGTCATCGCCGCGCACCTGACCATCCACCCGATCATGGCCGACTCCCTCATCGAGGCGGCGTCGCTGCCGATGGCATGGCGGGTGCCCGGCGGCCGCATGCGCGACAGCGTCCAACGGGAGGAGACTATCCGCGCCTTTCAGCAGAACGAGCTGCTGACCGCGAACGACCCCCATGCCGTGACGTGGTGGCGCTACGCCAAGGAGATGGCCGGTTACTACGCGCCGGGCTGGGACACGCTCGACGCGGACCAGAAGCTCAGCCTGTGGCGGTCCGGCAAGGTGGCCATGAAGGGCGCCTTCGCCAAGGACGTCTCCGCCGACATCAACGATCCGCAGCGCCCGTTCGACATCGGCATCATGCCGATCCCGGTGATACAGCCGGAGGAGGAACCGCTGGTGAGCACCGCGGCGACGCCGATCGTCAACGCCGGCATCGCCTACCAGGGCGACTTCATGTGGGTCGGCAAGCCGATGGTCGGCATCATGGCCGACGCGACCGACGATCCGGAGCTGCTCGACCGCACGGTGAAGTGGCTGCAGTTCATCACCACGCCGGAGGCCAACGAGCTGTACATCAACGAGGCCGGCAACCTGATCCCGTCGGTGCAGGGCGCCGCCTACCCGCCGGGCTTCGAGATCGTCGCCGATATCCCGTCGCCCGGAGCGTGGAGCATCGTCGTGAGCGCGCCCGGCCGCGCCATCGGGGAGATGGCCGTGGGCGCCCCGCCGCTCGGCACCGACGCCGAGGCGGAGTCGAAGATGACGCGCCTGTCCATCCAGTACCGCAACGACCAGATCTCCGAAGAGGAATTCCACGAGGAGTGGCGCAAGATCCAGGAGGCCAACGTCGAGCGCGCCTTGGCGCAGTACGGCTACGACACCTCCAAGTGGTAACCTGACCCGGCCGCGGATCATCCGGAACGCCAGAGAGCGGCAGCGACGCACGCTGCGGTCGCTGCCGCTCCTTATTCACCCGGCTGCGCCGGTACCAGCGACATGAAGCCAGTTGAGTTGCGCGGGCGCGCCCTGCCGAACCAGGGACTGCTGCGCCGCATCGGCAAGGCCGGCCCGATCTACGCGATGCTGCTGCCGTCTCTGGCGCTGGTGCTGCTGATCGCCTATTACCCGGCGCTGTCGGCGATCTACCATTCCTTCTTCGACTGGAACTACGCCGGGAGCTCCACGTTCGTCGGCTTCGACAATTTCGCGCGGATGTTCTCCGACGAGATATTCGGGGCGTCGTTCCTCAACCTGATGCAGCTCACCGCGTTCGGAGTGCTGGTCAAGAGCATCATCGTTCCCATCGTCATCGCCGAGATGCTGTTCGCCATTCGCAACTCCCGCGCCCGCTACTACTACCGCATCATCCTGCTGGTGCCGCTGGTCGTGCCCGGCGTGGTGATCTGGTTCATCTGGAAGTTCATCTACGAGCCCAACGTCGGGCTGCTCAACTCGATCTTCACCGTGATGGGCCTGGACTTCCTGCGGTTCAACTGGCTGGGCGAGCCGCGCACCGCGCTGTTCTCGATCATGGTGCTGGGGTTTCCCTGGGTGTCGGGGACGGCGGTGCTCATCTACTACGCCGGGCTGATCGGGATCAGCGACTCCGTGCTCGACGCGGCGCGGCTGGACGGCGTCACCGGCCTGCAGCGCATCCGCCGCATCGACATCCCCCTGATCCGGGGGCAGATCAAGTTCTTCCTGGTGGTCGGCATCATCGACAGCATGAAGGGGTACGAGATCAACCTCGTGCTGACCAACGGCGGGCCGGGTTACTCGACCATGGTGCCCGGTCTGCACATGTACCAGGAGGCGTTCGCCTACCAGCGCATGGGCTACGCCAGCGCCATCGGCGTGGCGCTGTTCGCCCTGATCCTGATCCTGACGATCGTCAACGCCCGCTTCATCAAGAGCGATCCGGGGGCGTGAGATGACGGTCATGACCTCCCGGGAGCGGGCCGGCCAGATCGTCATCCACGGCGCGTTCGCGCTGCTGTTCGTGCTGGTGCTCTATCCGTTCTTCATGACGCTGTCCATCTCGGTCAAGGACGAGCTGCAGTTCATCTACAACCGCTTCGGGCCGAGCTTTCCGTTGTGGTTCTGGACCTACCGGCGGGCCGCGGTGGCGGTGATCGGCTACCTGGTGAACACGACCGTCAACGGCGTGATCACGATCGTCGCGGTGCTGGTGCTGTCGTCGTTCACCGGCTACATCTTCGCCCGCCTCAAGTTCCCGGGCAAGGAGATCCTGTTCTACATGATCTTCTCGCTGCTGATGATTCCGACCATCCTGACGCTGGTGCCGCAGTTCATGATCGTCAAGGGACTGGGGCTCTTGAACACGCGCTGGGTGCTGATCCTGCCGTGGACGGCCATCCACCAGGTGCTGGGCATCTTCCTGATGCGCACCTACCTGGAGGGACTGCCGGGAGACCTGTTCGAGTCGGCGCGCATCGACGGCTGCGGCGACTTCCGCACCTACTGGCACATCGTATTGCCGCTGTCCAAGCCGATCCTGGCGACGCTGGCGGTAATGAAGCTGGTCGACATCTGGAACGACCTGATCTGGCCGAGCGTGACGATCACGGACTACACCAAGCAGGTGCTGTCGGTAGGAATCTGGGCGCTCACGACCGAGTTCTCCGGACAGTACGGGCCGATGTTCGCCGGCTACGTGTTCGGCTCCCTACCCCTGATCCTGGTGTTCATGTTCGGCTCGAAGTACTACGTGGAAGGGTTGCTGTCCGGTGCCCTCAAGTTCTGATCGTCCGGGAGAGCCCGGCGCCGGGACCGACGTCCGCAGCGGAGCGGCCGCCAGGTTCCTGATCAAGCTGCTGTGGCTGGCGGTGCCGGCCGCGGTGCTGGCCGTGTTCTGGCTCATCGACTCGAACCGCGTCGTGAATATCGACATCTCGGTGTCTCCCGACCGGCTGCCGGGCAACGGATTCGATCGCGCGCAGGTGCACATCCGGGTCAGCGATACCGACGGGGTGCCGCTGCCCGATCACGTGCTGGTCCTGTACGTGGACGGCTTCGGACAGATGACGCGGCAGCGGGTGAAGACCGACCGCGACGGAGCGGCCGAGGTCGAGTACGCCGTCTACGCCGTCAGCCGCTTCAAGCCGCCCGGCGTGGACACGATCCGGGTGGCCGACACCTCGGTGGGCAAGGTGATCGGCGTGTTCGTCGAGGAGTCGGCCGAAATTACGGTGGAGGAAGCTCCGCGCCTGACCCCGGAAGAGGTGCAGAGACGCATCTCTGGCGCCACCGAAGACAAGAGCGGCGATGGCGATTGAACGCGGGCGAACGCAGGTCGTGCCGTCAGGTGCGGGCGATCTCGGCCTTGAGCGCGACTGTCTCGCTTTCGATCTCCACGTCGTCCGGCAGGTCGCGTCCGGCGCGCCGGTACCAGTAGCCGGCGTTGGCGCGGTCGCCCTCCAGCAGGTGGACGATGCCGTGCGCCCAGCTCGCGAGCTGCGAAGAGTCTTTCTGGACGATGGTGTGAGCCGCCTGCCAGTCTCCGTCCTCGATCAACCGCACTGCATCATCAAGGGTAGCCATGAGCCGATGCTACACGGTTTCGAGCGGCATCGAACACGCGCTACGTCTCCAATGTTCGAGTGAGTCGCTCCGCTCACCGAGCCGGGGGCATGCACGGACGCTTGCCTGCCGGACGCCGGGCGGGCATGGTGGGGCGCGGAGATCGCCGGGGACGCACGAATGAAGACCGGAGAGACCGACGAGCCGACGGTGATTCTAGATCACGGGTATCTGATCGTGCGCGGCGCGATCGAGCCGGAGCGGCTGGAGCCGGTCCTCGCCACCGCCGAGCTGTTTCTGGACCGGGCGCGCGAGCGCTCGCGCGGCGACCCGAACGTGGGCTGGGACGCGCACCGCGTGCCGCACCCGGGCCTCTACGACTTCATCGATCCGGACACCGCGGCGCTGTTCGACCCGCTGGTGTCCGACCGCGTGCTGGACGTGAACCGCCGGCTCATGGCGGCTCCGGAGGTGGGGCTCAACACCGCGTCCCTGTTTACGGAGCCGGCCAAGCCGCTGAGTAGGATCTTCCAGTGGCACCGGGACTCGGTGCTGCGGCCGTCGTCTCCGCTGCCGCTAAGTGGCCTGCAGGCGGACTCCCAGGCCAACGCGCCCGGCGTGCTCTCGTGGAACATCGCCCTGCACGACGACGACTCGCTCTGGGTGGTGCCGGGAAGCAATCGGCGCGGCAACACCGCGGCCGAGCAGGAGGTGCTCGACCGACCGGGGCAGTTCGCCGACGAACCGCTGCCGGGGGGTCGCCGCTGCGAGCTGGCCGCCGGCGATGCCGTGGTGTTCGACGCGGCAATGGTTCACTCCGGCAGCGCCGACGCGGACCGCCGCCGGCGCACGTTCAACGTCGCCTACCGGGAGTTGGGCGGTCCCGTGCTCGCGCACAGTCGCGCCACCTGCTGGAAGCCGGATCTCTTCGAGCGGCTGGCCCCAGAGACGGCGCGTCGGTTCGAGCGCTTCGAGCGGCTGCTGTGTGAGGAGCGCGACACGGTCGAGGCCTCCTTCCGTGCCGTCATCGAACGGGACGGGGCGGAGTTCCGGGAGCACTTGGCGTGCCTGCACCCCGGGCGGTTGGGCCGCATGGTCTGCGTGGTACAGCTCCACAAGATCGCGCATGCGCTCTGGAGACTATCCGAGGTCGGCGCGGAGGCGCTGTCCGACGCCGACTACCAGGTCGCGACGCTGGACCACGCCGGCAACCGGTGGCGCACCGCCACGCTCATGGAGCGCTTCACCGGCGCGGAGGTGAACCGCCTGCGGGACGGCTTCGCCGACCTCGACCGCAGGCTGCGCCCCCCCGGGCATCGACCGGCGTCCGGCGGTTCGACCGAGCCAACCGGCTACGAGCAGTACGAGATGCCGCGGAACTTCGACGTCGACGATTTCGTGGCGAGCTGGCCGCCCGGCTGAGGACGCCCGGCGCGGCGTCGGGCTACGGAGCGCTCAGCGTGCCGGTCTCCCATTCCCTGCGGTAGATCCGCAGCAGCTCCTCCGCGGACGGCAGCCGGTAGTCGAGGCGCTCCGCGGTGGCCGCCGCCGACATGCTGGTGTCGTGCGGAACCTGCGCTCCGGCCATCCCCACCCAGCTCGGCGGCCCGGTCGAGATCAGGCCGGCGTCCAGCTCGAACACCTCGGCGGCGGTCCGCACCGCATCCATGCGCGAAACGCTGGCACCCGAGCAGCAGTGGAAGATCCCCTGCGCGTCCCGTTCGATGATGCGCATCATCATGCGGGCGCTCTCGCTGGCCAGGCTGAGGGTGGCGTGCATGTTGATCTCGCCATGCCACATGACGAAGGGCCGGCCGCGGCCGGCCGTCTCCAGGAGGGCGCCGATCAGGCTGCCGTAGCCGACGTTCTGGGTCTGCGGTTCCTCGGGGCGCGTCCAGTGCATGCCGTTCACGCCGGAGATGCGCGCCACCGCGCCGTTGTCGGCCGCCTCCAGCACCACCGTCTCGCCCACCACCTTGAGCAGGCCGTACAGATTGACCGGATTGGGAGGCGTGGCCTCGTCGGCCCCGCTCTGCGTGCCGTCGAACACCCAGTCGGACGAGATCAGGATCATCTTGGCGCCGACCTCGTTGGCGGCCTGGGTCAGGTGGCGCGTCGAGTCGACGTAGGCGCGCCATGCCAGGGTGCGATCGCGGTACATCTGGTCGAAGCCCTTGAGGATCGCCGAGTGGATGATGGCGTCGGGCCGGAAGGCGCGGACGCTTGCCAGCACCTGGTCGCGGTCGGTCATGTCGACGCGGCCGTGCTCGTAGGGTACGGGTCCGTCCGGCTGCCAGCGGTACACGGTCGTGAACACCGCCGCGCCGTTCTCCTCGGCGGCGACCTTGACGATGTTGCTGCCGACGAATCCGGTGCCACCGGTCACGTATACCTTCACCGCGCTCCCACCTCCCTTAGCCTCGTCACCGAGGTGCGCATTCTAATGCCGTCGTCAGTCGAGGGTCAGCCGGCAGTCCACCCATCCGCCGCCGGCGGCGGAGGAAGCGAGCGCGGCCTCCACGAAGGCGAGCCCGCGCGCGCCGTCCGCGACCGTCGGGAAGTGCAGCGCCAGCGGATCGGGCACGCCCCCGGAGCGGCGGGCGGCGATCACCTCGGCGGCGTCCGCGTAGATGTTGGCGAAAGCCTCGTGGAACCCCTCCGGGTGCCCCTTGCCGACGCGGCTGCCGCGGGCGGACAGAGGCAGGGTGCCCGGACCGTTGCGGGTCCGTACCTGCGCCGGGCCGGCGAGCGGCAGGAAGCGGAGCTCGTTGGCGCGGTCCTGGTGCCACTCGACGGTGCCTGCGGCGCCGGAGATCCGGAACCCCAGGCTGCTCTCCATGCCGGCGGCCGCCTGCGTGGCCCACAGGCAGCCGCGCGCGCCGCCGGCGAACCGCAGCAGCACTCCGGCGTAGTCGTGCACCGTGCGCCCCGGCACGATCGCTCCGACGTCGGCAGCGACCGCCTCCAGCTCCACGCCGGCGACGTAGCAGACCAGGTGATGGGCGTGGGTGCCGATGTCGCCCAGGATCAGCGACGGCCCGCTCCGAGCGGGATCGAACCGCCACCGCGCGGGCCGGTCGGGCTCGACCGCATTGCCGCCCTGCACGTACTCGACCTGCACCAGCCGGATCTCGCCGAGCTGGCCGTCCGCGACCATGGCGCGCGCCTGCCGCACCATGGGATAGCCGGTGTAGTTGTGGGTGAGGGCGAAGACCCTGCGGCAGGACCGTACCGCCCGCACCACCGCCAGGGCGTCGTCGAGCGAGTTGGCCAGCGGCTTGTCGCAGATGACGTCGAAGCCGCGCTCCAGCGCGGCGACGCTGTACTCCCGATGCGTCTCGTTCGGGGTCATGATCGCGACCACGTCGGCGCCGTCGTCGCGGGCGGCCTCGCGCTCGATCAGCTCCGCCCCGGAGCCGTAGGCGCGGTCGGCCGGCACGCCGATCCGCCGGGCCGCGGCGCGCCCGCGCTCCGCGTCCGACGACAGGGCAGCGGCGACGATCCGGTAACGGTCGTCGAGCCGCGATGCCGCGCGATGCATCTCGCCGATGAAGGAGCCGGGACCGCCGCCGATCACGGCCAGCCGCAAGCGGCGACCCAGCGCCTCCACGACCGGGTTGGTGTCGACGATCCGCGATTCGGCTATTCCCGATTCAGCTATTCCCATTGCCACATCGAGCCCGCCCGGTCATCGTAACCGGCGAGCCGGAGGCTGTCCGGCGAAGGGAGACACGAATGGCAGACGCCGTCAGGTTCGCGATCGTCGGTCTGGGCATGGGCCGCGGGCGCGCAGACCGATGCATGGAGACCGAGGGGGCAGAGCTGGTCGCGATCTGCGACCTGTCCGAAGAGCGCGGCACCGCCGCGTCCGGGGAGCTGGGCGTGCCGTGGGTGCAGAGCTACGACGAGCTGCTGGCCCGCGACGACGTGGACGTGATCGGGCTGTGGACGCCGAGCGGCACGCACGGGGCGATGGCGGTACAGGCGCTGCAGGCCGGCAAGCACGTGTGCATGACCAAGCCGATGGACATCACCGCCGCCGCCTGCGACCGCGCCATCCACGAGGCCGACAGCCGCGGGCTGCTTCTGGGCATCGACTTCCAGGAGCGCTACCTGCCCGCGAACCACCGGGTCAAGAGCGCGGTCGAATCGGGCGCCGTCGGCCGGCTGCTGCGGGCGGACCTGCGCATGCACTGGTTCCGCGGGCAGGCCTACTACGACGCCGGCATGCCGCAGGCGTGGCGCAGCCGCCTGGACACCGAGGGGGGCTCACTCGCCAACCAGGCCGTCCATTTCGTGGACCTGCTGCTCTGGTGGGCCGGCACCCCCGAACGGGTGGTGGGCTGCCGCGGCACGTACGGCCACGACATCGAGACCGAGGACGGCACCACCGCCGTCGTCCAGTTCCGCGAGGGGCCGGTGGGGTCGATCGTCACCACCACCTGCGCGGTCCCCAACCGCGGGCACGAGGTCACCCTGAGCGGCACGTGGGGCACCCTCACCTGGGAGAACGCCGAGGAGATGACGCTCGACCACGTACCGGAAGGAGCCCGCTCGGCCGCCGACGCGTTCCGGGTCGAGGGCAGCCCGGAGGTGGTCGCCGGCGACCTCGGCTCCTACGCGATCCCGCCGGATCTGCCGGACAACATCTTCGCGGACATGGTGGGCGCCATCCGCACCGGCTCCGCGCTGCAGTGCGACGGGCGCGAGGCGCGCCGCTCGGTGGCGCTGTTCGACGCCGTGTACCGCTCCTCGGACACCGGGGCCTGGGTCGAGGTGTGACCGGGTCCGAGCCCAACCGTACGCCCAACATCCTCTACATCCTCGCCGACGACCTGGGGTGGGGGGACGTGGGTTACCACGGCTCGGAGATCCGCACGCCCAGTCTCGACCGGCTGGCTCGGGACGGTGTGGAGCTCGATCAGCACTACGTCTGCCCGATGTGCACGCCCACGCGTGCCTCGCTCCTGACCGGCCGCCATCCCGGCCGCTTCGGACGGCACGCCACCGTGCCGTCGAACCCGCCGGTGCTCCCGGACGACTACGAGACGCTGGCGACCGCGCTGCGCAACGCCGGTTACGCTACCGGGCTGTTCGGCAAGTGGCATCTGGGCTCGGACCCACGGTTCGGACCGAACCGGTACGGGTTCGACTATGCGTACGGGAGCCTCGCCGGCGGGGTGGATCCCTACAGCCACCGCTACAAGGAAGGCGAGTACTCCTGGACCTGGCACCGCAACGGCGAGCTGATCGAGGCGAGTGGACACGTGACCGACCTGATCGTGGACGAGGCACTGCGGTGGATGGAGGCGCGGGAGCAGCCGTGGTTCTGTTATGTCCCATTCACCGCCGTGCATGTGCCGGTCAAGGCGCCCGAGGACTGGATTGACGTCTACCATGACCGGGTCTACGACGCCGATCCCGCCCGTGACCGCTCGTTCAAGATGTACGCCGCCTACCTGAGTCACATGGACCATGCGATCGGGCGCATGATCGAGTCGCTGCACCGGACGCTGCAGATTGACGACACGATCGTGGTGTTCGCATCCGACAACGGCGCGATCCCCGACTGTCCGCTGCACAGCACCGACCTCTATCCCGGCCGGCAGGAGGAGATGCCGCGACTGGGATGCAATCTGCCGCTGCGCGGGCAGAAGGCGCAGCTCTACGAGGGCGGGATCCGCACGCCCGCGGTGATCAGTTGGCCGGGAACGCTGCAGCCGGCCACGGTGTCGCGGCCGATCCAGGTCGTCGACTGGATGCCGACCTTCGCGAATCTGGTCGGCGCGGCCACCGCCGGGGATCCGTGCTGGGACGGGCGCGACATCTGGCCGCTGATCACCGGCGAGGCGGCCGAGCTGGACCGCACCCTGTTCTGGAACTTCCGCGGAAGCGAGTTCGGCGCACGCATCGGCGACCTGAAGCTCTGCACCGACGGCGAAGGGCGGCCGGAGAGGACCGAGTTGTTCGACCTCGCCGCCGACCCCGGTGAGCGGCGCGACCTCTTCGGGGAGTCGCCCGGTCTGGCGGCGGATCTGCTGGACCTGATCCGGCAGGAGCGCGAACTCGACGACTCCTCGAAGCGGCCCGACGCTCCGCCGTAGCTCGACTGCCGAGGCCGGCGAGCTGAAGGGGTGCCTCCGCCCGGGTCACCGCGTCCTCAGACGCGGTGGTGCTTCTGCGGCGGGGCCGCGAGCGAGGCGATCCAGCGGCGGCACCACTCGTCGTAGTCGTCCTGCACTGAAGCGGGATCGCTCCGGCTCTGCACCACCACCTCGGGGAAATCCGGGCGGCCGGTGGGCGTGCCGGTCTTCTGGAACCGCAGGTCCATGCTCCAGCGCACCCGGTCGCTGCGGTTCTGGTGGCCATGGTGCGGGGTGTAGGCGCTCATCATCAGCAGGTCACCGCGGCGCATGACGCAGTCGTACGGCTCCACGTCGGGCATCAGGGAATGCTTGATGTGGGTGCCGCCTTCCCGCTCGTGCTGCAGCAGGCCGAGCTTGTTGACCCCCGGGAGCACCTGCAGGCAACCGTTGGTCGTATCCACGTCGACCAGCGGAATCCACACCGTGAGGATCTGTGAAGCGTCCGCCTCCTCGCGGGTGACGCCCTGGTCCTGGTGCCAGGGAACCTGCATCGGCTGGCGCTCGCCGCGCCTCGGCGTGTACGGGCGAAGATGCTGGATCGGGCTCAGCGTGATCTCCGGCCCGACGATGCTCTCCACCGGCGCCAGCAGGTTGGGGTTGAAACAGAACGCGAACATCTCCGGGAGGCGCGCCTCCATGATGTCCAGCTCCCGCTTGTGGACCGTCGCTTCGCTGTCGGAGAGCTGTTCCTCAATGCGCGCCAGGCGGGTGGTGAAGCCCTCGCCCTCGGCGGCGGAGGTGATCAGCCCCTCCGCCAGGTGACGGCGCGCGATGGAGTCGACGAGCCGCTCGTACGCCGCCTCGACCGGCGCGAAGTCGGCGTCGCCGAGCACGTCCTCGACGATCAGGAACCCCTGGTCGGCGTACCGGTCCAACTCGTCCCGGCTGAGGGAGCGCGGCATCGCCCCATGGTATCGGCATGATGGCGCACCGGCTACCGCCGACGCATTGAAGCGGCGCCGCCGTTGGATACGCTCATTGGCTGCGCTTCAACACGCTCACGTGGATGATCGGCGTCGCCTTCGTGGTCGTCACCTCGCTGACGACGGTGTTCGCCCTGCTCGCGTAGCGCTCCGACGGGGCTCTGACGGCCACAATGCTTTCGTCAATCGTAGATGCTCCCCATCTGCCACGCGTCGAGGGAGCGAAGCGTCGCGGCGCTGCCGCAGGCGCGCAGCGAAACGCCGGCCGAGTCCTCGCGTCCGGGGTAGACGCGCAGCGCCACGCACTGGCGGCCGTTTGCGAACACCTCCACCACGCTGCGGTCGACGAAGATGCGGAGCTCCAGGAGCTCGTCCGGACCGACGTAGACCGGCGCGGTTTCCGGCGCCCGCGACAACACGTCCGGCGACTCGGACGAGCGCGCGTTGTCCAGGGTGATCAGGCTGTCCGCCGCCGCGGCGGCCTTGTCGCGATCGCCTCCGTCGTACCGCTCGCGGTTCCGGAAGCCGCGCCGCCGGTAGAAGCTGATGCGGGTGTACTCCTCGCGCCGAGGGGAGCGGAGCACGTCCATCTCCACGGTGGGCGCATCCTGCGGATCGATCACCGCGGCGACTTCCAGTGACGTGCCGCTCACCTCCTCCAGCACCACGTCCCGGTTCGCCGGCAGCTTCGTCGGCCCCACGCGGACGTGCCGGCCGCGCAGGGAGGCGATGTCGCCGGCCGGCTCCATCTCGATCTCGTCGTGCTCGGCCAGCGTGAGACGCCGCGGCAGGCTCATGACCTGGTCCCAGCCGCGCGTGGGCTTGGCGGGGTTCATGTTGAAGATGACGACGAGGCCGTCGCCGTCCGGCGTGGCCGACGGCGCGTGCACGCCGCCCGGCTGCGCGGAGCCGAAGTTGAAGCGGCCGCCTGCCGTCACCGCCAGCTTGTCGCGCTCCGTGTCGTAGTCGCCCACCAGGTATTTGCCGCCGCTCATGTGGCTGAAGTAGAGCAGCATGTGGCGGCGATCGGGGCCGGAGCCGATCGGCCAGAAGTAGGGGCAGGCACCATCGTCGCCGACCAGTGAGAAGCGGTCGTTCTCGTCGAACGGATGCAGGTACTCCCAGTTCACCAGGTCGTCGGAACGGAACAGGAAGTCGGCACGGCTCACCTTGCCGGCCGGCGGATGGGGCAGCGTGCCGCCGCTCAGCGAGTAGTAGCGGCCGCCCTGCTTCCAGATGCACGGGTCGAAGACGCGGTAGGGAAGCGGCGAGCCGTCCGGGCTCTCCATGGGAATCACCGGCTTGCCGGTGAGCTTATCCCAGTTGAGCAGCAGCGGATCGCTCGAGGTGGCCACCATGGTGCCGGCTTCGGTGCCGTGGTAGCAGGCGATGACGCGGTCTTCCTCCACCAGGGTCGCGCCGGAAAAGCAGCAGCGTTCCGGGTCGGGATAGATCGCATAGGGCAGGTCACGCCAGTGGATGAGGTCGTCGCTCACCGCGTGGCCCCAGTGCTGACGCGGGTCCTCCGGGGGATAGCCCTGGTAGAACAGGTGCCAGCGGCCCTGCCAGCGGCACAGGCCGTTGGGATCGTTCAGCCGGTGCTCGGGGCTGACGAAGTGGTACCGGGGCACGTGCCGGTCGCGGGCCAGCTCCCGGCGCGAGGCGCGGAAGCGCTCCAGCAGCGGGTTGGCGGACAGCTCGCGTTCCTGGGCGGCACGCGTGTCGGAAAAGGTGAAGCGCGGAACGGAGGACCGGTAGTCGGGCATGGCATCCGACGGTAGCGCCGCGCCCCGGCACCGGCAAGGTTCGCGCGATGAGCTCCGCCGGGTATCGTTGCAGCCACGGGGCCATGGCTGAAGACGGCGTGAGGTCGGCACAACCCGTTCGCCAGCAGCTCAACGTGTATCCGCCCACCGTCCTCGACATCTACGTGAACGAGCCCCGGATCGCGCCTGAGCGCGCGGCTCCGGCCAACCTGCTGCGCCTGTGGTTTCCGGAATCGCTCCAGGCATACGACGCCGGCGACAACCTGCTGTGGGAGCACACGTTCGAGTCTCACCCCTCCTGGCGTTACGTGAACGAGTCGATGGCGGACATGAAGTGCGGCCGCGCGGTCCGCAAGGCCCTGCGGAGCGTCGAAACGGTCGACGGACTGGCGCTGATCGACTGCACCGTCCGCTGGCGGGACGTCGACATCGATCTCGATCTCACGATCACGAACACCGGGCCGATGCCATGGGCGCGCGTGGTCACCAGCACCTGCCTGCAGCGTCCGGCGGCCCGCGACTACCTGGACGCGGACGACACCCGCACCTGGCTCTGCACCGACCAGGGGTTCGTGGCCGCGGCCGAGCTGGCCTTTCCGCCGCGCCGCGACTCCCTCTACGGCTGGGTCGGCGAGGAGCTGCCGATGAAGAGCGGCGCCGGGAGGCGGCTGACGGAGCCGCCGCTGTTCGTGGCCTCCCTCGATGGTCGTTTCGTGCTCGGCTACGCATGGCGGCACGGGCGGCGGCTCTTTCTGGGCGCCGGCCGCGCCCGCTGCCTGCATTCCGACCCCGAGTTGGGGACGGTCGAGCCTCAGCAGAGGGTCCGGAGGCAGGGGATCCTGTTCGTGCACGAAGGCACGCTCCAGGGCGCCTACGACCGCTACCGCTCCTGGGACGACGAGCTGGCGGCGGCCGAAGCGTAAACGCTCGAACTGTTGAATATGAGGAGTTCCGTCCGGGCTCCGATGAACTACCCGGCCGCGCGGGTCTCTGGTACCATGTGTACCGATGTTAACCGACATGGAGAGAGCGCGAATACTGGGTCTGAAGGGCAGCGAGAAATCGGTCGAAGAATGGCTCGGACAGATTGGCGCGACGAAAGTCAAGCATGTCGGGGATGGCCCGGGGCCTCCAGATTTCGTTATCGAGTATGCCGGTGAGGATCGAATCGCCGTCGAAGTGTGTTGCTTACACGATGTCAAGGGATGGGATAAGAAAGAGCATAGAAAGCACAAGTTCTCCTTTGAGAGAGAACTGAGGGTGCTGATCGAAGCGGAAGCGGAGAGAGGAGAGAATGCGCCACGATGGCACGCGTTTTGTGAATACGACGGTGTGGAGCGCGTATCGTCGATAAGAGACCGTAAGAGGTGGAAGGACAAGGCGAGCAAGGCCCTGCGAACGCCGGGCACAGGAGGAGAGTCTCAGTTATTGTCGAAGGAGGCGAGAAGAGGGCGTGGAGTCATCTTGATATTGATGCCAGCGACCAACGAGGGGTCGTTTGCTGGCGTGAGCACGGACGAGGGATCATTTGTCGGAACGACGCTCTCCGACCAGATCGTTGCTGGAATCAGCGAAAAAGCTGACAGGGTCCTGCGAGGACCACGCGCAAATAGGTACGATCAGTGGTGGCTGGTCTTCGACGACGAGATTCTAGTTGCACCTGCCGATTCTCTCGTAAGAGAACGCGCTGAAATCGAGGCAAGAGCTCGCGACTTACCAGACAGAAGGATATGGAGCAAGATCGTCTTGATGAGCCGATTCCAAACCGGTTCACCGCCACAGACGGCTCCCAAACGGTATTGGTCAGTATGGGAGGATTCTAAACATCCTCCGCTGCCGCAATAACGGCCGATTTCAGGAGAAACGTAAGCGCGATAAGCCTTCACTGACGGTTATCGTGGAACCCGCTGGAGTTAGCGCCGAACTTGCGCACGATTGATACTGCGTCGACGGTTCCTCGAATGACAGGGCATAGGAACGATAGTGGTTCCATAGCGTCCGGGGGTGATCGTAGCAGAGGGGTCCGAGACAATCAGTTCCGATGTCCATCGACGGGTACTGGCAATTTGATCAATGCGCCGACATCTATCAAGTAGATCTGTCGGCCGCCGGAGTGCGCAGAGTCGATGGTGACGTAGCGGCCGGAGGGATCGGAACGGGGGTGCAGGTCGCACCGCAACTCCCCCGTATACTCTGGAGGCGCGTGGAAGGAGCCGAGGTCGATCCGGCGGCCGGTCGGCACGTGAAAGAGGTACAGGTCCTGCATCCGTCCGCCGCCTTGGGGGTAGCAGTCGTTGAGGATCCAGTCGGTGTCGGCCAGGTAGGTGCAGTGTCCGTCGCTGGTCAAGGTGCCCGGGCCGATGACGCTCACCTCGTCGCTCTGGTCGCGGTGGAGGTAGAACGCCGCTTCGGCGCTCGGTCGCCAGGACCAGCCCAGGATGGTCTCTCGATCGCGCCAGATGAAGTGCGACATCCTGCCGTAGTCGTCGACGACGTGCAGGTCGGATCCATCGCGGGCGGCGGTGAGCATCCTCGTCCTTCTGCCGTCGCCCCACCGCCAGCGGTGCAGGAAGATGAAGCGCGATCCGTCGGTGTTGAACAGCAGGTGGTTGAAGTAGTGCTTGGCCGAGCCGATGTCGCCGTGCGGGTACGGCAGGGCGGCCACTTCGGCGATGGGGATTACGAGCTCCGGCTCCGCTCCGCGCGCCGTCAGGTCGAGCGTGTAGATGCCGGCGTCCTCGGGGGCGGGCACCTCGCGATTGGGATCGGGGACGCCGGCGTAGCCGTAGCCGGGCCGCATGTCATTCAGGCGGCGGAAGTCGGTGCCGATGGCGGTGTGGCCGTCGGGGGAGACGGCGTAGATCGCCGCCGGCAGCGTGCGCGACGCGCCGGAGTCCAGGTCCAGGATGCGCGAGACGAATCGGTCTCCTTCGCGGTCGTTCCAGATGATCCTGCGCTCCGAGCCGGGTATCCACTGCAGCATGCAGCCCTGCTGCCAACACCATGCCCGTGTGCGGCCGACCTCCCGCCAGGCGTCGCCTGCCTGTAGGTCGATGACGCCCACCGCGATGCTGTCGTCCGGCCGCGGCTGGCGGCCCTCGAAGTCCACCCGCATGCCCAGCGCGTAGCGGCTGGTGGGGTCGAACTGCAGCTTGTCGTAGTAGCCGAACCAGTGCCGACCCGGATCTGAGGTGATCGCCCGAATGGGAACGGCGGCTCCTGCCACGCCTCCGATGTTCGCACGGACCGAGCGCGTGGTGCATCTCCCTCGGGCTGCCAACACTACGACTGATGAGCGCCGAGGGCTGAGCCTGATGGGCATACGGCCATTGCGTGTTGGAAGAGCAGTGAAGAGCAGTGAAGAGCAGTGAAGAGCAGGCCGAGGTGTTGACCACACCGATTGGCGTGGTCAACAGTCTAACCTTGGCAAGGCACAGCATGGGGTAGAGAAAATGAGAACTGAGCGCCTATTGATCCTCCTATACATCGTTAGCGTCACGTCATTGTGGGGTCAAACGCTTCAACAAGAAGCCGACGATACTGAACCAGGACGGAGGTTCAAAGACTGCGACATTTGTCCGGAGATGGTAGTAATACCCGCTGGTTCGTTCGCAATGGGCGGATCGTACGAAGTATCGCTACCCCGTCCCTTTGCCGTCGGCGTCTTTGAAGTCACGGTACGAGAGTGGAACTGGTGCGCAACTACTGGAGGGTGTCGTGCTGACGTTCGTACCGAAGCAGTTGTTGCGTTCGGCCAGTGGCTCGACGACCTGTTTGAAGACGAGGACTCGGATACAGTGCTCGGTCTTCTTTTCCTGTTGCCCGATTTCTTGAAGAGGCAAGGTCTGGATCTGATAGGTGAGTCGCCCTATCCTGTTGCGAGTGTGAGCTGGCACGATGCGCAGCTCTTCATAGAGTGGGTATCGGAAAGAGCAGGACGGCAGTACCGCCTACTCTCGTCGGCTGAGTGGGAGTACGTTGCACGATCTGGCACAATTGCGCCATGGCATACGGGGGAAACCATATTGAGCACGCAGGCGAACTTCGATGGGAGAATCGACACCGATGGAGACGGTGTGTTCGATAGCGGGGTGTTCTACAATCGAGCTCAGCCGGTAGGCATGTACAATCCCAATTCGTTCGGGGTATTTGATATGCATGGTAATGTTTGGGAATGGACCGAGGATTGCTATCATCACAACTACATCGGAGCGCCGACTAACGGGACTGCATGGACAGAAGACTGTCAAGCCAGCAGCGATTCGGATACCGATGACCTCAGGATCTTGCGAGGTGGCAGCTATACGGACAGAGCGGGGAATCTCAGATCGGCCAATCGCGCTTCTTACAAGACCTACTTGTCTCATGACTCGGTAGGGTTCCGTGTGGCGCGTGACCTGCACATGGAACCCGAGAGGGACCAGCGGAAGGGAGCCGGGGCGGCACCGACCGCACTCAACGCAGCAATTCGCGGCAGGATCACGTTCGAGGGCGTAGTCAGGCGCAAGCCGGCAGTGCTCAACATGGAGGCGGACCCGGTCTGCGCCGAAAAGAACGCCGAGGATCCCAAGACCGAGCAGGCGTTCCTGCTCGACGATACGACGAAGGGACTCGCCAACGTCCTGATCCAGGTCAGGTCCGGGCTCCCGGACATGGAGTTCCCCGCCGCCGAGTCGGAGGTGATCTTCACCCAGTCGGGCTGCATCTACGATCCGCACATCCTGATCGCGCGGGTGGGCCAGACGGTCAAGATCCTCAATCCCGACGGCACGCTCCACAACGTTCACGTGTTCGGCAAGGTCAACCAGGAATTCAACCAGGCCATGCCGAAGTTCCAGACCGAGCTCGAGCAGGTGTTCGACAAGGTGGAGGCCGAGCCGTTCGCCATCAAGTGCGACGTGCACCCGTGGATGAACGCCTTCGGTGTCGTGCTCGATCACCCGTACGCGGCGGTCACCGCCCCGGACGGCACGTTCAGCATCCCGAATCTGCCGGCCGGCACCTACCAGGTCGAGGTCTGGCACGAGCTGCTGGGCGCGTCGACCCACGAGGTGACCGTCACGGAGGGCGGGACCGCGACGCTCGATCTGGCGCTGAAGCCGCCGAGCTGACGTGGCGCGACAGACCACTGGCTCGCAGGGACGAACGGCTGAGACAGCGCTGGAAGCAGGCGGAGTGATCCGCTGCGAGAACCGGCTGGGGACGCCGGTTTGCTTGTTGCTGCGCCCGGCATGGGCTTTCGCCAGGAGGTGCGGAGTGCGCCGAGCA
>JAPPKD010000350.1 GCA_028820215.1 Spirochaetaceae bacterium | reverse complement strand
CCAGCCGCGTGGTCCGCCACGGGCGCAGGCTGACGTTCGTCATCGCCCAGGACGCGGCCGCCGATTGGCTGCGGCTGTGGGGCAAGCTCGGCGCGCTCGACTGGGCGCCGGGCTGATCCGCAGCCCGGCACTCCGATCCGCTCGCCGGCGTCCTCCTACGGGGCGTGCTGGGTCCGGCTCATCTCCCGGCACGCCTCGCACACCGTCCGAGGCGGCCAGTTGCGCCCCACGGATCGCCCATCGAGCCTCCCTGGATCACGAGCAGCAACCTCCGTCCCCGCCGGTTGCTGATCCGACCCTCGAACCGCCTCCGAGCCTCAGTTCAGCCAACTTTCCATCCCCAGCGCGAATATTCCGGGATCAGTGAGAATGATCTCGGAGAACTGAGAGATGCGATCTCGTCAGAGCGACGAGCGCCGAAGGGCGAGCTTGGTCCGAAGGTCGGAGGATGGGTAGGCAGTATGATCTCCAAAGCAGCTACTGGTATCTGGAAGGTTAGCGTTGAAACCGCATCCAAGGTTCTGATGGAGGCTCTGAAGAGCTATTATGGATGGTAAGGTTGTGAGGAATGGTGACCGCTGTCGGCAGGGGCTTCCGGGAACCGACGACGTGAGTTTTGTGCGTTGGACATGGCGCTGCAGCTTAGTGTGCTGCGTTGGAACCGTACGACGGATTCGCTTGCGGTAAACTTGGCGACAGCCATGGCCACCGTTGAGTTCGACAAGCCGGCCGGCAGGACGCCGGTCGTCACCGCTCCGGTGACGCCGTTCCCCGACGAGGGAGCCGGGGAGGCCGAAGTAGTCGGTGGCATCCGCGAGCGGCTCGGCCGCAACCCCTACGCCGTCGACCGCGACTTCGGCAACTCCTACTCGGGCGTCCCGCACCCGATCACGCATCAGCTCGACGAGCTGATGCGCAGCACGTACTTCGTCGAGTGGGCGGCCGATCAGCAGCCCGGCACGGTGGCGCTCGATCGCGAGGCGGTGCGCATGGTGGCGTCGCTGCTCGGTGAGCCTGCGGCGGCGGGTTTCATCACCACCGGCGGCACGGAATCGAACCTGGCGTCGATGCGGCTGGCGCGGGCGCACGGCGGACAGGCACGGCCGCAGATCGTGGCGCCGGTCACCATGCACTTCAGCTTCCGGATGGGAGCGGAGCTGATGGGGATCGAGCTGGTCGAGGTCGACGTGGACCGGCAGAGCTTCGTGCCGTGCATCGAGGACGTCGAGCGGGCGATCACGCCGCGCACCGTCGGACTGGTCTGCTCGGCGCCGGCGGGCGGCTTCGGCACCATCGAACCGGTGGAGGCGTTCGCCGATCTCGCGCAGCGCAAGGGCCTGTGGCTGCACGTGGACGCCGCCTTCGGTGGCTTCATGCTGCCGTTCAAGCGCGAGCTCGGCCACCCCGTCGAGCCGTTCGACTTCGCGCTGCCGGGGGTCACGTCGATGATGACCGACGGCCACAAGCTGGGCCTGATGCCGATCTCCACCGGCTTCTTCATCGTCCGCGACCCGTCGCTGTTCGACGCCATCCCGACCGAGTCGACGCTGATCCACACCACGTCGTCGACGAAGCCGGGCAGCCGCGCGGCCGGCGCCTGGGCGGTGATGAAGCACCTGGGACGCGCCGGCTACCGCCGGTCGACCGCCCACCTGATCGACCTCGTGAGCATGCTGGCCGACGGCATCGGCAGGATCGAGGACTTCAGGCTGCTGGCCGCGCCCGCGGTGTCGGTGATCGCGTTCACGTCGCGGACCATCGACCTGGCCGACGTGCATCGGCGGATGGCCGCCGGCGGTTGGGGGCAGGGGTACGGGGAGTTGCGCGGCATGCCCTTCATCCGGCTCTCCGTGCATCCGTCTCGCGACTGCGAGAGCGCGGCCGGCTTCCTGCGCGCGCTGGCCGAAGCGGCCGGCGGCGCCCGGCGACGATGACGCTGGTCGGCTACAGCGACCGGCCCGGCGCCGCTCCCGGAGAGCGCATCCGGTTCATGGTGAGCTGTGAGCAGCCCGCCTACGACGTGCGGCTGGTCCGGCTCATCCACGGCGACACCAACCCCGGCGGCCCCGGTTTCAAGCAGCGCGTGGTGCCGTCCGCGATCGACGGCCACAGGCCGGGCAAGCGCGAGACGATCTGTAGCGGCTCCTGCGTCGACGTCGCGCTGGACGGCGTCGATCTGAGCCGGGAGGTGAGCTTCTGCGCCTTCGTGCAGGCGACCAATCCGCCGGCCGGGACGCCGCAGGTGATCGCCGGCCAGGGCACGCCGGTGGACGGCACCGGGTGGGCGCTCGCGCTTTCCGCCGAGGGCGACCTGCAGGTCATGGGCGCGGGTCAGGTGGTCGCCCGGCTGGGTCCGATGAGGCGGTGGGCGTGGTACCTGCTGGCCCTGTCGATGAGAATCCGGGAGGACGGGGCGGACGCAACCGGGACCGCGTGGCGCCGGCCGGTACGTGCCTGGCCCGACGATCCGCCGGCCGAGGTGGCGTTCGCGGCGGGCTCCATCCTGCCGGCTCCGGGCGCCGCGCTGATGCTCGCCGGAGCGCGCGATGCGGCCGGCGGTCACGCCCACCACTTCGACGGCCGCATCGACCGCCCGCGGCTGCTGGCCGGGACGGTGACCGGGGAGCGGCTGCGGGCGTGGGCCGACCGCCCCGACGACCTCGCCGCGCTCGCCGAGGCTAGCGAGCTGGCCGGCGCGTGGGACTTCTCGCGCGACGTCGACACCGCCCTGGCGCGCGACGTGTCGGGCAACGGCCGGCACGGACGCGTGGTCAACCTGCCGGCACGCGCGGTGACGGGCCACAACTTCCGCGGCGAGGAGACCTGCTTCCGGCTCGCCCCGGACCAATACGGCGCCATCCACTTCCACCGCGACGATCTGGAGGATGCCGGCTGGGCGGAGGACTTCGCCCTGCAGGTCCCGGACGATCTGCCGAGCGGCGTCTACGCGGCGTGGCTGACCACCCCGGACGGGCGCCACGAGGAGCATGTGCCGTTCGTGGTCCGCCCGCGGCGCGGCCGCCGCACCTCCCGCATCGCGGTGCTGATGTCGACTGTCACCTATCAGCCCGGGTTATTCGGTGCGCCGTGAGAAGGCGTCATTCCCTAGCGGGTGCGA
>JAPPKD010000247.1 GCA_028820215.1 Spirochaetaceae bacterium | reverse complement strand
TCTTTCGATGAGGCACCGGTTTTCGTTCGTGTGGATTTTTGATGAGGCAATGCGGTTACTGGATGTTTGCCCATCGCTCACGATATACTGCGGATCCAGTCTTGAAACGGTTCCTCGTTGCGACGGTCACCCTCGTGCTCGCCATCGGCCACGCCGTGGCTCAGGACGTGTCACAGCCGGCCGCCGTTCCCGCCGCCAGGGGCGACTCCTACGTCCTGGGCGACCAGATGCTGGCGCTGGGCGCCAGCTTGGTGTTGCCGCTGTTCACGTATCTGCCGACCGACGATGTCGACGGCTCCGGTATCACCGGCACCAACCTGACGCCGGGGGGCAAGCTGTCACTGAACTGGAACGCATTCCTCGGGCCGCGCCTGACGGTCGGAGCCGAGGTCGGCGGCATGTTCGCGATCGACCGGCACGGGGAGCCGCTGCTGATGGTTCCCGTCACCGGCCGCCTGGGCTACCAGTTCAGCTCGGACCTGCTCGGCCTGGGACAGTTCGACTTGCCGGTCTTCGTGAATGCCGGCGTCGGGTTCATGAAGCTGGCCGATCTGTTCAACGTGAACCTGGTTCTTCGTCCGGGCGCGGCGGTCTTCTACCGGTACGATCGAAACTGGTCCTTCGGGGGATCGGCCAGCGTCTGGCTGATGTTCGAGCCGCTCTGGGGCACGGCGAGCGCGGGCTCGGGTCCGGGCCTGGCCGCGTTCCTGGATATCTCCCCGCAGATCGTCTACCACTTCTGATCCGCGGATGGCACTTCTGATCCGGATGGCACGTCTGGCAGCGACAGGGCATCGATCGACGGTGAAAGGGATGACCGTACGGCACGCGCTGGCCGGAGCTGCGGCGGCGGCGCTGGTGCTTGTCCTGTCCGGATGCCAGGAGACCGTCACCGGGATCTTCCATCACCTGGCTCACCAGCAGCCCACCATCGACCGGAACCTGGCCAACGACCTCACAATCGGCGGCGTCGCGCGCTGGGACGACCGCTACCTGGTCGCCGCCGGCAAGCTGTGGTCACGTACGGTCGGCACGGACACGCGGGCCCCGGGCGAGTGGGCCTCCATGGCCGTCACGTTCGACGGCCGGAGCAGGTCCGCCGTGATGCAGCCGCTGGTCCGGTGGCGGCCTGACGCAGGAGGACCGTCGCTGCTGACCGGAGCCCTGTTCGTGGATGAGGAGCGCTTCGCTCTGCTCCAGGCGACCGGCAACCGGATCACGGCCGGCTCGGTATCCTGGCAAGCGGTCACGGACTCCGCGGTAAGCGGCCGTGAGGTGATCGGCCTGTTCACGCCCGGCGATGAGTCGGTGTTGTTCGCGGTCATCGCAGAGTCGAGAGGCGAGAACCGCACCTACCGGCTTCTGAGCGCTACCCGTCGATCGGCCGAAGCACCCATGTTCCACGTCGAGCTCGACGGCCTCAGCCATCCGGTCGCAGCGGTGGCCACCGACGGCGACGGCACCTACTGGGCCGTGTCCGGCGGCGATCTCTACGCCGGGACGCTCGGCGGCGGCCTGCGGAAACCCGACACGGCGCCGTCGCCGGAGGGTTCCGAGACGTTCCGCGGCGTGATCCATGACGGCATGAGCACCCTGGTACTGACCGGCAGCACGGGGACGGTGTGGCGCTCCCGGGACGGGGGCGGGACCTGGCCCGACACGGAAGAGATCAGGGTGGAGGACCAGGCCGTGCCCCTGTGGGGCGCGATCGCCGTGGGCGGCACGGCGCTCATCGGCACCGACGGCCATGGCTACTACACGGCATCCCTGGACGGCGACCTCGCGGTGGCGCGGCTGGCGCTCACCACCGAGGCGATCTACCACGCGTCGATCCTGCGATTCTGGGTGGACCCCGTCGACGCCGGCACGGTGTTCGCGCTCACGGCCAGCGACGGCCTGTGGTCCGCGTCGTTGAAGGCCGGCGAACTGCCGGAACGTTGGCAGTTGGAGTAGCCGTCTCCCGCCGCCTGGAAGACAGGCCGTACCCTCAGCGATTCACGCGCACGGTCACCTCTCGGCCGTCGCGCACCACGCGCATGTCGAACGAGCCCTCCTGCCTGGCGTTGATCAGCCGGTAGAAGTCACGCAGGCCGCGGATCTCCGCGCCGTCGATACGGACGATCACGTCCTGGGGCCGCAGCCCGGACTCCATGGCGGAACTGCCGGAGATCACCCTGGACACGAACGCGCCCGCTTCCGGCAGCGCCGCCCGAGCCTGTTCGGTCAGGACCTGCAGCGACTGGACCCGCACGCCGGGCCAGACCGTTCCCGGCTGCGGCTCCTCCGCTCCCGGCCACACCACGACAGCCCGCTCGATACCGTCGCGTATCAGCCGGAACCGCGCAGGCTGCCCGGGTTCCAGCGCGACGATGGCGCTGATCAGATCGTCGCTGTCGGCGACCTCCTGTCCGGCGACTTCCAGCACCACGTCACCGGGGCGCAGTCCCGCGCGCTGGGCCGGCTCGCCGTCGTAGAGGTCGAAGAGGACGGCGCCCGAGCCCCCGGGCGTCAGGTATTCGACGATGTCCGGGCCGGCGAGCACCACGCCGAGCCATGCGTAGCTGACGCTTCCGTCCTCGATCAACGGGTCGATGACGCGCTTGGCATTGTTGATCGGCAAGGCGAACCCGACCCCCGCCCAACGGCTGCCCTGTGCCTGGATCCAAGTGTTGATGCCTACCACGCGGCCGGTGATGTCCACCAGCGCGCCACCCGAGCTGCCCGGGTTCATGTTGGCGTCGGTCTGGATGAAGGTGCTGATGTTGTTGACTTCACCGCCGGAACGGCCGACCGCGCTGACGATGCCGAGCGTAAGCGTGGCGTCGAGGCCGAACGGACTGCCGACGGCAAGCACCAGATCGCCCGCTCGCAGCGTGTCGGAGTCGCCCAGAACGGCGAGCGGCAGCACGTCCGGCGCCCTCACGGCCACCATCGCCAAGTCCATGCGGGGGTCGGCGCCCACGACCTCCCCCGGAAAGCTGCGTTCGTCGCTGAGCGTCACCACGATCCGCTCGGCGGACCTCACCACGTGGTAGTTGGTAAGGATGAAGTGCCGGTCGCCGTCACGGCGCACCAGCACCCCGGATCCGACCCCGGGCACCGGCATGAGGCTCGGGCGGGAGTCGCGGTCCCGGCCTGCGGCCACGGTGTCCAGCTTCACCACCGACGGCGTGACCGATTCGGCCACATGGCGCACCGCCTGCTGCAGGTCGATCAGCACGGCCGATGCCGGGCTCGCCGCGTCGGCGGTCGGCGCGGCCGCGGCGTCCTGCGCACCGAGATTCGCCGCCGCCAGCAGCAGGGCCGCGCCCGGCAGACTCCTCAGCGTGCTCAGCCTCCGAGGACGGCATCCGCAACTCACGGGTGCATGGTCAGCACCTCGGCGCGGTCGGCAAGAATCGCCACGGTGTGCTCGAAGTGCGCGGCACGCTTGCGATCGGCGGTGACAACGGTCCATCCGTCGTCCAGCACTTCGACCTCCCAGGTGCCCTCGGTGATCATCGGTTCGATCGCCAACACCATGCCGGGCTTGATGCGGGGGTTGCTCCCCGGGGACGGGTAATTGGGCACCTGCGGATCCTCGTGCGGGGAGAAGCCGACGCCGTGGCCACAGAACTGCCGCACGACGCCGTATCCACGGGCGCTCGCGTACCGGTAGACGGCGTTGGCGACATCGCGCAGGCGGTTGCCCGGGACGGCCGCGGCGACCGCCTGCTGAAGGCACTCGCGCGTCACGTCCAGCAGCGACGCGGTGCCCGGTGCAACGCTCCCGACCGGCAGCGTCAGTGCGGCGTCACTGAAGCAGCCGGAGCGGTCCACCCCGCAGTCGATGCCGACGATGTCGCCCGCTGCCAGCCTCCGCCGGCCGGGGATGCCGTGGATCACCTCCTCGTTGATGGACACGCACAGCGTCGCCGGATAGTCCAGGTAGCCCAGAAACGCCGGCCGGGCTCCTCTCTCCTCGATGTGTGACCGGGCGATGTCGTCGAGCTCGGCCGTGGTGACTCCGGGCTCGACCCGCTCGGCGACGAGCCGCAGCGTCTCCGAGAGGATGCGCGCCGACTCGCGAATGCCCTGCAGATCGGCTTCGCTCTTCAGCCGGGTCATCGCGGGCGCGTCGGCGTCCGACGCGCGGCGCGGGCGGCCGGGAAACCGGGGAGAGCCGCCGGGCCCCGATGAGGAGCGGCGGCGGCGGCCTCGTGCGCTCATCACGCCTTCTCGAACGTGCTCACGCCACCCGCTTCCGAACACCGTCCAGCACGCCGTTGACGAATCGGTACGAGTCGTCGGTGCCGTACCGCTTGGCGATCTCCACCGCCTCGTTGATGACCACGGACGGGGGGACATCCCGCTGATGCATCAGGCAGTACACGCTCATCCGCAGAATCGCCAGGTCGACTCGGGAGAGGCGTTCCAGGTCCCAATGCTCGAGCTGCCGGTCGATGCAGCCGTCGACGGCCTGCAGGTTCTCGATGCTGCCGGCGACCAGCAGCCTGGCAAAGGCGCAGGCTTCGTCACTCAGGGAGTCGCGCTGCACGGCGTCCATCCACGACAGGTCCACGATGTCGGCGACCGAGCCCCCGCACAGGTCGTACCGGTACAGGGACTGCACCGCGAGCACGCGGGCACTGCGGCGGCCGCTCGCATCACGCACGACGGCTTGCTCAGGAACTGCTAGTACCCCATCAAACTGTAGTTTGGGGGGTGCCGTGCTACTTGACCCGTCGACATCAGTTTGATGGGGTGCTATGCCGAGCAGATGGCTTCGAGGTTGTCGGTGACGACGTCGACATCAGCCCGATCACGCAGTTCCGTGATGACTTCCTGGACCACCTGCTGTGACGTGCTCACCTGACGGTTGGTCGCAAGCAAAGCGGTGATCTGTCCGCGCACCGTCTGCGAGGAGCGCGGCGTCACCGGGTCGTCCAGGGTGAGCAGGCGGGCGTCGATGAGGTCGGCAACCCTGAGGATGTGGAGGCCGACGTGGGACACCACCACCTCGCTGGTCTCTCCGACCTCCAGGGAGAACACGGTGTCCAGAAACTCCGCGCCCAGGGTTTCCAGTCCGTTGGGATCGTCCCGGCGAAGGTAGCGACTGCCGAGCTCGCCGCCGCTGTAGCGGGAGTTCCCATCGTCGGAGTACTTCACCACCAGTTCGTCGAACGAAGCGCCGTCGCGCAACTCCGTCAGCGCCTCCTCCGCGCGCTCCCGTGCCCGTTTTGCGGCGGCCTCGTCCAGACCCTGGGTTCTGAAGTGGATGTGGAGCACCAGCGCCATCTTCGGTTGAACGAATTGATGGACGTTCATGTCGTAGAACTCGGCGATCTGTGCCTCCGACGGAAGCTCGACCGCCTCCAGCCGGCCCGGATGCATCTGCGCCGCCAGGCGCTCCGTGATGGTGATCGCGGTGAGTCGGTCCCGATACTCTTCCGGGGTCAGGCCCATACGCTGCTGGATGACCGCCCGCCACGCCTCATCCGTATACGGCTGATCGACGCCAAGCTGCTGTTCAACCTGCCTGCGCCGCGCGACCACCTGTTGGTCGATTTCGGCTTCCGTGGGGATCAGGCGCCGTTCGGCGGCCTCCTGCTCGATGAGGAGCTCGTCGATGAGCGCGTCGAGCACCGTCCTGCACTGTGCCGAATTCAGCGCATCAAGCCCGTTCTGGCGCGCCACCATGCTGGCGTACGCCGTAAACTGAGGCGAGGAGATGATCTGCGGCTTGTGCAGATCCAGGGTGGCCACCGTTCTGGCGATCGACTGCGGCCAAGCCGCCGCGGCGCTCATCAACGCTATGCCGGCCGCGGCCAGGGCCACGGCCCCAAGCCTTCGTCCCCGCGCCGTCTGAGCGCCGTGCCGTATGAACAGTTGCCTCATACCTTTCAGGATACTCCCTCGCCTTCAGAATACTACTTGGCTGCCGGTAATGCCTGCATGACCGGTTCGCGCAGGCCGACCCGCTCCTTGAGCTTCTTCACGCCGGCAATCCGCTCGTCCAGACTCAGCGCCCGCTCCAGGTAGCGCCGCGCCGCCTCCAGGTCCCCTACCTCGGAGTAGATCTCGGCGATGCGCTTGCAGAAGAACGCCGACTCCCGGTCGGACAGGTTGAGGCGGATCAACTCCTCGATCCAGCGCACGGAGTCCGCCGTCGCCGCGGTCCCGGCCATCTTGACGCACGCCACTTCCCGCAGGCGCTCAACCACCTCCGCGATGAAGTGGCGGAAGTAGGGACGGCTTGCCTCTGCGTGGTAGACGCGCATGTAGTACTCGCACGCCTTGCCGTATGCGCCGTCACGCTCCAACGCCTCGGCCAGCAGGTATGCGCAGTCCATGAAGTCGTCATAGTCGAGCAGCGCCGCCAGATCGGATTCGATGTGCTCTTCGAGCTGACCGAATGTGGCAAGCGCCTCCCGGTCGCGTGAGCGCATCAGGTCGTACAGCACCAGCTTGGCCAGACTCACCGGATCGGCGCGGGCGCGCAGGAACGACCGGTAATCGAAGCGGCGCCGACGCAGCGCGTGGCCGTACAGCCGATCGTAGTCGCGGCGCCGTTCCGGGTCGCCGAGAACGCGGTACGCATCGAGCAACCGTCGCATGCGCGACTCCGCCTGATCCTCGGCGAGCACCGTGAGGTCGGGATGCAGCTCCTTGGCGCGCTGGCGGAAGCAGCGCTTGATCCGCTCCTGTGAGTCCTCCGGATCGGCACCCAGGAGCCGGTAGTAGTCCTCCACCCTTCGGGTGTGGTTCGCTGCACTCACCCGTCACTCCGCGCTCAGGGTAGCCGCCGGCCGTCCGGCGGTCAAATTGAGCTGCCGCCCATCGACGGGTACACTGAGTCCCCGCGCATGTTCCCGTTTCTGATCAAGAAGGCGTTCTTCGACATGTGGGACAACCTGTTCCGCATCTTCGCTCTGAACCTCGGATACGTGCTGATCATCAGTGGAACCGGCTTTCTGCTGAGCGCCGTGCCGCAAGCCCAGCTCGCCTACTTCGCCGTCCTCGTACTGGGCTCGGCCGCGCTCTCGGTGTTCACCATGGGCACCGCGGCGATCGCGAGCGATCTCGCCGACTACAAGACCCCGGAATGGAGGATCTTCCTGGACGCCATCCGCGCCCGCTGGCTGCCGGCCGTGCTGCTGGTGGTCATCAACGCAGCGGTGTTTCTCTTCCTGCTGGTGATCGCCGTGCCCGTCTACACCCAGTCGACCCTCGGCCTGGTCGCGCTCGGACTTCTGGGCTGGGCGGCGGTGTTCTGGTTGCTGTCACTGCAGTCGTTCTTCCCGCTCATCACGCGGATGGGCGATCCGTTCGGCAAGACGCTCCGCAAGTGCTTCACGGTGCTGTTCGACAATACCGGGTACACCGTTGGGCTGTTCATCGCGCTGAACGTGTCGGCTCCGTACCTGCTCGGACTGTTCCTGCTGCTGTTCCTGGGGGCGCCCACCCGGCTGCTGGCGTTCGGATCGCCGATGCTGCTGCTGCCGGGACCGGCCAGCGCGGTGCTGTTGCTGACAGTCGCCTTCAAGCTGCGCATGTACAAGTACGACTTCCTGGAGACGCGGCAGCAGGCCAGCGCCGATCAGGAAGGCGAGGATGCCGGTCAGGTCGAGCAGGCCGGCGGCAGCGATGCCGGACGGCGGCGCCGCCGGGTTCGGATACCGTGGGACGCGCTGTTGGCCGAGGATCGCGAGCAGGTGGGCGTGCGCACGCTGCGCGGGATGATCTTCCCCTGGAAGGAGTAGCTTCCGCGCGTCCGCTCAACCGACGCGCAGATTGGCGCCGATCGCCCGCGCCTCCTCCGGAGACTTCAGCACGCCGGAGTTCTTCAGGTACATGCCCTCGTGCTCCATGGCGCGCATCAGCTTTATCAGGGCGCGATTGGAGCCGAGAAAGGACTTGGCCACGAACGCATAGCACCGCTTCCCCTGTATCAGCCCGGCGCCGGCCAGGAACGGCGCCACGCGGGCCGGTATCTTGCCGGTGATCGACAGCGATTCGGTCCCCACGATGGCGTACTGGTGGGAAGTCAGCTTCGTGTTGACGTCGCGCGTGCCGTCGACGACCTCAACCTGATGGCCCTGCGACTCCAGACCCGCTCCAAGGGCCCGAGCCAGCGCCAGCAGGCTCTGCCGGTTACGGTCAGCGAAGAAGACTACCCCCACGCGCATACCGGCAGTGTGCCGCACCATGACGCCGTTCGGCTACGCCCCCTCGGCGTCCGCCACCTCGGCGTCCGCCACGGTCGCGTGCTCGCGCTCATCGCCGTGGCGGCGCTCGCTGCGGCCTGCCGGCAGGAGCCGGCGGGGCTCACGCCGCGCCACATCGCAGTGCTGAGCGAGGACCAGGTGGCGGCGCCGCTGACGCTCGCGACGGTGGACGACGAACTGCACGTGCTGTTCGCGAGCCTGGACACGCTGACGCTGCAGCTCGCGCGGCTCGATCCCCGCCGCAACCGGCTCACCCTGGAGACCATCGATGCGGTCGGCATCTACCCGTCCGATCTCACCGCGTTCGGGGTGCATGCCTACGCCGTGCACGTCGGCCGGCAGCACGTGATCTACCTGGATCAGCACCAACCCGATGCGCTGATCCCGAAGTGGGTCCATCGGGACGCGGACGAGGACGGCTGGTGGGTGACTTCCCCGGTGTTCGAGGGCACGCCGCGCGCGCTGATGCCGCAGGATTCGGGCGATCTGCTGCTGGTCACGGCAACCCCGCACGGTCCGGCGGTGGTCGAGCTGTCCGCGGTCTCGGGCTCGGGCAGACACCGGCCGGAGGGGATGGCCGATCACCCGCGCCTCGTCTGGCCGGTCCCGTGCGCGGGCAGCGCGTCATTCGTCGCGCCTGCGGCCGGCGCCTCGCTGGTCCGGCACCGCGGTGACGGATCGTACCAGCCACTCCTTGACGGTGTCGGCGCGCACTTCGCCGGGTGCGCCGACGGGATCCCGTACGTTCTGTGGCACCTGCCATCGTCGAGCGAGGTGCTGTTTGCGCCCGTGGCCGACGACGGACTGGGCCCGACGACCGCCGTCACGCTGGCGATCGGCACCACGTCTCTGTATTTCCTCCCGCGCCCGGCTGGGTTCAGCTTCGTGATCGACGAGTTCGTGATCGATGACTCGGACGATGAGCCTGGCGGACGTCACCGGATAGCTCTCATCCATCCCGCAGACGAACCGGGTCAGCAGGGCACATACCGCAAGTCGGTGCTGGTCGATCCAGCAAGCCCGCAGGGATTCTCGGCGGCCCATCTCAAGGAGCTCCTGGTCATCGTCGAGCGGCGGTCGGGCGAGCGCCAGGAGGCTACGGCCGGCTTGCAGGCCGCGATCTTCACGCTCCCGTAGTATTCGAACCGCCTCTTGCCGGTCAGGCGCGGGGAGGCGCGCCGGATGCCGACCGCCGATGATGGGTTTCGGCGGCATGCAACCGCGCCTCCGAATGCAGCAAGGCGTGCAGGGCTTCCTCGAACGCCGCACGGTCGCCTGCACGCTCGCGCTCCATGTGCTCGTGTGCGGCGCGTCGCGCCTCGCGGGCGCGCTCCAGGTCGATCTCGTGGCCGTGCTCGGCGCTGTCCGCCAACACCACGACATGGTCGGGCTGCACTTCCATGAAGCCTCCGCCGACGGCGATGAAGCGGGGCTCCTGACCGGCCATCCTCACCTCGAGTGCTCCCGGCTTGAGCGCCGACATCAGCGGCGCGTGGTTGGGCAGGATGCCCAGGACGCCCGAGGCGCCGGGAGCGATGACCATCTCAACCTGCTCGTCGAACGCATGGCGCTCGGTGGTGATGACCTCCAGCCGCATCGGCACGTCAGGCCGCCCTCTCCGGGTGAGACTCGGCCTGTTTCGACCGCTCGATCACGTCGTCGACCGTACCGGCCATGTAGAAGTGCTGCTCGGCGATGGCGTCCAGCTCCCCCGCCAGGAGCCGCTTGAAACCGGCGACGGTGTCGGCCACCTGCACGTAGCTGCCGGGCTGGCCGGTGAACTGCTCGGCCACGAACATCGGCTGCGAGAAGAAGCGCTGCATCTTGCGAGCCCGCGCCACCACCAGCTTGTCGTCCTCCGCCAGCTCGTCCACGCCCAGGATGGCGATGATGTCCTGCAGCTCGTTGTAGCGCTGCAGCACCTGCTGGACCCCGCGCGCCACCTGGTAGTGCTCTTCGCCCACCACGAGCGGCTCCAGGGCACGGCTCGTCGACGCCAGCGGATCGACCGCCGGGTAGATGCCCATCTCGGCGATCGAGCGCTCCAGGGCGATGGTCGCATCCAGGTGGGCGAAGGTGGTCACCGGCGCCGGATCCGTGTAGTCGTCGGCCGGCACGTAGACCGCCTGCATGCTGGTGATCGACCCCTTCGTGGTCGAGGTGATCCGTTCCTGCAGCTCGCCCATCTCCGTGCCCAGCGTGGGCTGATAGCCCACCGCGCTCGGCATGCGGCCGAGCAGCGCCGATACCTCCGCTCCGCTCATGACGAAGCGGAAGATGTTGTCGATGAACAGCAGCACGTCGCCGCCGCGGTCCCGGAAGTGCTCGGCCATCGTCAGCCCGGTCAGGGCGACGCGCAGGCGCACGCCGGGCGGCTCGTTCATCTGCCCGAACACCATGGCCAGCTTGTCCAGGACGCCCGCCTCCTCCATCTCCTTGTAGAGCTGCGTGCCTTCGCGGGTGCGCTCGCCGACGCCCGCGAACACGGAGTAGCCGCCATGCTCGCGCGCCAGCGACGAGATCAGCTCCTGGATGATGACGGTCTTGCCCACGCCGGCGCCGCCGATCACGCCGATCTTGCCGCCGCGGGTGAACGGCGCGATGAGATCGATCACCTTGATGCCGGTCTCGAAGACCACCCGCTCGGTCACCTGCTCGCTGAAGCGCGGCGGGGGCCGGTGGATGGGGAGCCGCTCCGCCTGCTCGACGGCCGAACCGCCGTCGATCGGCCGGCCCAGCACGTTGAAGATGCGTCCCAGCACCGGCTCACCGACCGGGGTCGTGATCGGGCCTCCGGTGTCCTCCACCGGCTGACCGCGACGCAACCCGTCGGTGGCGTCCATCGCCACGCAGCGGACCTGGTCGTCGCTCAGGTGCTGCTGCACTTCCATCACCAGCGGCTCGCCGCCGTTCTGCGCCTGCACCTGCAGGGCGTTGTGGATCTCCGGCAGCTCGCCGGACGGGAACTCGGCGTCGACGACCGCGCCCATGACCTGGGTGACGGTCCCTGTAGCTCCCTCTGCCATGCTCTCCTCCATCGGTCTCTATCGGTTACGAGGCCAGTGCCTCGGCACCGCCGACGATGTCCAGCATCTCGGTGGTGATGGCTTCCTGCCGTGCCTTGTTGTAGGACAGGGTCAGCTCGCCGACCAGCTCCTCGGCGTTCTGGGTCGCGTTGCGCATGGCCACCATGCGCGCCGAGTGCTCGCTGGCCAGGCTTTCCAGGAGGGCCTGGTAGAGCTGCAGCCGCGTGAAGCGTGGCACGATCGTCGAGACCAGCTCATCGTAGCCCTGCTCGTAGATGTAGGGGTTTGTCCGCTCGGGCGGGTCGCCGTGCAGGAACTCGGCGAGCACGCGGCTGCCCGGATCGCCGGGCTCTACCGGCAGAAGCTGCCTCACGACCGGTTCCTGTCGCAGGACGTTGATGAAGTCGCTGTAGGCCACGTAGACGCGGTCCACCTCGTTCGACAGGAACGCGTCGACCGCCACGCCGGCGATCGGCGCCACGTCGGCTTCAGTGGGCCGCGCCGGCAGGTCGACGAATTCGGCCAGCAGTTCGTAGCCGCCGCGCAGGAGCAGGTCCCGGCCCTTGCGGCCGACGGCGATGGTGCTGACCCGGAGCTCGCTGTCCCGCATGAAGCGGGTCGCCACCCGCATCACGTTGCCGTTGTAGGCGCCCGCCAGACCCCGGTCACCGGTGATGATCACCAGCGCCGCCGTGCGGCTCGCTGCCGGCTCCGTCAGGAGCGGGTGCGGAGCGCCGCCCACCATCGCCGACAGGTGCATCAGCACCTCCCACGCCTTGGCCGCGTAGGCGCGCGAGGCCAGCGCCTGCTCCTGCGCGCGCCTCATGCGCGACGCCGCCACCATCTGCATGGCGCGCGTGACCTGGGAGATGTTGCTCACGCTACGGATTCGGCGCCGGATCTCGCGGACCGATGCCACGTCGGTTCAGGCCCCGCCCGCCGCCGGCCGGGCAGTCGCATGGAATCGCCCGCCGAACTCCTCGAGGGCGGCCCGCAACCCCTGCTCCACGTCCTCGGTGATCTCCCCTCGGGAGCCGATGGTGACGCGGATCTCCGGATGGGTACTGCCGATGAAGTCCATCAGCTCGCGCGCGTAGCGCTGGATGTCCGTGACCGGCACCTGCGCGGCGAACCCCTCGGTCAGCGCGTAGATGGCGATCACCTGCTCCTCCAGCGGCACCGGCTCGTACTGCGGCTGCTTGAGCAGTTCGGTCAGGCGCAGCCCCCGCTCCAACTGGTCGCGGGTGGTCGCGTCCAGGTCCGAGCCGAACTGCGCGAACGCCGCCAGCGACCGGAACTGCGCCAGCTCGAGGCGCATCCTGCCGGCGACCTTCTTCATCGCTTTCGTCTGTGCATCGCCGCCCACGCGTGAGACCGACAGTCCGGCGTTGACCGCCGGCCGCTGGCCGGCGTGAAACAGCTCGTTCTCCAGGTAGATCTGCCCGTCGGTGATGGAGATGACGTTGGTCGGCACGTAGGCCGACACGTCGCCGGCCAGCGTCTCGATCATCGGCAGCGCGGTCAGCGAGCCGCCGCCCCGCTCTTCCGACAGGCGCGCCGCGCGCTCCAGCAGCCGCGAGTGCAGGTAGAACACGTCGCCGGGATAGGCCTCGCGGCCGGGCGGGCGGCGCAGCAGCAGCGACACCTGCCGGTACGCCCACGCGTGCTTGCTGAGATCGTCGTAGATCACCAGCGCGTCGCGCCCCTGCTCCATGAAGTACTCGCCGATCGCGCAGCCGGCATAGGGTGCGATGTACTGCAACGGCGCCGGCTCCGCCGCCGAGGCCGCCACCACCACGGTGTGCTCCATCGCGCCGCGCTCGGCCAGCGACGCGACCACCTGCGCGATCTGTCCCTGGCGCTGGCCGATGGCGACGTAGATGCACAGCAGGTCACCGCCCCGCTGGTTGAGGATCGTGTCGATCGCGATCGCCGTCTTGCCGGTCTGGCGGTCGCCGATGATCAGCTCGCGCTGGCCGCGGCCGATCGGGATCATGGCGTCGATCGCCTTGATGCCGGTCTGCACCGGCGTATCGACGTTGTCCCGCTCGATCACGCCGGGCGCGATGCGCTCGATCGGGTAGCGCTCGGCCAGGTGCAGATCACCCTTGCCGTCGATGGGCGTGCCGACCGCGTCGACGACCCGGCCGATCAGGTCGTCGCCGACCGGCACCGACGCGATCTGACCGGTGCTCTTGACCGTGTCCCCTTCCTCGATGTGGTCGTACGGCCCCATGATCACCGCGCCGACCACGTCGCGCTCCAGGTTGAGGGCGATGCCGGCCACCCCTTGCGGGAACTCCAGGAGCTCGGTCGCCATGGCGCCGCTCAACCCGGAGATGCGGGCGATGCCGTCGCCGACGCTCATCACCGTGCCGACCTCGCGCCGCTCCAGCGGCGGCTCGAACCCTTCGATCTGGCGGCGAAGCTGCCGCGTTATGTCATCGACTCGTATCGCCATCGGCTTGTTCTGTCCGTCCCCTTGTTCGCTTCCGTACTGTCGCCCGTCCGTACTGTCGCCCGTCCGCTCAATTGGCCCGTCGCAGCGTGCCGTCCAGCTCGCCCAGTCGCGCGGCGACGCTGCCGTCGATCACCTCGTCACCCACTTGGATTTTGAGCCCGCCGATCAACTCCGTATCGATCTCGTAGCGAACCTGCACCTCCGGGCCGTACCGGCCTCTGACCGACCCCTCGACCCGCTGCCGGGTCTCGGCGTCAAGCTCCACGGCGCTGGTCACGGTCGCCCGCTGCGCTGTGGTCTTTCGCCTCAGTATGGCGACCACGCGCGGCAGCAACTCCATGTCGCCGTTGGACTGCAGCGTGTCGAGGAACGCGCTCGCGTACCGTTCGGCGAGCTCACCCGGATTCACTCATTCCCACCGGTGTCGGCCCTGTCGATATCGACCAGCACGCGATCGACGAGCGCGCGGTGGGCGGCCGGATCGACCGCCTCGGCGACCACCTTGCCGGCGATCAGCAACGCCAGCTCTCCCGCCTCGCGGCGCAGGGCCTCGGTCACCTGCTCGCGCTCGCGCTCCGCTTCCTCGCGGGCGCGCGCCTTGATCTGATCCGCCTCCTCACGGGCGGCCTGCAGCACCTCGCCGCGCATGCGTTCGGTCGCTTCCGCGGCCGCGCGCGCCTCCTGCTGCGCCTCCTCTCGGGCGGCTGCCAGCTCGCGCTCGAAGGCGGCGCGCTGGCCTTCCGCTTCGTTCTGGGCCCGCTCGGCCGCTTCCAGCCCGTCCGCGATCCTCTGCTGGCGGCGGGCCAGCATCCCCTTCACCGGCTTGTACAGGAACAGCCGCAGGAGCACGACCAGGATGATGAAGTTGGCCGCATAGGCGGCCAGTCCGATCACCGAGACTCCGAGCGCTTCCATCGCCTACGAATCCAACCGGGGCATCGCTAGAGCACGAACAGGATGATGAGCGCGATGACCAGGGCGTAGATCGCCACGGATTCCGCGAAGGCCATGCCGACCAGCATGTTGGTACGGATCATCCCCTGCGCCTCCGGGTTGCGGCCCAGCGACTGCAGGGCGCCGAGTGCGGTGAGGCCGATACCGATGCCGGGGCCGAGCGCGCCGATGCCGATGGCCAGCGCGGCGGCCAGCAATTTGAATGTCTCTGCTGTGAGCTCCATAGGTGCGGAAATTACCAGACAAGCCCCGCGCCGCCAAGCAGGCGAGCCACGGTCCTGTGCGACGCCGCGTGGACGCCGATCAGTGCTCGTGCTCGCCGGCGGCGACCGAGAAGAACACCAGGGCCAGCAGGAAGAAGACGATCGCCTGGATCAGGCCCACGAAGATCTCCAGGCCGAAGAACACGACCAACAGGCCCAGCGGCACCAGGCTGGAGATCACGATCAGCACCACCTCCCCGGCGAACACGTTGCCGAACAGCCGGAAGGAGAAGGAGACGATCCGCGCCAGCTCGCTGATCCCCTCCAGCACGCCCACGAACAGCTCGATCGCCCAGGTGGTGAAGCCCTTGCGACGCAGGCCGCCCAGGGGCAGGAAGTTCGACAGGTAGCGCGCGCCGTGCGCGCGCAGCCCGAACCACTGGGTCAGGATCACCGTGATCAGGGCCAGCGCCAAGGTCAGGTTGAGATCGGACGAGGGAGCGCGCAGGAACGGCACGATCACCACGCGGTCGAGGTGCCCGTCGTGGTGTTCGTCAGGGTGCAGCGGCTGCAGGCTCTCGAACTCGCCGCCGATCAGCAGCACGCTTGGGATGCCGGCGAACCCCGTGGCCTCGGGATCGGCGCCCTTGTAATGCGAGTGGGCGGGCCCGATCGCCCCCAGGAACGGGGTGAGCAGGCTGAACATGTTGACGACGACCAGGTACAGGAAGATGGTGGCGACGATCGGAAAGAACGTCTCCGCCCAGCGCTTCGGGGCGGCGTCCTTGACCAGGTTGTCCAGGCCCTCGATGAGGCCCTCCACCACGTTCTGCAGACCGCTCGGCCGTTCCTTGAGGCGCCGCCCGAAGAAGAAGGCGAAGATCACCAGCGCCGCCGACAGCACGAACGAGGTCAGCACGGCGTTGGTGACGTGCTTGCCCAGCCCGATCGGCTCGGCCTTGACCTCGATCGCCGCCATGTCGTGCTGAAAGACCAGGAACCCGACGACTACCACGGCGGCCACCGCCAGGACGATCAGGAGCGCCTTCACTGGCCCGCCGCACCCCCGCTGCCGGTGCCGCCTGCGCCCGCGTCGGCGGCGTCCGCCTGCCCGACGGTCCCGCCCGCACCTTCACCCTCGGCGGCGGCCGCCTGCCCGGAAGCGTCGCCGGTCCCTTCGGTCTGCGGAGCATCGGTCACGGCGGGAGCCTGAGCCGGCCGCACCCACCACTGGCCCTCCTCCTCCTGCAGTGTCTGCTGCGCCCGTTCCAGAAAGGCCCCCTGGTCGGGCGTGCGGTTCAGCCACGCCAGTGCGAACGCGGCGACCAGAAACACGGCCCCAAGGATCGACGTGAACCTTGTCAACACGTTTCCCGTCCGCGAACCGAACGGCGAGGAGCTCTCCCCGCCACCGAACATGCCGCCGATGCCGCCGCCCTGGTCGTCCTGGATGAGGACGATCAGGACCAGCAGCACCGCGCTGATGATGAAAACGACCAGTATGATTATTCCGGCGAGCGCCATTCCGCATCCATTATAAGGGCAGGGCCGCTAAAGGGGCACTATCGCCGCGAACGAAGCCGCCTCCAGCGACGCGCCACCGACCAGCAGGCCGTCGACGCCGTCCTGCGCAAGCAGCGCCGCGGCGTTGTCAGGTTTCACCGAGCCGCCGTACTGGATGATCAGCCCCGCCGCGGCCTCCGCGCCGGCTGCCGCGGCCACCGTCGCGCGGATGTGGGCATGCATGGCGCGCGCATCCTCCGGGGTGGCGGTGCGGCCGGTGCCGATGGCCCAGACCGGCTCGTAGGCCACCTGCAGCGACGCCCGGCCGAGGTCCACCTGCGGGACGACCGCACGCACCTGCCGCGCGACGATCTCCTCCGCGCGCCCGGCGTCGCGCTCGTCTGAAGTCTCGCCCACGCACAGGGTGACCTCCAGGCCCGCCTCGCAGGCGCGCCGAACCTTCTCCAGCACCACGTCGTCGGTGTCGCCCAGGCCGTGCCGACGCTCCGAGTGGCCGACGATGACCAGCCCCACACCGGCGTCGGCCAGCATCGCCGCCGCCACTTCGCCGGTGTAAGCCCCTTCGGCGGTGGCCGCCACGTCCTGTGCGGCCAGCAGCACACCCGATCCGCGTATCGCGTCGCGCACCACGTCGAGTGCCGTGTACGGCGGCGCCACCGCGACGCGCACGCCGGCCGGGGCGCGCCCGCCGGTGTCGAGTTCCCGCACCACCGCGGCCGCCAGCTCCCGCGCGGATGCGCGCAGAAGGTTCATCTTCCAGTTGCCGGTGATCAGCACGCCGCGTTCGCCAGCGGCGGACCGGCCGGAGTCATCCATGGAGCGCCGCCACGCCCGGCAGGATACGGCCTTCGAGCAGTTCCAGCGACGCGCCGCCGCCGGTCGAGACGTGATCGATGCCGGCGTCGATGCCAAGGGCCTGCAGGGCGGCCACCGAGTCGCCGCCGCCGACCACGGTGTGCGCGGGGCTGTCGACGACGGCCTGGGCGACCGCCAGCGTGCCGCGCCGGAACCGGTCGATCTCGGCTACGCCCATCGGGCCGTTCCAGAGGACGGTCCCGGCGGTGGCGATCCGGTCACGGAAGGCGCGCGCGGTCCGCGGGCCGATGTCCACTCCGGCCAACCCGTCCGGAATGTCGCGGGTGGCGACCGGAACTGCGTCGCGTGCCGCCGCGCCAGCGTCGATCGGCGGCGCGGCAGCCACGTGATCCGCCGGCAGGAGCACCGGCACGCCCCGCGACGCAGCGGCTTCGAGGATCTCGCGGGCGGTGCCGACCGCATCCTCCTCCATGAGCGACGCGCCGACGGTCACGCCCTGAGCGGCGAGGAACGTATAGGCCATGCCGCCGCCGATCAGGATGGCGTCGACCTGCTCCAGGAGACTGCGCAGGACGTCGACCTTGGAGGACACCTTGGCGCCGCCCACCGCAAGCACGAAGGGGGTGGCCGGATACGTCAGCAGGCTGCTCAGTTCGTCCACCTCACGCTGCATCAGCAGTCCCGCGCCCTTCGCATCTGCCGGCATGAGGTCCGGCACCCCGACGGTCGAGGCGTGTGCGCGGTGCGCGGCGCCGAACGCGTCGTTGACGTAGACTTCTCCGAGCCGCGCCAGACGCGTCGCGAAGCCGTCGTCGTTGGCTTCCTCGCCCGGATGGAAGCGGACGTTCTCGAGCATCATGACCTCGCCCGCGCGAAGCCGGGCGACCGCCCGCTCCACCCCATTCCCCACGCAGTCGTCGGCCGCGTGCACGGGGCCCGTCAGCAGCTCGCCGAGCCGCTGCGCCACCGGCGCCATGCGCAGCCGCTCCTGGCGGCTGCCTGCCGGTCGGCCCAGGTGGCTCAACAGGACCAGCCGCGAGCCGTGCTGATCCAGCACGGCCCGGATGGTCGGCAGCGTAGCGCGGATACGCGCGTCGTCGGCGACCCGCCCGTCGGCCAGCGGGACGTTGAAGTCCACCCGCATCAGGACCGTTCGCTCACGCAGGTCCAGGTCGTGCAGGCCGAGCATCCGGGATGCCGCGGGCGCACGGGATGCCGCGCCGTCGCTCACGCGGAGCGATCCTGCTGCGATTCGTCCTCCGGGTCGCTGCGCAGGACGATCTTCACCCGCGTGATGCGGCGCCCGTCCATCCCTTGGATCACGAAATCGGCCTCGCCGTACCGCTTGGTTTCGTAGATCACCGGGATCTTCCCGAACAGGTCGAAGACGAACCCGCCGAGCGTATTGAACTCGTCGACCGGCAACTCCAGCGCCAGGCCGTGGTCTTCGAGCTCGTCCAGGCTCACCCGCGCGTCGCACAGGTAGACCCCGGCCCCCAGCTTGAGGACCTCCTCGCTCTCATTGTCGAACTCGTCCTGTATGTCGCCGACGATCTCCTCCAGCACGTCCTCCATGCAGGCGATTCCGGAGGTTCCGCCGTACTCGTCCGTGACGATCGCAAGATGCACCCTGCGACGCTGGAACTCGTGCAGCAACTCGTCGACGCGCTTGCTTTCCGGCACGAAATAGGGCTTGCGCATCGCCTTGCCGGCATTCACGACACTGTCGTCGTTCACGACCCTGTCGTCATTCCGGCCGTTGCCGACGATCTGGCCCAGCAGATCCTTCGCGTACAGCACGCCGATCACGTCGTCGACGGTCTTGTGGTACACCGGCAGCCGGGAGTGGCCGCTCTCCGTGATGGTTTCCATCAGCTCCTCCGGCGTGGCATCGACGGACACGAACACCACGTCCGGTCGCGGCACCATGATGTCCTTGACGGTCGTCGACGAGAGCTGCACCACGCCGTCGATCATCTCCCGCGCGTGCGGGCCGAGGTCGTCGAGCCTGCGCTCCTCGTCCGACGGCTTGCGGAGAAGCCGATCCAGGATGCTCATGAGGCGGCGCAGGATGCCCATGGCAGAGACTCCAGGAGCCGACGCTGCTCCTGCAGCATCGGCTCGTCCGCGATGTCGCCGTCACCGTGGTCCCGACCCAGCAGGTGCAGGATGCCGTGCAGCAGCAACTCGCGAATCTCGGTCGCCTCGGAAAGGTTGCGGCGCCGCGCCTGCCGTCGGGCGGTGTCGAGCGAGATCACCACGTCGCCGAGCATCGAGCCGTGGCCGACGGTCAAGTCCTGTTCGAAAGACAGCACGTCGGTCGGCGCGTCGATTCCGCGGAAGCGCAGATTCAGGTCGCGCATGAACCCGTCGTCGCACAACAGGACCGACAACTCGGCCGAGCTTCGGCCGAGCGCGTCCAGCGCGCCCTCGGCGAAACGAACCAGCGCCGCCCGGTCGCCGCCGGCGGGAGCGCGCACATGGGCTGCCACGCCGAGCTCCACGCGCCCGGGCTCAACGGGCCCAAGCTCAACGGGCAGGGGCTCAACGGGCAGGGGCTCAACGGGCAGGGGCTCAACGGGCAGGGGCTCAACGGGCAGGGCGCGCGGGTCGCGGGCGCTGCCAAGGGTGGCCGGCGGGCCGGTACTCGGAGGTTGCTCGGGATCTTCCATCATCAGGACGCTGGCATCACGACGGGCGCTGGTCCGCATCGGCCGGAGCGGTCTCGTAGGCTTGCACGATCTTGCGCACCAGTGGATGACGTACCACGTCTTCCCTGTCGAAGTAAATGAAACCAATTTCTCCGACGTGTGCCAAGAGCTCCGTGATCTGCAGCAGCCCACTGTCACGGCGGCGGGGCAGGTCGATCTGGGTGATGTCTCCGGTGATCACAATGCGCGAACCTTCGCCCATGCGCGTCAGGAACATCTTCATCTGCTCACGGGTGGTGTTCTGCGCCTCGTCGAGGATGACGTAGGCGTCCGCCAGCGTACGTCCGCGCATGTAGGCCAGCGGCGCCACCTCGATGGTGCCGGCCTGCTCCATGCGGCGCAGCACGTCGGCGGGCAGCAGCGCCTGCATCGCGTCGTACAGAGGGCGGAGGTACGGCTCGATCTTGTGCTCCAGGTCGCCCGGCAGGTAGCCCAGGCTCTCGCCGGCCTCCACCACCGGCCGGGTGATGATCATCCGGCGCAGTTGCCGGCTGCCAACCGCCCGCAGGGCGTCGGCCACCGCCAGATAGGTCTTGCCGGTGCCGGCGGGGCCGACCGCGATCACCAGGTCACGCTTGGCCATCAGGTCCAGGTAGCGCATCTGGTTGGCGCCGCGCGGCGCGACTTGGCGCAACCCCTTCGGGATCGACAGGTGCCGGTCCGTACCGGCTACGGCGGAAGGTTCCTCCATGCGCCGGTAGATCGAGCGGATCACCTCCGGCCCCGGTTCAAGCCCCAGCCGTGCGCGGTCACGCAACTCGCCGAGCAGTGCCGCGAAGGTCTTGCGGGTCGCTGAATCGTCGGTGGCCAGCATGATGCGGTTGCCTTGCGAGTAGACCGGGCTGCTCAACAACTCCTCGAGGACCCGCAGATTCCGGTCGTTGGCTCCGCACACGTCACTCAGGACACCGGCATCGTCCAGGACGACCGCGAGCGGCTTCCCCATATCGCGACGGCCGCGATCGTAGTCTCAGCGATCCTCGATGTCGAGACCCTGGCGATCGATGCGGAAGACCGAGTACAGCTCCGGGACCGGCAGCCATCGGACTTCCACCGAGAGGGCCGGCGTCCAGACGATGCGCGGCTCTTCCCGGTCGGTCTCGGGGTTGTACTCCACGTGCTGTTCCGGCCGGCCCTGGTAGGCCAGCGACAGGTTCCAGTCGCCCAACCGGTGCAGCGCCTCGATGCGCAGCGACTCCAGCTTGAACGCCGAGGCGATCCGGTCTTCGGAATTCAGGAAGTTGAACGACCGCGCCAGATCCACGATCGGGTTGACCCACCGGTCGCCGGCCCGTTCGGCCGTGTCGGGCAGGTACCGGTACAGGTGACGATTGACCGAGCTCGACCTGAAGGAGAGGTCGAGGAACCGGTGAATCCGGACGCCCAGCCGCAGATCGAACGAGAGCGAGTTGTCGCGCACGAACGCCTCCGGGTCGACGGCGAACTGCGTCTGCACGCCGGCATCCAGCCGTATCCGGTTCTTCCAGAACGCGATCGTCCCCGTGTCCAGCCGGTATCCGACCGCCACCTGCGTCGCACGCAGGCCCGGCTGGCCGTCGGGAAGGGGATCGCCGAAGGGATCGAGCGGCTCACGTACCGCCGCGGTCACCGTACCGGTCACCCCGTAGGCACTCGCCTGGGTCCGGAGGCGCTCCAGGCGCTGTTGCTCATCCAGCCGGAACGACTGGCTCACCGACGCGCTCGAGTTGATGCGCACGCTCCCCCGTCCATCGATCGGGGTCGGCTTGAGCTGCCCGGCGTCGGCTCCGTCCGCCTGCTCGGCAACGCCGCCACGCACCGCCATGGAGAACGCCCCGGCATCCGCTTCCACGCGGCCGTCGGCGGCCAGCGGGCGTGGCGGCAAGTCGATACCTGCGCCCACGCGGGCGCGGATGCCGGTGACCGCGAACGCCGCGTCTGCCCCGGCTCGGTGAGCAAGGACCCTGTCCCGGTCCCACGCCGGGCCCCGCACCAGTGGATCGCCGGTGTCTGGATCCAGGTGCACATCGTGCAGCAGCAGACCCAGTCCGTACGAGAGGCTTGATCCCGACCACGCTGGCACGGACCGCAGCGGCCGCAGGCTGAGCGTGTTGTTCAGCCGCAGCCGCGCGCTGGTCCGGCTCAGGTCCGACTGGGTCAACTGCTCGGCGAGTTCCGGATCGATGCCGTCCGCCTGTCGGGCGTGCACCTGGTAGCTGGCCGTCTCGACGAGCGCGCCGCTCAGTCCGACGATGCGGTCGAGTGCAGAGACGGTGTAGCTGATCTGTCCGTTGGCACGCGTATCGACGCGCGTGTGGAGGATGTCCAGATCGACCTGATCGCGCGTGGCGACCGGCCCGTCATCGAAGCGGTGATCGACGGACACGACCGGACGCAGCGAGTAGCCGACCTCGGCGGCGAGCAAGCCGCCATCGGCTGACCAGCGGAACAGCGACCCGGAGGCGACCGCCGCGACCGCCGGCAGCGTGAGCGTCTCGGGATAGTAGAAACGGCGGGAAGGCGACGCTGCCTGCAGCCGGTCCAGCGCCGATGGCACTCCTGCCGACGGCGGCTCGGTGCGGCTGCCCCAGAGCCAGCTTGCCGAGAGCGTGGGAAACGTCAGCGTCCGCAACGCCGGGGTCGCGAGCAGCGGATGCAGAGACAGGTCGCCTCCGAGCCGCCACTCCAGCCGGTCGCGCGGGGGCGGGGGGATCAACGGACCCTGCGGCAGGCCCAGCAGTCCCCCGGTCGGCAGGTCGTGAGCCCGACTCAGGAAGTCCGTGGTGAAGCCCGGATCGGAAAACAGCTCGAAGCTGCCCTGCACCGATCCGAGCGTGCCGCGGAGCGTGACTTCCGTCTCGAGCCCGTAGCGCAACGGAACTCGGGCTCCCAGGATCGTGGTGGTGTCCCAGTGCGAGACCAGCTCGCCGTCCGCTCCGCGCAGGTACGGCGTGTGGCCGACACCCGAACGAGCGTCCGCGACCAGCGCGCGGGACGCGGCGACGGCCCCGAACAGCGACAGCCCGCCGAATCGCCCCTGCACCCCGCCAAAGATGCCGAGGCGGCTGTAGAGGTCGACCATCAGCGCCAGCACGTCGGCGTCCGCCGCATCCGCTGCCGCGCGGATCGGCAGCAGGAACAGGCCGCGGCGCTCGTCGGCGTAGCCGGTCTCGCCCGCGTTGCGCTGCAGAAACGACACCGAGACGTCATCGGCCGGTTTGCGCCCGGTCAGGTAGGTGGTCGTCTGCAGGTAGAGGCCCTCGCGGCTGCGCTGCCCGATCGCCGGGTGAAACACCAGCCTGCCTCCCGGGCGGAGAAAGTACGGCAGATACAGCACCGGCACCTCGCCTACGTGCAGGAACCCGTTGCTGACCGCCCACTCCTCGGGCGCCAGGATCCACAGCCGCTCCGCTTCGATCCGGTAATCGGGGTCGTCGGGATCGTCGGACGAGGTGACGGTCGCCTGCTCCATCACCACCGTATCGTCGGCCCGCCGCGTGATCGCCGTCCCGGAATAGGTGAAGGTCACGTCCTGATCGGCCGCCTGCTCCGCCACGGTTTGATCGACCTGGCTCGATCCGTCGTAGAAGATCCCCTCCCATCGCTCGGTATCGACAGACAGGCTCTCCCCGCGGAACACCTCCGAGCCGTCGTCGGTCGTCATCGTGTACTCCACGGAACCCGATGCGGTGAGACTGTTGCGCTCGTCGTGGTACGTGATCCGGTCGGCCTGGATCCGATGACGCGCACCGGTGTCCCGGTCCACGGCGGTGACGACGACCTCGCCCTCCAGCACCAGAGTCGTGTGGCCGAGCTCGTCGGAACGGTAGCGGGCAGAGCGCGCCGACTCCACCGAGATCTCGCTGCCCGTTTCCTCCACGGACGCTTCTTCCGGACTCGGCAGCCCGTAGTGCTCGCGCAGCCGCTGCTGCCGGGCGGCCCGGTCACCGCCGTCCGGCAGGCCGAGCTGACGCAGCCACGCGGCAAGCTCCGCGGCGCGGGCCGTGTCGATGTCGATCGGCAGGGTCTCGGCGAACAGCGGATCGTCGCTGGTTGGCGGCGGGCTCTGGGCGACCGCCGCCGCCGCAGCCACTGCCAGCAGGACGGTCAGCGTGCGGCGGACGTTCACAGCACCTCCCGCAGGTAGCGGCCGGTGTGGCTGGCTTCGTGTCCGGCCACGTCCTCCGGAGTCCCCGTCGCAACCAGGCCACCGCCGTCACTGCCTCCTTCCGGGCCGAGGTCGATCACGTGGTCGGCCTGCTTGATCACGTCAAGGTGATGCTCGATGACCACGACGGTATTACCCTTGTCGACCAGCCGCTGCAAGACGGACAGGAGCTGGCGCACGTCGACGAAGTGGAGCCCGGTGGTCGGCTCGTCGAGGAGATACACGGTGCGGCCGGTGTCCCGTCGCGAGAGCTCCAGGGACAGCTTCACGCGCTGCGCCTCGCCCCCGGACAGGGTCAGCGCCGACTGGCCGAGCCGCAGGTACCCCAGGCCCACGTCCTGCAGCGTGCCGAGCCGGCGCGCCACCTGCGGGACGTGCGTGAAGAACTCGGCCGCCTCGGTGACCGACATCCGCAGCACCTCGTCGATGTTCCGCCCCTTGTAGCGGATCGCCAGGGTCTCGCGGTTGTACCGGCGCCCTCCGCAGATGTCGCAGGTCACGAACACGTCGGGAAGAAAGTGCATCTCGATCTTGATCTGGCCGTCGCCGGCGCAGTTCTCGCAGCGGCCGCCGGCGACGTTGAAGGAGAACCGGCCCGGCCGGTAGCCGAGTGCACGCGCTTCCGGCAGGGCGGCGAACAGTTCCCGGATCGGCGTGAAGAGCCCGACGTACGTGGCCGGATTGGACCGCGGCGTACGGCCGATCGGCGCCTGGTCGATCTCGATGACCTTGTCGATGTGCTCGCAGCCTTCGACGCCAGCGAGTCCCGGTGGCAGCCGCCGGTCGTCCAGGGCCGCCCGCAGTGCGGGCCCCAGCAGGTCGGACACCAGCGTCGACTTGCCCGACCCGGAGACGCCGGTGACCACGGTCAGCGTTCCCAGCGGCAGCCGTACGTCCAGGTCGCGCAGGTTGTTGGCGGCCGCGCCGCGCAGGGTCAGGCCGCCTGTCGGCCGCCGTCGTTGCGGCGGCGTGGGAATCGCCTCCCGCCCCGCGAGGTAGCGTCCGGTCACGGACCGGTCGTGCTCCTGCACCGCGCGCGGCACCCCGCACGCCACCACCCGGCCGCCGTGTTCGCCGGCGCCGGGGCCGAGATCGACCAGATAGTCGGCGCTGCGCAGCGTCTGCTCGTCGTGTTCCACCACCAGCAGGGTGTTGCCGCGATCGCGAAGGCGGAACAGCGTGCGCAGCAGGCGGTCATTGTCCCGCTGGTGCAGGCCGATGGTCGGCTCGTCCAGCACGTAGAGCACTCCGACGAGCGCCGAGCCGATCTGCGTGGCCAGGCGAATGCGCTGCGCCTCGCCGCCGGACAGCGTGGACGCGCGGCGGTCCAGGCTCAGGTACGAAAGCCCGACGCTCGCCATGAACTCCAGGCGGTCGCCGATCTCCTTGACGATCTGCCCCGCCACTCGGGCCCAGTCGCCGCCGCTCTCGTCGGCCACGCGGCGGACGTACGCCATCGCTGCCTCCACGGACATGGCGGTGACCTGGTCGATGCTGTGGCCGGCCACTTCCACGGCCAGCGCTTCCCGGCGCAGCCGCCGGCCCCCGCACCCATGGCAGGGCTGCTCGCGCATGAAGCCCTCCAGCCAACGCTTGACGTGATCGGACGCGGTCTGGAGGTAGCGGCGCTTGAGCTCCGGAATCACGCCCCGATAGGTGGTCGCGTAACGGTAGCTGGCCTTGGTGGCGGTTCGGTGCTCGACCTGGATGCGGTCGCCGGCCCCGAACAGCAGGGCGTCGAGGACGACGGGCGGCAACTCGTCCAGCGGGGTATCGAGCCGGAAGCCCCAGTGCCGGGCGAGCGCCCGGAACAGGGACCGGGTCCACTTGGCACGGGGGTTGTGCGTGGCGATGCCGCCCTCGTCGAAGGACTTGCCGGGGTCGGGAACGATCAGGTCGCGGTCGAATTCGAGGCTGACGCCCAGCCCGGAGCAGTCGGGGCAGGCGCCGTGCGGGTTGTTGAACGAGAACAGCCGGGGCTCGAGCTCCGGGAACGGCGCGCCACAATCCGCGCACGAGCTTGTCTGCGAGAATCGCTTCTCGACCGGTACGCCGTCGCCGTCGCCGTCGAGCAGCACGATCATCTGCCCGGAGCCTACCTCCAGCGCCGTTTCCACCGAGCCGGCCACCCGTTGGTGCAGGTCCGGCCGGCCGATCAGACGGTCGACCACGATCTCGATCGTGTGCGCCGTGTTCCGGTCCAGCTCCGGTGCATCGTCGAGGGAGTGGATGCGGCCGTCCACGCGCACCCGCACGAATCCCGCCTTGACCGCGTCCTCGAACACGGCACGGTGCTGTCCCTTGCGGCCGCGCACCACGGGCGCCAGCAGAATGATCCGCGAACCTGCGGGCAGGGAAGCGATGGCGTCGACGATCTGGTCGGTCGACCGCTCGCTGATGGCCGCTCCGCACTCCGCGCAGTGCGGGCGGCCGGTGCGGGCGAACAGGAGCCGCAGATAGTCGTAGATCTCGGTCACGGTGCCGACCGTGGACCGTGGATTGCGTTGCGCCGTGCGTTGCTCGATCGAGATCGCCGGCGAAAGGCCGTCGATGAAATCGACGTCCGGCTTGTCCAGCCGTCCCAGGAACTGCCGCGCGTACGCCGACAGGGACTCGACGTAGCGGCGCTGCCCCTCTGCGAACACGGTGTCGAACGCGAGTGACGACTTGCCCGAGCCGCTTGGCCCCGACACGACGATCAGCCGGTTGCGCGGCAGGTCCAGGTCGACCCCCTTCAGGTTGTGCTCGCGGGCGCCGCGGATGACGATGCGGTCGGTTCCCCTGCGCGCGCCGTCCGTGCCGGCCGTCCCGTCGGCGTTGGTGCCGTCAGCGACGGAGCCGGACGATCGTCTTGCCATGTCCACCCTCGTCGGCCGGGGCATCCTGATAGTCGCTGACCGCGGAGCTGTCGCGCAGATACTCCCGGATCGCGTGCCGCAGCACGCCCTGGCCGTGGCCGTGCACGACCGAGAACTCCGCCATGCCCCGCATGACCGCGGAGTCGAGCTGGCGCTCGACCTGCTGCAGTGCCTCCTCCGCGCGCATGCCGCGGACGTGCAGCTCCAGCACCGGCTCCGCCCGGTTCACCAGCTCGACGCGGGCGCTCGTACGGCGAGACGGGTGCGGATCGGTCACGACCAGCTCGGCAGCGCGGAACTCACCGCGGATGGTGTCGGTCTGCACCACGTAGCGGTCGGGATACCGGTCCGGCCGGTGCCGGCGCACCACCCGGCCGGCGGCACCGGTACGACGGATGAGCACGCTGCTGCCGGGCGCCAGCGGAGCACCGTCCGCCGCGGCACCGTCGGCGGCGTCCAGCGCCGCCAGCGCATCCCGTTCCGCCTGAAGGCGTTGCTCGACCGCCCGCGGTGCGGCGCGGGCAGCCGCGTCAGCCGCCGCTGCGGCG
>JAPPKD010000300.1 GCA_028820215.1 Spirochaetaceae bacterium | reverse complement strand
GGACTCGCACCCGCTAGGGAATGACGCCTTCTCACGGCGCACCGAATAATCCGGGATCAGATCTACCCTCGCACGAGCGCACTCGCCGAGAATCCCAGCAGATACCGCAACTCCGGCGAGAAGGTCTGGGCGATCTCCGGCGGTATCGACGTATAGTCGGTAAACGGCTTGATCCAGGAGCGGGAGTAATAGCAGAGAATCGCTCGCCGCGGATCGTCTGTCGCGTTCGGTCCCGATCGGTGCCAAGTACTCGAAAGCCAGACAGCGACCGATCCGGCGGGCCCGGTCAGCATGGTTCCGTTCTCCTGCTTTCCTCCCCACTTGGGCTTTCTGCGCGTGCGATGGCTGCCGGGAACGATCTGCGTCGCCCCGTTGGTCGCCGTGAAGGCATCGAGCATCCAGACGTTCTGAACGGTCAGCGGAAAGTCCGGTAACGGCTCCGGCAACTGACCGAGAGGCACATCCACGTGCCACGCTCCGCCTTCGTCGGTGTGCGGACCGATACTGGTCGCACTGCAGTCGGCGAGCACGCAATCGTCGCCGAGAAGCTCCCTTACCAGCGAAAGCACGACGGGATGTTCTATCAGTTTCCCGAAGTCCGGGGCCTTGTTGAGCACGTTCCAGATACGCTGAGACCGGTCATGGTCGAACAGGGTGGGCAAGTGAAGGAAGTTCTTGACGACCGCTGCAGGTGGCACGGGCCATGGCGTGCCCTGGTTTTTTGCGCGTGAATGGCGTATTCGCCGCATGAGCCGGGCCTGCTCCGCATCGCTGATCTGGTAGCTTTCCTGCAGATACGTTTCAATTTCGTCATCTCCAGGCAACACGGGCCCGTCCTGCGGCTCGAAAGGTTGTCGCCGTTCGCGCTCGAACAGTTCCTCCACAAGACCCCGGTAGTGCCGGACTTCATCTTCGCTGAGCACACCCTCAATGACGGAGTATCCGTGTTCGGAAAGATGGGTGAGCACCGACTTCAGGTCGTTCCCTGCAATTCCGTGAGTTCCCATGATCTTCCTCCGATGACGAGCATCTGAATTGTATAGTGGCAGACATGAACGACGAAGCACGCTTCCCGGCCGCGCGCGGCGACGGCCGCCATGCGACCACCATGGGGTTCTGCCAGCACCTGTTGCGCACCACGACCGGCCGGCTGGCCTACCGCCCGGGGTTGGACGACGCCGCGTTCGCGGACTGGCGGCAACGGGTGCGCGACAAGCTCGCCGAGCTGCTGGCGCTGGAGCCCGAATTCATCGCTCCCGGATCGGCTCCGGAGCCCCCACCGGTCCGCCTGTGGAGCGAGCGACGCGACGGCTACCGCCTGGAGAAGTGGGAGGCGTACCCGGAGCCAGGGTCGGTCGTGCCGCTGCTCATGCTGGTGCCGGACACGGTCGATGCTGCCCGGCCCGGCGCCGCGGTCATGTGCTTTCCCGGCTCGGCCTCCAGCAAGGAGCTGCTGGCCGGCGAGCCGGAGCTGCGACCTGAGCAGCCGCCCAACCGGCATCCGGTGGCCAACCGCATGGCCTGGTACTACGCCAGGGCGGGACTGGTGGCCGTGACGCTGGACAACCCCGGCATCGGCGAGCTGGATCTGCTGCCTGGCGGGGTTCCACCGAACAGCGGCCGGGTGAAGCTGACCGCGCAACTCATCCGGCTGGGACGGAGCTACGTGGAGTTGACCGTGTCGCAGAAGCTGCACGTGCTGGCGTGGCTGCGCTCGCTGCCGTTCGTCGATGCCGGGCGGGTGGCGGTAAGCGGCCACTCCCTCGGCACGGAGCCGGCGATGTGCATGGCCGTGCTGGACCCAGGCCTGGCCGCGCTGGTGTTCAACGACTTCCTCTGCCACGTCCGCCAGCGGCACGTCGTGCTCGGGCTGCCGCGCGACGGGCAGTGGCGGGACGTGGACCCGCTGTGGCACGTGGTGCCCGGGATGTTCAGGTGGTTCGACTTCCCGGACCTGCTGAGCTCGCTGGCCGGCCGGCCGCTGATTGTGACCGAGGGCGGCGCCAGGCAGCACCTGGACCAGGTCCGCGCGGCGTACCGGGAACGCGGGTCGAGTCATCTGCTCGAGATCCACCACTACCCGCGGTACGCCGACGCCGACGCCCGGATCCACGACGACGAGATCCCGGAGGGGCTGACCATGGAGGAGTACTTCACCTACGCCAACGTGGACGTGCCCAACCACAATTTCAAGCACGCGGTGGCCGTGCCGTGGCTGGTGCGGACGCTGAACGGGAGGTGAGTCTCTTCAAGCCGTGAAGCGCTGGCGCCGAAAGGGCGGTTATCCGTAGTACAGGGAACCAGCCATGTTCTACGACGAGAACGACAAACGCGGTCGACGCCAGCGACAACGTCGGCACCACCGCCACCGGCGAACGCCCGGACGCGCGCATCTACGGGCTGGGCGGTGATGACAGGCAATGTCGCACATCCGCACGATCACCTGTTCCGTGCGGTCTTCGGCAAGGAGACGGAAGCGGCCGGCCTGCTTCAAGCGCACCTGCCGCCTGCGATCGGCAGAGCATTGGTCTGGTCAAGCCTGAAGTGGCAATCGGTCAGTTTCATCGACGACCGGTTGCGCGACAGCGAATCGGATCTGCTGTACGCGATCCGGCGTAAGGAAAGCGGTGCACCCGCGTGGATCTACGTCCTTCTGGAGCACCAGTCGACACCGGACCCGTGGTTGCGACTGCGACTGCTGAAATACAGTTGCCGAATCTGGGAACGCGATCGGGCGCGACTTCCGAAGGAGGAGCAACTGCGTCCAATCGTACCGCTGGTGTGGTATCAGGGCGAACGCAGATGGCGCCATGCGCGCGAGTTCTCGGAGCTCTTCGCCGAGGACGTTCGGAGTTGGCCGGGAGTGCCGCGGTATGCGCACCTGCTGATCGACCAGTCGGCAGCAGAGCCGGAAAACGTGCACGGCGCGCTGCACGGTCGCGTCGCGCAACTGGCGATGATGGCCGCGTACCGGGCGAGCTGGCCGGTATTGCGGCGGCTGGTGCCGTTGCTGGCGCAGTTGGGGCAGGACGGGAGCATCGACGACCTGCGCCAGATCGTGGTGTACATTGCGGTAACGACGCGAGACGCGGAGGACTGGCGGAGATTCGCTACCGCGGTACGGCGGGAGGTCCCGAAGATAGGGGGAGAAGTGATGAACAAGGCGGAAGAGATGTTGGAAGTCTCCATGGAGTATCTCGCGCACAGGGCACGACAAGAGGCTCGAAGAGAGGTTCGAGAAGAGGCTCGAGAGGCACGACAGGAGGCCCGGCAGGCGGGTCTTGAGGAAGGGCGCGAGGAGGGACGCGAGGAAGGACGCGAGGAAGGACGCGAGGAAGGACGCGAGGAAGGCAGGCGAGAGGGTCAGGTGGAGATCGTCGAGAACTTCCTGGAAGCGGGTGTTCCCTGGTCGACCATAGAGGCCGCTACCGGCATAGACCAGGACAAGCTCCGCACCCTCAAACAACACGCGAAAGACACTTCCAACGGCTCGACCACGACCGACTGACACATGGCACCCATCTGCGAGGTCGAGCGCGAGCGGTACGCGACCTCGGGCGAGGAACGGGTGGCGGTAAGCTGCGCCGTGTCCTACATCGGCCGGGGCCTTCGATTGGAGGAGACGCGCGCGCTGGTCAATTCCTCCGACTGGAACTACCGGGCGCGCAGCCGGGAGTCTCCCGACAACGGGAGGACCTGGGGCGACTGGGAGCTCCTGTACGAGGAACGGCCGCGGCAGGGCGATGTGACGCAGTCCGGCGGGGCCAGCCAGCGCGGCACCGGGCCCTACGATCCGGTGTCCGGCATGCTGATCAAGCCGGTGTTCCAGCGCCTGCTGCGCGGCGACCCGCGGGAGGCGCTCCACCTGCTCTGGAGCGGCGAGCGGCGTTTCGCCGATCACGGCTTCTACCAGTTGTCCGCCGACGACGGCCGCACGTGGGGCGACGCGCGCATGCTCAAGTACGAATCCGGGCCGGACTTCGATCCCGAGGACTGGGGCGACCGGACCTTCTTCCGCCGCAACGAGATGTACGCCGGCCGGCCGCTGCCGGCGAGCGACGGGACCGTCGTGATCAGCGCCACGGTGCCGGTCCCGTACCGGGACGCCGAGGACGAGAAAATCCCGGTGGTGTTCCCCAACACCTACCGGGAAGGCTGTGTCGCGGGCGTCATCTGCTTCGTCGGCCGCTGGGACGCGGCGGCCGGCGACTACCGCTGGCAAACGTCGCAGCCGATCTTCCTGCCGCGGCGCACCTCCACGCGCGGACTGGTCGAGCTGGACCTGAGCGAGCTGTCCGACGGCCGATTGCTGTTGATCATGCGCGGCTCCAACGCCGGGCTCGACCCCATGGAGTGCCCCGGCCGGAAGTGGTGCTCGACCTCGTCCGACGGTGGCCTGACCTGGACCCCCATCAACGACCTGCGCTACGACGACGGCGGACAGTTCTATTCACCGGCGACCTTCGCCAAGACCATCCGGGCCACCAGGACCGGTAAGCTGTACTGCGTGCTCAACATCGCCGAGCGGCCGGCAGAAGCCAACGGGCCGCGCCACCCGCTGCAGATCGCCGAGGTCGACGAGCAGCGCGTCGCGCTCAAGCGCGACACCGTCACCGTGATCGACCGGCGCGATCCCGACCACGATGCCGACACCCTGCAGCTCACCAACTTCAGCCTGCTAGAGAATCGCGAGACCCGCGACCTGGAGCTCTACCTGACACGCCTCGGCGCCAGGGGCGGCGGACGCGACGTCTGGAGCGCCGACGCCTATCACTACCGGCTGCTCCTATAGGCACGGAGGGAGCCCATGACCGTCAGCGAACGGACCGTGAGCTATCGCGGCAGCGATGTCGCCGCCGCCTACGAGACCGTCGGCTACCGCTCCGCCCACGAGCCCAAGCTGCTCAGGCAGCGCTTCAGCGAGATCGGCAACGACATCTACGACCTGCTGCGCCTGAGCTACTCCGACGACGACGGAGCCACGTGGTCGGAGGACCACCCCTACCAGGTCAGCCATCTCACCCCGGCCGGCACGGTACGGACCGGCTACGGCACGCTGGTAACCGATCCGAGCAGCGGGCTGCTGGTCGCGCTCAACGGCACCTCGGTGATGCCGACAGACCACATGCTGGAAGCCCTCACCTACACCTTCCCCACCTACCGGGTCTCCGACGACGACGGCCTTACCTGGCTGTTCGAGGACCGGATCATCCAGGAGGGAGAGGAGTACGATCCCTCCCATCCGCTGCAGGCAGTGTGGACCGGCCAGAACGCCGTCCACTTCGCCAACGTGCCGTTCTTCGACCGCGCCGGGCGCCTGATCCTTCCCGTGCAGATCACCCGCCTGCAACCCGACGGCACGCTGTTCTGTCCGCCGGGCGCGCTCTCGTTTCACGAGATCATGGTCCTGATCGGCACCTGGCAGCCCGGCAGGCGGCTGCGGTGGGAGGCCGGCGAGCGCGTCGTCCTGGAGCCCGACGTCTCCACGCGCGGGGTAAGCGAGGGGGCGGTCGCCGAGATGCCCGACGGACGCTTCCTGATGGTGATGCGCGGCAGCAACGCCGGCAATCTGTCACTGCCGGGCCACAAATGGTGCTGCACCTCCGGCGACGGCTGCCTCACCTGGAGCCCCATCGAGCCCTGGACCTGGACCGACGGCACGCCGTTTCACTCGCCCGCCTCCTACTCCACGATCGTGCCGCACTCGAACGGCCGCTACTACTGGATCGGCAACCTGTGCGAAGAGAACCCCGAAGGCAACGGCCCGGACTATCCGCTGGTCGCAGGCGAGGTGGACCCGGACCGCTTCCTGCTGATCCGCGACAGCGTCACCGAGATCGACACCTGGCGCGATGACGACCCCGCGCCCGTGCGCCTGCGAAACTTCGAGGTGCACCAGGAACGCACCGGCGACGACCTGATCCTGCGCATGACGCGGCTGTGGGTGGACGCCGCCGGACACATGCGCGGCGACGCGTACCGGTACCGGCTCAGCCCTTGAGCGATCCGATGAAGATGCCCTTGATGAAGTAGCGCTGCAGAAACGGGTACAGCAGGATGATCGGCCCGATCGTGATCAGGGTCGTGGCCGCTTTCAGCGCCTCCGGAGGCAGGCGCTGCTGGTTGGTGAAGTCCCCGGGGTCGCCGAACTCGATGACCTGCTCCAGCAACTCACGCTCCTTGATCAGCAGCCGCCGCAAGATCATTTGCAGCACGAGCTTGGAGTCGCTCTTCATGTAGATCAGCCAGTCGAACCAGGCATTCCAGTGGCGGACCGCCGCCCACAGGAAGACCACCGCCATCACCGGCTTGGCCAGCGGCATGATCACACGGAACAGGACCTCCAAGTAGTTGGCTCCGTCGATCAGCGCCGACTCCTCGTAGGCGATGTCGATGGTCATCAGGAAGTTGCGGACGATGAGAATGTAAAAGCCGACCGCCAGCATCGGCAGGATGAGGACGATGAACCTGTCGAGCAGTCCCAGCGAACGGATCAGCAGATAGGTCGGGATCAACCCGCCGGAGAAGAAAATCGTGATCAGGATATAGATGGTGATCCCGGTGCGTCCCGGCAGGTTCTTCTTGGACAGCGGGTAGGCCACCATCAAGGTGACCACCACGGTGAGCGCGCCCCCCACGGCGGTGCGGACGATCGAGTTGAAGTAGGCGACCGCCATCACGTTCTCGGTGAACACGAACTCGTAGGCTTCCATCTTCCACTCGCTCGGCCAGATGTGCAGACCCAGCGTCAGCGCGTCGTTGAAGCCGGAAAAGGACAGGATGATCGTGAACCAGAAGGGGTAGAGAAAGGTCAAGGCGAGAAGGAGCAGCACCACCGACGCCGCCGCCTTGAAGGCGATCTCCCCCGCCGTCTGGCGCTGGAAGCCGAACACGCGGCGCATGCGCGCGCCGCTGATGTCGACCTCGACCAGCCCCTGGTCGATCATCTGCTTGGCCATCTCAGACCGTCCCGAACCGCGGCGCCGCCATCACCAGATTCCGTGATCGCTGAAGCGCCTGATGACGGCGTTGACCAGCACGATCAGCGCGACCCCGACGACGTTCTTGAACAGGCCGGCGGCAGTGGCGAACTCGAATTCCTGCGACAGAATGCCGACCCGGTACACATAGGTATCGATGATGTCGGCGACCTCGTACACGAGCGGGTTGTACAGGTTGAAGACCTGCTCGAACCCGGCATCGAGAATGTAGCTCAGCCGCAGGATGAACAGGATGGTGATCACGGGCAGCAGCGACGGCAGCGTGATGGCGGTCGCCTGCCGCACCCGCCCGGCGCCGTCGATCCGCGCCACGTCGTACATGGTCGGATCGATGGAGGAGATCGCCGCCAGGTAGATCACCGAGCCCCACCCCACCTCCTTCCAGACGTCGGTGGCGATCAGAATCGGCCGGAAGACGTTCTGGTTGGTGAGCAGCAGCGGCGCGTCCCTGCCGAGCACCGTGTACAGGTACCCGATGATGCCGCGCTGCGGTGACAGTATCTCCACCAGGATGCCGGCCATCACGACCCAGGAGATGAAGTGGGGCAGGTAGGTGATCGACTGGATGCCCTTCTTCCACCAGGAGTTGGCGAACTCGTTGATGACCAGGGCCAGCAGGATCGGCGCCGGAAAGCCGAACACGATGCGCTGCAGACTGATGATGACGGTGTTGCGCATGACCCGCTGGAACTGGAAGCTGCCGAACAGAAACTCAAAGTTCTCGAAGTTGTTCCAGGGGCTGCCCAGGATGCCGCGGCTTGCCTGGAAGTTCTTGAACGCGATGACGATGCCGTACATCGGAAGGTAGTTGAAGACGAGCAGCAGCAGCAGCGCGGGCAGCATCGACAGGTAGAGCAGCCGCATGCGCCGCACGCGGCTCCATCGCTCGCGCCGCAGGTTGTCGCGTAACTGGATGTCGACCGCGGATGCGGGCATCGGCCTCAACCTCTGGATCTAGAGCGGAAGGGGATGGACCGGCGGCCCATCCCCTTCATGTCCATGGACGACAGGGATCAGTATTCGATGCGGCCCTCGTGCAGCGCCTCGATGATGATCGAGTTCTGCATGGCCTCGTACACCTGGTCGCCGCCCTCGGCCATCCAGCGCGCCACGTAGGCGTCCCACTCGGCGTCCAGGTCGACCTGGCCGGTCACCACCCGCATGAAGAACTCGTTGGCGAGCGTGTTCAGCCCCTCGCCCTGGCGATCGGCGATCGCCTTCATCTCGGTCTCCGTGAACAGGTCCCACTTGTACGGTCGCGTGTGGTAGTACTCGGAGTGTCCGGGGGCGAACCAGTTGTCCCAGATCTGGACGAACTGCGGCGAATAGATCCAGCGGATCATGTCCATGTGATATCCGTACGGATAGTGGAAGAACCTGCCGAGCTTGGGCTCGTCCGGGTGGTTCGCCACGACGTCTTCCTCCGTCACACGGTTCGGCTTCGAGTTGCCCGGCTCGCCGGACCAGGTGAAGTGCACGCCTTCCTTGCCGAACTGGCTGATCATCCAGCCCTCCGGGTCATGCTGGCGCCAGTCCCAGATCTGCAGGATCTTGGCCAGCTTCTCGTCGCTCACGTCGTGGCGGATCTTCAGGGAGGCCCAGTTGCTGATCGGCGAGTGCGCCTGGTAGACCTGCACGCCCTGGTAGCCCTCGGGACCGATCGGCGGCGGCATCATCGCGACGCTGGCGCCGGCCGCGACCTCTTCCAGGGTCGCGTGGTTGGGCGGCCGCTCCAGCGTCGGGTTCACGTAGGTGGAGTTGCTCATGAACTGCACCCCGACTATGCCGGCCATGTCCTTCTGCCACTGGTCCTGGCGGCTCATCGTCGGGAACTCCTTGTCGATGAGGTCCTTAGCGTACCAGTCGGCCAGGTGGGCCAGGAACTTCTTGTAGCGGGGTGAAACCGGCTGCAGCACCAGGTCGCCGTTCTCGTCCTGGTAGTTGGCCACGCCGCCGGTGCCCACCGTGATCGAATACATCGGCAGGCCGAACGCGCCGAACAGCGTGGTGAAGCTCCAGGGGATGACGTTGGACGCGCTTGCCGGAATGGTGTCGATCTTGCCGTTGCCGTCGGGATCGCCGTCGCGATAGAGGACCATCAGCTCCTCCATCCAGTCGAGCGTGAGGTTGGCCGGCACGAACCAAGTGCGGTCCGTCTCGGTGCTGACCTTCCAGCGCGTCTCGTAGTAATCCGGAATCGGGTGCCCGACATTCTCGGCCCAGTCGGCGCGGGTCGACCAGAAGCCGATCAGCGGCACGTTGGTCGACATCGTCACCCCGACCAGGGCGACGTAGGCATCGTCGCTGTCCGGGCTCTTGCTGATGTTGAGCGCGATGGGATGGTCGAGCATCCACTGGTAGTGCAGCGGCGCGTGCTCCTGGATCATCGCCAGCGGGATCTCGCGGGTCAGCCCGTCGCGGTAGTGGAACTGGTCGTCGCCGGCCGAGAAGACCTCGGGCGCCTCGCCTGCGGCGAACATCAGGTCGATCTTCTCCCGGTCGTTGTTCCAGATGCCGTTGCCGAGGATGCGCACGTTGAAGATCTCCTCGGCCACCTGCGCCGCGTAGGAGGTCTCCTCCCGCAACTGCCAGGTGATCTCCATCGGTTGGTCCGCGGCACCCTCCGCCTGCCCCTCGGCGAATGCCATCGAGGGCACCAGCCAGAGCGCCAACAGGGCCATTACGGCCGCGACGTTGCTTGATCGCTTGTGCATGTTCATCCTCCGTGTCCGATGCGTTCTGCCCGCGCAGGCGAGAGCGTGACACGCGGTCGGTGACGGTCCCTCAACACGCGGGTGAAGGACGGAGCCTACCCCGTTGCCGCGCGCGGGTCCAGTAGACCGGGCTCCCGCAGCCTTGTGGCAGCCACGGCGCCGATCTATCGTCGCCCCGATGGAGGTCGACCGGGCTGCCGCGCACGACCGGTACGACCGCGCGCTCGGCCGGGCGGGAGCGTTCCTGCGCGAAATGCAACGGCGCGACGGGTCCACCGCCGGAGCCGACTCGGTCTGGGGTTACTACTCGCAACCGCTGGCACTGCTGAGCGGAGGGTCGCCCGAAGATTGGAGCTGTGCCAATCGGTGCCTGGACTTCGTCCTGCGCGAGCATGTGACCCTCGCCGGGACGGTCGGCGTCGAGCCGCTGCCGTACGTCGGCGATCTCTACGTCTACCCCTACCTGATACGCGGTGCCGCGACGTGGGGACGGACCGACCTGTCCCTGCCGCTGGCCAGGTCGCTCGCTCGCTTCCAGGACCCGTGCGGCGGCATCCGCTATCGCATCGAGGCACCCGGACTGATCGACCCCGCGACGACCGCGCACGGTGGCATCGCCCTGCTTGCCACCGGCCATCTGCAGCACGCACAGCGGGCCGGGCGGTTCCTGCTCCGGCTGCACCGGATGCAACGGAATCCGGCCGACCGTTACCTGACGGTCTGGGACACGCGGTGCGACGCGCTTGTCGCCGACTACGACAGCGGGGCGGACATGCCGTGGGGAAGCGGATCGGCGCTGCGGCGCGACAACCCGGAGGGCGGCAACGCGTACTGGGACATCGGTTACATCATCGCCTTCCTGACCGCTCTGAGCCGAGCCACCGGCTCGCACGAGTACCTGGGCGCCGCCCGCGAGATGTTCGACCTGTTCGACGGCTATGCCGGGTTCGCCGACCACGTGTGGAAGACACCCTGGGCCTGCGCCGCGCTGCACCAGGCTACCGGCGAACCGCGCTACCTGGCTGCCGCCATGAGGATGGCCGACCACATCGTGGCCGCGCAGCAGGCCGACGGCGGCTTCTTCCTCGGGCCCCAGTCCTGCTACATCGACGAAGCGGCCGGGCAGTGGTCCCATGCGTTCAGCCGGTACGAGGAGTTGCAGGCAAATCCTGATATCTTCATCGACACCGCCGCGCAGATGGCTCACTACCTGGCGCAGGTACGGGCCGTCATCTGAGGAGTGACCTGGAGGCCACGTGCGTCTGTCGGAGCTCAAGAACAGCATCCTCTCCCGCCGCGTCTCGGTCGGCACCTGGATCTCCATCGGCCACCCGGACGTGACCGAGATGCTGGCGCACCAGGGGTTCGACTGGCTCCTGTTCGACCTGGAGCATGGGCCGCTGTCATGACCGTTGCGGCGGCGTCGGCCGACCACCCGCGCAACTCCGAAGCCGCCGTCTATCCGCGCCGCGACGGGTCGCTGCTGCTGATCTACCAGGAGTATCTGGCGAGTCCGCGCGGCGGCGGTGATGACGCCCCGAACAGGCTGGTGGCCGTGGTGTCGAACGACGGGGGCCGCTCCTGGACCGACAAACGGATCGTGGCGGAGCCGGCCCCGGACCAGGTCAACGTCTACAGCCCATCCCTGGTGCCTTCGCAGCGCGGCGACCTGCTGCTGTTCTACTACGCCTACCAGACGATCGGCGCCGGCCAGGCGGTGGACAGCACCGGCTACGTCGTACGCTCGACCGACGAAGGGGAGCACTTCGCCGGCAGGAGGGTCGTCTGGGAGCACCGGCCGTTCGGCGCCGCCAGCTCGGCCGTCACGCGGCTTCCGTCGGGCCGGCTGCTGTTCCCGGTCGAGCACCACGTGGGCGAGCTCTGGACCCCGGAGGCGAGCATCCAGGCGCGCTGCGCCATCAGCGACGACGATGGCCAGACCTGGCAGGAAGGCGCTGCCGTGCGGCTGCCGCTCCGCGGATGCATGGAGCCGCACGTCGAGGCGCTGACCGACGGCTCGGTGCTGATGGTGATGCGCACCCAGCTCGGCAGCGTCTTCTCCTGCCGCTCGCGCGACAAAGGCATGACCTGGTCGCTGCCCCAAGCGACGGAGCTGCGCGCGCCGGAGTCCTGCCCGGAGCTGACGCGCCACCCGCGCAGCGGCGAGCTGTGGCTGCTGTGGAACGACAGCGAGTACGACCCGGCGTTCGGCAGCCACTTCGGCAAGCGCAGCCCACTCAGCCTTGCCGTCTCCCCCGATGAAGGGCGCACGTGGCAGCGACGGAGCGTGATCGAATCGGACCCGGATCGCGCGTTCACCAACCCCGGCGTCTGCTTTCTGCAGGACGGAAGCGCGATCGTCAACTACTGGACCTGCCGCTATCGGCCTGACTGGCGCATGGCGAACGACCGCATCGACCTGCGGGTGGCCCTGCTCGACGGCAGCGGGTCGCCGCTCCCTCCTCGATGACGGCCGGCTCGGCGCGGGTCACGGACGTTCGCGTCCGAGGCGGCACCCGAGGCGTCCTGAGCCTGATCGAGGTCACCACCGGCGAGGGGGTCACCGGGATCGGCGCCACCGGCTCGCCGGTGCCGGCCATCGACGCGATCGTCCGCGGATGTGGACTGGCCGATCTGGTGATCGGCGAGGATCCGCTGGAGCCCCGGCGCCTGTGGCGGACGATGTTCCAGAGGTGGCAAGCGCAGCGCGGGCGCGGCTCGGAAGGCGGGCTTGCGGCCAACGCCATGGGGGCGATCGACATGGCGCTCTGGGACCTGAAGGGCAAGCTCCTCGACCTGCCGCTGCATCGGCTGCTCGGCGGAGCAGACGCGGACGCTGCCGGAGCCGCGTCCACCGCCCCGCCAAACTCGCAGCCCGGATCCGGAGGCGAGGACGTGCCCGCTTACGCCAGCGGCACGGCATTTCAGGACGCCGCCACGCTCAAGAGCCCGGATCGGTTGGCGGCCGAGAGCGATGCCATCGTGCAGCGCGGCTTCCACGCGCTGAAGTTCGGCTGGGGCGCGCACTTCGGCGACGAAGACCGCGACCGGCTGGCGGCGGTACGGGACGCCATCGGACCCGAGGTCCGCCTGATGCTCGACGTGGGCTGCCCGGCGTACTGGTCGGACGGCTGGAGCGCATCCGCGGCGCTGCGTGCAGCCCGCGTGGCGGAGCAGTTCGACTGCCACTTCCTGGAGGAGCCGCTGCCGCCGCACGAGGTGGCGGGCCACAAGGAAGTCACCGACCGGACGACGATCGACATCGCCACCGGCGAAAGCCTGTCGACGGTGTATCAGTTCCAGCCGTTCATCGAGCAGCGAGCCGTGGACGTGGTGCAGCCGGATGCTGCCCAGATGGGCGTGACGCAGGCGTTCGAGGTGGCCGTAAATGCCCGCGAGCGCGGCATGCGATGTGTCCCTCACGGCCCGTGGTCGGCGCTGACCGTCGCCGCGCATCTGCACATCCTGGCCTCGGTCGGCGCAGGCGGCATGGTCGAGTACCCGGGCTTCGACGCGCTGCCCGAGAGCACCGCGGTGCCGGCACACATCGCCCAGTTCGAGATCGTCGAGCACCCGCCCGAACTGGTCGACGGGCACCTGCGGCTGTCGAGCCGGCCCGGGCTCGGTCTGGGCAATTTCGTCGAGCAGGGCGTGCGCGAACTGGAGGCAGACAGCCGGTGCTAATAGCGCCGGCCTGCTGCATGGATTGCGCACGGATCTGCCGGCGCCGGAGGCGGTGGCGCTGGCGGTGCGGATGGCGACCGAAGTCGTGCGCGTTGGGCGCGCGGCATTCAGGGTGACCGCCTTCCGCGCATCGCGGTCGCATGGTCGGGCAACCGCCGGTTACGGCTCATCGCGATCGGCCGTGCCGCGCAGATCGCGGAGTCGCCGATACGCCGAGGTGGACCGCAACTCCCCGTTGTGCTGAATCAGGTCCCAAGCGGTCTCGGCGTCGTCGTTCGCGAGTGCTGCATCGGCGCCGAGGTCCAGCAGCAACTCCACCACCTCGGGACTTGCGGCGAAGGCGGCGGCCCACATCAAGGCCGAGCAGCCGGCATCGTTCTGCGCATCCACCTCGATGCCCTCTGCCGCGAGCAGCTCGACCACCTCCAGGTTGCCGGAGACGGAGGCGTGCATGAGGGCCGTGGTTCCGTGAGCGTCGCGCACGTGGGGATCGGCTCCGGCGGCGAGCAACTGCCGAACGCCGAGAGCTCGCTGTCCCCCAACTCCGTAGTGCCCGCTCACCGCGTACCGGAGCGCCGTCCAGCCGTCGCGCGTGGCGGCATGCACGTCGGCACCGGCTTCCAGTAGCGCCTGGAGAACCGCCGGGTTCGGGTTGTACCAGGCGGCCGCCATCAAGGCGGTGTAGGCGGGATAATCGCTGCCTTCCATCCGCGCATTCGGATCCGCTCCGGCCGCGATCAGGGTACGGACCACGTCGGGGTTGCGGTTGAGGCCGGCCGCCGCCATCAGTGGGGTCACCCCGTCATACGGAGTACGCCCGTCCACCTCTGCCCCTGCGTCGATCAGCACCTGCACCACGGCCGGGTTCTCGTTGTACGCTGCCGCCGCAAAGAGCGCCCACGCTGCTTCGCCCTCGAAGAAGTTCCAGAACTCGCTCCACTCGCTGAGGTCCTCGCTGACGAGCACGTCCACCAGGTCGATCGTGTCCCGGTAATCCGGATTGGGATGAATGCACTCGGGGACCGTTCCATACGCGTTGGTCGAGATCAGTTCGGCGCCCGCATCCAGCAGCGCCTGCACGACGGTCGGGCTCGGATTGACCGCCGCGGCGTTCATCAGGACCGTCCACCCGCCGGTGCGATATCCGATCGGCGCACCGGCATCCAACAGTGCCCGAGTGACCGCGGCGTTCCCGTTGTAACATGCCGCCTCCAGCAGCAAGCGGGCGAGCGGCTCCCCGTCGGCGAGCGCCGCCTTCACGTCCGCGACCGTCAGCTCGGCCACCTCGGCCCGCGTGAGACCGACGGTCGCGCCGACCAGCCGGTCGTGCAGCCACCAGTACAGATCGCTTCCGTTCAGGCTCGGGTTGTCGCGCATCAGGTCGAGGGCGGTCCGGCCCGCGTCGGTCTCCAGAGATGGATCGGCGCCGTGGTTCACCAGGCTCCGGACCACGTGGGGGTCCGGGCTGCCGTACGCGGCGGCGTTCATCAGCGCCGTCCGGCCGTGACGGTCGCGGGCGTCCAGCTCGACGCCCGCCTGAACCAGCGTGTCCAGAATCCAGGAGGCGTCGGGGTTGAAGCGGACGGCATACATGATGGCGGTAGCGCGGTCCTTCCCGAATCGCACGTGCACGTCGGCACCCGCCTCGATCAGGGCGAGAAGCGAGTTGGGATCGGCCGCTCTCGCCGCGTGGAGAAAGGCGGTCCGGCCCTGGTCGTCGCGCGCGTCGACGTTCGCGCCGGCGGCCAGCAACTCCGCCACTATTCAAGGATTGTCGTACCTGGCAGCCACCATCAGCGGGGTCAGCCCCGCTTCGCTGCGGGCATCGATCCGGGCTCCGGCGGCGATGAGGCTGGCGACCACTGCCGGCTCCGAGTTCAGACCCGCCGCAGCCATCAAGGCGGTCGCGCCATCCGCCAGGGCTGCATTGACGTCGCTCCCATGGTCGATCAGCGTCCGTACCATCGCCGGATTCGGGTTGTAGGCCGCCGCGGCGAACAGCGCCGGCTCGCCTCCGTGCAGCTTCACGTCCTCGAACACGGCGGTGAATCCAAGGGTCCGGTACCAGGGGATGATGGCGAAAGGCGGGAGGTCCATGTCCCGCGACGACCCCATGAAGAACAACGCCCGGCCGCCGGACTCGTCGGCCAGGACGTCGTACAGCGTGTCCAAAGAGAACCACCGCGCCGATGGGAGCGGTTCGTAGTCGCCGCTCGCTCGCCGGTCGGCGCCGGCCGCGAGCAGAGCGTCCGCCACCTCCGGGTGCCGGTTGTACGCGGCCGCATACATGAGGGCCGTCCAGCCGTGCCCGTCGCGGCCGTCAATCGGTGCGCCGGCACGCAGTACCTCCACGGTTACCTTGGGATCCGGATTGTGGGTTGCCACGACGCGCAGCAGGCGGCCGAGCGAAGCGCCAGCGGGGACGGCCGATCCGACTTCGTCGACGGTGAGGCGTGCTGCGGTCGTCACCGAGACATCGCCCGAATCGGCCACCAACCGTGCTGGCTCGGCCTCGGCGTAGATGTCCGTGTAGCCGGCCAAGGCAAGCAGGGCGATGAGCAGCGCGGTTCTCAGATCGGAGTGCATGAACCCCGCCTCCTCTGACGCTATGGTAGCGCCGTGGGCGAGGATCCGCGAACGACCGCACCTGGGGCGCTGCCGACGCCGATCCACCTTGCCGGCAACTGCGCGGTGGATGTGATGGTCCCGGACGCGATCGGCGAGGACGGCGCGAAGGAGGAGCGCGGGCGCTCTGCCACGCTCCGGATACTCGATGCAGGGCCTTCGGTCACGCTGGCTGGGGGAGCGGGATGGCCGGCCTACCTGCTCGCCCAGCTCGGACACCCGGTGCAACTCAACACGCGACTGGGGCGCGACCTGTTCGGCAGCGTGCTCCGCGATCGCCTGGCAGGGGCAGGAGTGGAGGTGGTCGGCCCGGACGCGGCGGCAACGGCGGTCAGCGTGATCTCGGCAGCAGAGGGTGGGCTGACCTCGGGCTTCGTCTATCCGGGCGAACCCATCGACTGGCGAGCCTCCGCGGAGCGGCTTCGCTCCGCGCCGGGCACTCGATGGTTCTTTGCCAGCGGCTACTCGGGCGTAGGCGAGGCCGACTTCCAGGGTCTGAGCGAGCTGTTCCGAGAGCTGCAGGACCGGAGCATCAGGGTCGTGTTCGACCCCAGCCCTTGGTTCGCGCAGCGCGTCGAAAGAGACGCCATGCTCGAGCTCTTCTCCAGTGTCCACTGCCTGAGCGCTACGCAGTTCGAGCTGGGCGCATGGTTCCCGGCGGAGGATCCGGAGGCGCTTGCGCGGCACGTCCTGGACTGCGGCCCGGCCTGCGCCGTCGTGAAGCAGGGGCATGACGGCGCCACGGTCGCCGCCACGGACGACACGGTGCAGCGCGTACCGACCACTCCCGTCGCCGGCGCCAACACCGTGGGAGCGGGCGATACGTTCAGTGCCGGCCTCCTGCACGGACTGAGCACGAATCTGCCGGCGCCGGACGCGGTGGCGCTGGCGGTGCGGATGGCGACAGAAGTCGTGCGCGTCGGGCGCGCAGCATTCAGGGTGACCGCATTCCGCGACAGAGACGGAGGCGAACCATGACCGACCGCGAACCGATCGAGGTGCTGTCGATGCTTGTGCTGCCGGACGTCGGTGAACGGGTCCGGCGCATGAACGGCATCAGGCTGACCATGACCGAGGACCGCGCCGAGATACGGCGGCGCCTCGCCACGGCCCGCGTGCTGATCGCGCGCCGCATGGATGCGGAGATGCTGCGCGGCGCCCCCAGGCTGGAGCTGATTCACGCGTGCACGGGCGGCGTGGAGGACGTGCTGATCCCGGAGCTTGTCGCGAGCCCCATCCCGGTCGCCTGCGTCAAGGGGATCTTCGACGTGACCGGAGCCGAGCACGCCATGGCGTCGATGCTGGCGTTCACCTATCGCTTGCCGGCCTACCTGCGGCAGCAACGCGAGCGGCGTCACGACTGGGTCGCCCCGCACGAGCTGCGCGGCAAGACGGTCGGCATCGTCGGCCTGGGCCGGATCGGCATGGAGCTGGCGCGGCTGGCGACCTGCTTCGGCGCCCGCGTCATCGGCTGCTCGCGGAGCGCGAAGGCGTCCCCTCACCTGGCGGCCTGGCTCGCCAGCGACCGGCTGGAGGATCTGCTGGCGGAGTCGGACTTCGTGATCGTCTGCGTTCCGCGTACGCCACTCACCGAGGGCCTGTTCGGCGCGCGGCAGTTCCGGGCGATGAAGCGCACCGCCTACCTGGTCGACATCACCGGAAGGAGCGTGCTCTTCGACCTGGACGCGCTGGCGCGCGCGCTGCGCGAGGGGTGGATCGCCGGGGCGGATCTGCAGATCCAGCAGGGCCTGCCGCCCGCGGACTCGCCGCTGTGGGAGCTGGAGAACCTCATCATCTCCAACCACGCGGCCAACTCGGTCGAGACGCAGCGGCGGCTCGCGGACCACCTCGTCGAGAACCTGCGCCGCTTCCGGGAGGACCGGCCCCTCCTGGGGCTGGTCGACAAGGTAGCCGGCTATTGACGGCCGTCGCGCGCTATCCCGGCGTGGCGTACGACAGGTCCCACCCGTCCAGGCTGGTCAGCGGACGCCGCGCGTGGCCGAGGTCCGGCCGGCCGCCGTCCGCCCAGCTCAGGACCTCCTCCTTGTGGCCCAGGCGCCGCAGGGCGCTCCACGACTCCGTGTAGTTGCCGCGGCCGGGCGTGCAGTCCCAGAAGAAGAAGCTCTCCACGCCGGCCCGGTACAGCCCCGCCGCCCGATCGCGGTACAACGCGGGCGGCATCATGCGGGGCAGCAGGCTCATCGACAGCGTGCAGGAGGTGCCGCGCGTCAGCTCGACGAACCAGTCCGCCCCGCGCGGGTCCTCCCAGGAGTCGGCGGCGCTGTCCAGGAACACCGCGGACGTGTAGGGGATAAGGGTGTCCACCAGCCCCTCCCTCACCCAGGTCTGCAGATCCATGCCGTAGTAGAGGTTCTCCGCGGCGTCGCGCATGACGATCGCCGTGACCGGGATGCGCGGCCGCTGCCGGGCGCGCGCGACCTCGTCCAGGTCCGCGCGGACCTCGCGCATGAAGCTGGTGAGCACGCCGCAGCGGTGCCACAGCCACGCCTCGTCATCGTCCGGGAGCGTGCGCGGGTCGCGGCCGTGCTCCGCCTGGAAGCTGTCGATCAGCGGCGGCTCGAACTCGCTGAACGGGGGCCGCCGGTTGTAGGCCAGACAGATGCCGTCGACGTCGTAGTCGGTGGCCACCTCGTTCAGCAGCGACACCGCGAAGCGCCGGCTCTCCGGGTAGGCGTAGGAGATGCGAGGGGTCTCGCGCCCGTCGCGGTCGCGCCCCCGCAGCTCGGGGTGCCGCCCGTAGAAGGAGTCGCCGTGGTCGAAGTGGTCGTGGTCGGGCGGAAACCGGAATCCGGCCGGCCGGTACGTCGCGTGGAACTCAAGCCCCATGTCGCGGGCGTGCTCGCGGGCGACCCGGAACGGGTCGATCCCCTGCTCGCGCAGCACCTGCCAGCTCTCGCGGTGCAGGCGGTCGCCGCTGCGCGCGAAGTCGTCCAGGCTGTCGTGGGTCGGCAGCCGGCCGGCGGTGCCCAGGTAGTAGAGCAGGTCTCCCATGCCGCACTCCCAGTACAGCCGTGAAAAGTCCGTGTTGCGGAACATCTCGATGCGGCGCTGGATGTGGCCGGCTGCCGTCGGCCGCGTGGCGTAGTGCAGGCCGTGGGCGTCGTTGTGCCCGAACAGCCGCCGGCTGTCCCGCTGTTCCGCGTCCGCCCGGAAGGTGGCTACCTCCCCCTCGGTAAGCGGAATCAGCTTGACGTAGGCCAGGCGCACGGGGCTGCCCAGGATGCACCCGGGCGCGTCCCCGGCGGCGATCCGCCGGTTGTTCTGGCCGATCACGAGGTCCTGGCCGCTCAGGTCGGCGATCTTCCAGAACAGCTCCCGGATCCGGTGTCGTCCCGCACGGTCGGTCATCGGGCAGGTGAGCACGGTGGAGCTCGCATCGCCGCTCAGGCGGGCCAGCACCACCACGTCCTCGGAGGACTCCGCCATCAGCCCCAGCGACACCGCGTGGTAGCCGGAGGCACGCAGCGGATAGGTGAGCTCGGGCGCGTTCGTCTCCTCGTCGGCCCGCGCCATGGTGCCGGTCAGCCCCTCGAGCTGGTACGACAACAGGCGCCAGTGGCGAGCACGCGATCCGGGATACAGCGCCGCTGCCGGCTGGCAGGCGTCCAGGTCGGTGCGGTAGATCGCCGGCTCCGAGAGCCAGCCGTCGCCGATCAGGTCTCTGGTGGTTTCAGCCATGCTCGCATTCTAGACCCCGTCCACCCTTCGCTGCAGCAGCGAGCGCTGCAGCGCCAACTGCTCCGCCTCGGTATCTGGTGCCCCGATCTGTCTTCGTCGCGCTAAGCCTGGGCGCGGCGGCCAGGCCGTGGACGCCGCCGCGGCGTGGACCATGCGCGTTGACAGGACACCTCATCGACTCCACGGTGAGGTCATCCTCATGCGTAAGGGATATACGGCCGTCATCAAGAAGACCACGGATTGGTGGATCGGCTGGATCGAGGAAGTACCGGGAGTCAACTGCCAGGAACCGACCAGGGAGGCGTTGCTGGAGACCCTCAAGGTCACGTTGCAAGAAGCGCTCGGCGGTTCCTCGTCACACCGATCGATGATCGTCTTGCGCTCAAGATCTGCAAGGACCTCGGTATTGCTGCGATAGGCAGGTGCCCAAGAAGGTCGGTAGCCGACGGGCTATCGATCTGACACTTCGGCGCGGCCCGTCCTATGCTGCGGGCCATGAGCGCAGCAGACGATCCGGTCGCGAGTTACCTGGAGACATTCGAGGCGTTGCGCGCGCGCAAGCGCTGGTCGACGCAGTCGGTGACGTTCCGGTTCGTCGCGCTGAGCCTGGGCGCGGCGGCCTCCACCATCGGCTACGACCGCCTGGAGCAGGCGGCTACCGATCTGCGCAAGCGCGCCCGCTGGTCCAGTCCGCTCAAGTCCGAGATCCGCTACGTGGTCGCCGCGATGATTCTGCGACGCGGGCTCGACCCGGGCACGATCCACGAATGCGTGTTCGCGACGCGCGACGCCTTCAAGGAGCACAAGATCCCGAGCCGCGGCACCGGTCCGACGCTGGCTGCGCTGCTGATGGCCCTGCACGGCGAGGGTGCTCCCGTGCCGGCAGAGGACCTGGAACGCCTGGCGCTCATCTACCGCCGCTGGCGCACCGAGCACCGGTGGCTGACCAACGCCGGCGACTTGCCGGCCGCGGCGCTGCATGCCTCCCGCGACGTGCCGGTCGACGTCCTGGCCGCGGACATCGAACGGGCCTACACGCGCCTGCATGACGCCGACTTCACTCGCGGCCAGCAACTCCAGCTCGTCTCGCAGCTTCTTGCCGTCGACCCGCGCGGCACCGACGCCGGAGTGGACCGGTTCTGCGACGTTGCCGAGCGGCTGAGGAGCCGGGAGGAACGGGTCCGACCGAGCCGCTACGACGAGGTGGCGCTGCTGGCACTCACGCAGAGTCCCGCCGCGGAGGTGGTCGACCGCGTGCTCGACAACCGCGACCGGCTCCGGGAGGCCAAGTCACGACCGGACAAGTCGGTGGCCTTCACGCTGGCCGCCGGCATCGAGCTGTCCGCCGACACCGAGCGGGCCGGCGAACGCAGCGCCGGCGACTTGGCGGCCCTGCAGTCGATCCAGGCGATCCTGGATGCCCAGCAGGCAGCGACGATCGCAGCCATATCGGCCGGCGGGGCGGCGGGTGCGGCCGCCGGCGCTTCGGGCGGCCACTAAGTCCGCCGTCGGCGTCCGCAGCGCCTGACGAAGGCTATCGGCGAACGACGCCGGCCGCAGCCAAGCCTCTCCTGTCGTTGCCCGGGTCGATACTGGCTCCGTATATTCGACCATACGCGAACTTGCGCGACGGGAATCGGAGATAGACATATTTTATTTTCTGCAAACACGTTGGAGGTTTGCCATGGATCAGAACAAGCACCCCTGGGGAGCAGTCTCCCATGGCTAAGAGTCAGTGGCCGAGTCCGTGCAGCCCTACAACCCGCCAGGGACGGGAATGTAGACGGGGGCGCACGTCCGGCGATCGATGAGAAACCATCACCCCGTGCCGCTGCGGGCGTTCGCGTTCATCGCATTCCTGGTATTGATTGCGGTCTTCTCAGCCTTCAATCTGGACAATCGATCAGACGTGTCGCTGGCTGTCCACACGTTCGTCGATGTGCCCATATACATTTCGTGCCTCATTTCGTTCACACTCGGGGCGCTGCTGGTGCTGCCGTTCACCCGCAGGAGGCGTCGCACCGCAGACCGCGATGGACGGTCATCCACCACGGCGCAAGAACCGGCTCGACAGGACAGCATGCCGCGGCGCAAGCGGGAGGAGATCGCGGCACCAAGGGGCGACATCAAGAACGTCACGGGAGGCTCAGCCAGTCCATCGGTCCGCACGCGCCAACGGTGGCCTGCCCGGATCCGGCGACGTACGAACCTGAGTGATCGAGCCGACACCCGTTCCGTTCCATCGGGAAACAAACTCGGGTGAACACCGCGATCCCGTTTCGGCAAGAAGTGGCCGTTGTCACTACGCCGGCGCGCCATGACGGACGGCGACAGTAGCCTCACGCCGCGGCAACTGCGTGCCGCGCAGCGGAACTTCACGTGGTTCTCGCTGCTCAACATCGTCTCCTGGCAGTTGCTGACTGGCAACATCATCACCCTGTATGCCCTGCGCATGGGGGCCGGTGAGCTGCTGGTCGGCACCCTCTACTCGCTGATCCCCCTCGGTCAACTGCTGCCGGTGATCGGCCGGGCGATCGTGCGTCCCCTGGGCACGGTGCGCACGATGGGATTCTTCTGGATCGCCCGCAACGTCCTGATGGTTCCCATTCTGTTCGCGCCGCTGTTCGCCAACGGCCCGCGGCCCGAGATCGGCATCGTGCTGATCGTGGTCAGCGTCGTCGGCTTCAACGTCGCGCGAGGCATCGCCATCACCGGCAACAGCGCCATCGTCGGCGCCATCACGACCGAGGCAGACCGCGGTTCGTTCCTGTCCCGCCAGCAGGTCGTGGTCAGCCTCGGGTCCATCGCCACCGGGGCGATCATGGGTGCACTGCTGCAGGAAGGAACGCCGCTCATCCTGTATTCGCTCCTGTTCACCGCCGGCATCGCCACCGGCATGGCGACGGCAGTCGTGATCTTCCGGCTGCCCGAGCCGCCGGCGGCCGAACGTGTCGGCGGGTTCCTGCAGTCCGTCGGCCGGGCGCTGCGCGAGCGAAATACGCTGCGATTCATGCTGCTCCTCGCGGCGAACAGCTTCGTCTCCTCGATGGCGCTGCCGTTTCTCATCGTCTACGTGAAGCGCGCCTACGGACAGAGCGACAGCGTCGCGATGCTGTTGACCGTCATCGGTGCCTGCGGCGCGATCGCCGCCGCCCTGATGAGCGGCTTCGTCATCGACCGGGTCGGGGCCAAACCGCTGATGTCCGTGTTCACGGCGCTCATGGCGATCGCCATCGTCCTCGTGGTCGTGGCGCCCCCGCTGGCCGGACCGCTTGCCGTATGGCTGTATCTCGGCGCGATCTTCTTCTTCTCGACGTTCGCCGCGAACGGGATGGCCAGTGCGAACGGCGTGTATTACTACAGCCTTGTCCCACCGTCCGAGCGCCTCAACCTTGGAGTCTTCAACTTCCTGATCACCGGTATCCCGGCGTCGCTCGGCTCGCTGTCGGGCGGGGCCATCCTGCACGGCATAGCCGCCATCGAAGGCCTGGATACGCTGGGCGCGTACCGGGTGTATTACGGAATCATCGTCGCCGCCTACTTCGGCATCTCCATGCTCACCTCCGTCATCGAGCGGCGCGGTGCGTACGCCGTGCACGATGTGTTGGGGATTTTCGTATCGCCGCGGGAGATCGGTGCGCTAGCGTTGCTCCACAGGCTGAAGGAAAGCCGCACGTCCGCCGCGGACGAATCGCTGGTACAGCGTCTGGCGACGGTCGACTTGCGGATGGCAGTGCCGGACATGCTCCGCATGCTCAAATCGCCTCGCTTCGCGGTCCGTGCCGAAACGCTCGATACGCTCACGGGCACGGAGCTGACCGCGGAGCTCAAGCAGGCGCTGGTCGCCGAGGTGGACACCCAGCCGTTCACCACCGCTCACCTGGCGGCGGAGATCATCGGCCGCAAGCAGATGGCCGAAGGGCTTCCGGCGCTGCGACGCGGCCTGACCTCCGACGACTTCTTTCTGTCGGGCAAGTGCATGGTAGCGCTGGCCCGCCTGGGCGATGGAGACAGCCGCGCGTCCATCGAGAACCTGTTCCGAAACACCGCCAACCCGTATCTGCTGATTCACGGCGCGGCCGCACTGGAGTTGTTCGGCAGCCCGCAGTCGCTGCCGATCCTGCTGTCCGCGCTGCAGAAGGAACCGATTCCCCCGGTCCGTGACGAAGTGATCCTGGCTGCCGCCGGCATCCTGGACATGGCGGACAGTTTCTATGCGCTCTATCGGGAGTTCCTGGTCGAACGCCGCCGGGGTCTGGCGCTCCTGGCCGACTTCGTGTCCGAACGGCAGGAGCGGCATCCGTTGTCCGAGCCCGTCCTCGAGACGCTCACGTCGCTGCCGGGACTGATGGACGACCGGCGCCGATTTTGCGACGCGGCGACGCGCGCGCTGGATCAGATCCCGGTCGTGGTCGAGCACGTCGACGTGACTCCGGTGCTCCGCAACGCCGTCAATCACTCAACGACCGCTGCCTCCGAACCGTTCCGGTTCTTCGTGGCCGCCGCCGCGGCTGTCCATGCGTGGCGACTGCGCATTCCGGCCCGATCACCGCCCGTATCCTGACCACGGATCGTGGACGCGACGTTCCCGTGATTGCTAACGTCGATCGCTATGTTTCAGCAACTCTTCTCCGAACTCTCCGGACTGATTCGTGAATCGGCACTGACGCTGTCGGTGATCGTCCCGAGGCTGGCGGTCGCGTTGGCGCTGATCGCCGCAGGCATCGTGCTGGCATATCTGGTGCGCGGCCTGAGCCGGAGGCTGGTGCGCCGGCTTATCGGTCTCATTCCAGCGCGCGAGGCGCAGAGGGGACGGAGCGCGGACCTGCGGCGGTACGCGGACTTGACCATCAGCCGTGCGCTGTTCTGGACGGTCCTGCTGCTGTTCACGTTCGCGGCCAGTGAGAGCCTGGGCCTCCCGGTCGTCGCGGCGTGGTTCGGCGGAGTCGCCGACTACCTGCCCCGGCTCTTCGCCGCTGCGCTCATCGTGTTCGCCGGCTTGGTCGGTGGCCGTCTGCTCGGCGACCTGATCACGCGCGCCGCTCCGGCCGCGGGAATCGTGCACGCGAAAACCCTCGGGCGCCTGACGGAGATTGCTGCGCTGATCGTCAGCGGACTGATCGCCGTGGAACAGGCCGGATTGTCAGTCCACTTTCTCACCAACGTGCTCCTGCTGCTGCTTGCCGGCGGCCTGCTCGGTGGCGCGCTCACCTTCGGCCTCGGTGCGCGAGCGACCGTGGCCAACATCCTCGCCTGCTCCCAACTGCAGAAGACATACCAGGTCGGTCAGCGCGTACGGATCGGCGACCATCAGGGAGAGATCGTGCAGACGACCGCCACGGCCGTGGTGCTGGACTCCACCGAGGGGCGCGTATCGGTGCCGGCCTCGATCTTCGATCGAGAGGTTTCGATTCGGCTGATGGAGCGGACGTGACCGACCACGTGGTCGGCTTGATCGGCAGATTCATTCACGCCCACCCGGCGGAGGCGTGCCGTGTGCTGGAACGGCGACCGAGGGACGAGCTGGTCTCTTTCGTGGCGGGACTCCCTGCCGAATATGCGGGCGTCCTGCTCGGGAGCATGGAGGCAGGCCTGGCTGCACTCAGCCTGGAAGCCATGGACCCCGCGCGAGCGGCCGCTGCCCTGGGCCTGATGCCAGCGGCACGCGCCGTGGCACTCGCCCGAGCCTTGAGCACGGAAGTACGAGGGTCCGTCGTCGGATTGCTGCCACCCGACCGGAAGAGACACGTGGAGCGTCTGCTCTCCTTCCGCGAAGATACCGTCGGCTCGCTGATGGACCCACGGGCGTCAGCCCTGCTGCCGGAAACCCCTGCCGCGGAGGCGATAGCGCACGTCCGGGCCGACGCTTCGCGCCTGTCCCGCTACCTGTATGTCGTGGATCGTCCGGGCAGCTTGACCGGCGTCGTCAGCATCAAGGACCTGCTTGCGGGCGCCGATGACGCTTCCGTTGCGGAGCTCATGACCCGGAACGTCGTTTTCCTGCGGACCGGTGATTCCCTCTCGTCGGCCGCGGTGCACCCTGCATGGGCGGAGCACCGGATGCTGCCGGTGGTCGACGAGCAGGGGCTGTTCGCCGGTGTCCTGCACCGCTCAGCTGGGAGCGCGGGAGATGCCTCCGCAAGGCCGGACAGTCCGACGAATCAGGCTGCGTGGGCGCTGGGAGAGCTGTACGGCATCGGCCTGTCGGCGCTGATGAACGGGGCCATCGGCGGCACCGCGTCCGAGCTTTCGCGGACGCGCGGTCACGGCACGGCCATCGACGAGGAACCGTCACGTGACGGCGAGCGGTAGGCCGGAACCGGAGGAGCGACCCATGAGCCCACTCGATGGTACGTCACAGGCGCTGGTTCAGGAGTACTTCGACGCGCACCCGGCCGAAGCGGCCGCCGCGTTGGCGGAGGTGCCCGCGACCGACGCTCTGCAACTGATCGAGGACGCCACCGATACCGGCGCCGCGGCCGTGTTCGAGCGGCTCGATCCCGACCGGGCGATGGAGATCGTCGAAGCGATGGACGCCTCGCTGTTCCGGCGGCTGTGGTCCGTCATGGACTCCGACGCCGCCGCCGCTCTGCTGGGCCGGTTGAATCCCGGCGAGCGGGAACCACGGCTGGCAGCGCTCTCCCCGGAGCTGGCGGCCGAGATGCAGGATCTGATGAGCTACCCCGCCGGCTCGGCAGGCAGTCTCATGGATCCGGCGGTCACCGTATTCAACGAGGACGAAACGGCGCAGACGGCGCTGGATCGCATACGCTCTTTTCCGGACCGGCGCGTTCACGACCTGTGCGTCGTCGACTCCGACGGCCGGCTGTCGGCCGTCGTTCCGCTCCAGGAGGTCGCAGTGGCGCAGCCGGATGTCCCGCTCCGCCGACTGGCTAACCATCCGCCGGTGCAGGTGCAGGCGATGTCGTCTCAGGCGGAAGTCGTCGACCTCCTGGAGGCGCACAAGCTCGCCTCCCTACCGGTGGTCAGCTTCGACGGACGGCTGCGGGGCATCATCCGGCACGACGCGCTGGTGGACGCCGCCCAGCGCGAGGTCAGCGACGACATGAAGACGCTGGTCGGTGCGGGCAAGGACGAGCATGCCCTGTCGAAGCTGTCGCTGGCGGTGCGCAAGCGACTGCCGTGGCTGCAGATCAACCTCGGGACGGCCTTTCTTGCGGCTGCCGTGGTGGCCGTGTTCGAGGACACCATCGCCCGCTTCACCGCGCTGGCCGTCCTGCTGCCGGTCGTGGCCGGCCAGTCGGGGAATACCGGCGCGCAGGCGATGGCGGTGACGATGCGTGGACTGGCACTGCGCGAGTTTCAGCCTCGCGGCTGGTTTCCCGTCGCCCGCAAGGAGTTGCTGGCCGGGCTCATCAACGGACTCGCGGTTGCGGTCACAGCCTGTGCCGCCGCGTACGTCTGGTACGGCACGATGACGCTGCCACTGATCCTGGGCCCGGCGATGGTTTTCTCCATGACCATGGCCGGCCTCACCGGCGCCCTGATCCCGATCGTCCTGACGGCGCTGGGCAAGGACCCGGCGCAGTCCTCTTCCATCGTGCTCACCACGGTCACCGACGTGCTTGGCTTTCTGAGCTTTCTGGGTCTGGCGTTTCTGCTGATGGCCGTGCTCGACGTCGCACCGTGATGCCGGAGGTCACGAGTCAGCCGATGGTGGCGCCTCCAAGGCGGGTCGGAATACCCTGTGTCCGTGGATTTCCCGCGGATTTCAACCGATCCCAACGTCGAGGAAATTGCGCTGTAGGGGTCTCTGTCGGCCGATTCGGGTCGGA
>JAPPKD010000294.1 GCA_028820215.1 Spirochaetaceae bacterium | reverse complement strand
CCGGCTCGATCATCAACATCGCCAGCATGTACGGGGTCGTCGCCAGCTACCCGGAAGCGTACACCGGTTTCGGCGTCAACAGCCCGCCCAACTATCACGGCCTGAAGGGCGGACTTATCCACCTGACCCGCCATCTGGCGGTCTACTGGGCGCAGGACGGGGTACGCGTGAACGCGATCAGTCCGGGACCGTTCCCATCGCCCAACGTACGGGAAGGGGAGCCGGAGTTCGTTGCCAGGCTGGCCGAGAAAGTGCCGATGAAACGGATGGGTGAGCCGGAAGAGTTGAAAGGGCTGGTGGTCCTGCTGGCGAGCGACGGCAGCAGTTACATCACCGGACAGAATATTCTGGTCGACGGCGGCTGGACCGCGTGGTAGGACGGCAGTGGTTAGTGGTCAGTGGCCTGAACTGACCGTTAGTTGGGAAAAAATGTCAATAACAGGAGTATGAGGATATCTTATGACTGAAATCGGACGGGCGAAAGAGCTGCTGGATACGCCGACGCTGTGGGTGGATCTGGACATCCTGGAGCGCAACATTGCGTTGCTGATGGACAATTTCAACGACGCCGGCGTGAACTGGCGCCCGCACACGAAGGGGATCAAGATTCCGGCGATCGCGCATAAGATGATCGATGCCGGCGCGCTCGGCGTCACCTGCGCGAAGCCGGGCGAGGCCGAAGTGATGGTGGCCGCCGGCGTGCGCGACATTCTGATCGCCAATCAGGTGGTGGGCGCGCAGAAATACGCCCGCATTGCCGCGCTGCAACGCCACGCGAGTGTGAAGATCGCGGTGGACAACACGGCAACGCTGGATGAGCTCGGCGCGGCCGCCCAGGCGATCGGCGTCGAAATCCCGGTCGTCGTCGAGCTCAATGTGGGCATGAACCGGGCCGGCGTCGAGCCCGGCTCCACGGCTGTGGCGCTGGCCGGCGCGGTCCACGAGCAGGACGGGCTGCGCCTCGCCGGGATGATGGCCTGGGAGGGACATACGCTGGACATCCAGGATGACGATGCGCGCGCTAGTGCGATCCAGCAGTGCATCGGTCAACTGGCAGCCTCGGTACAGGCCGGCCGCGACGCGGGCCTGCCGGTCGAGATCGTCAGCTGCGGCGGCAGCGGCACGATGGATGTAACGATGCACCAGCCGGAGGTGACCGAGATCCAGGCCGGCGGCGCTATCTTCGGCGATGCCACCTACCAGATGTGGGGCGTGCCGACCGACCCGGCGCTCTTCGGCCAGGCCGTGGTCACCAGCCGGCCCGCGCCCGACCGCATCATCACCGACGCCGGCTTCAAGACGCTGCCCGGCATGGAACGGCAGCCCAAAGCCGTCAGCCTGGACAACGTCGTCAACATCTCCGCCTCGGCCGAGCACGGCGTGATCACGCTCTCCGAGCCGAACACGAGCGTGCAGGTGGGCGACGTGCTCGACTTCATCGTCGGCTACGGCGACGCGACCGTCTTCCTGCACGATGCGATGTACGGCGTGCGCGACGGCATCGTCGAGACGATGTGGCCAATCAGCGGACGGGGGAAGCTGCGATAGCAGATCGACAAGAAATGCAGTATCGAAGATCGCCCAGGACAACAAGAACACGATGAGATCAGCAGAAGAGATTCTCACGATTCTGGACCGCACGAAACCTGAGCTTGAACGGCGCTTCGGGGTACGCCGAATCGGTCTCTACGGATCGTATGCTTACGGCACACAAACCGAAAACAGCGATATTGACTTGATCGTGGAACTGAAGGAGCCGAGATTCGACGCCTTGGCTGGGCTCTACATCCATATGGAGCAGGTCCTGGGGAACGAGGTGGATATCCGCCGCCTCAGCAAGAAAATCGACACGCCTTTTATACGTCGAATCGAACGAGAAGCGTTGTTCGTATGAATGACGCCGTCCGTAACGGCTGAAGAGCGCACCGCCGGAAAACCGGACAAGAAAGAGGACAGCCATGAACATCGACGTCGTCGAACTTGCCAGTGAACTGATCGCAATGCCCTCGGAGACGCCGACCAGCAACCGGGTGATCTCCGATTTTCTGCGCGGGGTGCTGGAGGAGGGCGGCTTCGATGTTGAGGAGGTCACCTATATCGACCCGTCCGGTGAGGAGAAGGTAAGCCTGGTCGGCAAAAGGGGCACAGGGGCCGGCGGGCTGGGCCTGTTCAGTCATTCGGACACGGTACCGGGCGACGCCGGATGGGAGCCGTTCACACCGACGCTTGAAAATGGACGCCTGGTGGGACGCGGCTCGGCCGATATGAAGGGTCCCCTGGCCGCGTCGATTGTCGCGGCCTGCCGCTTCAACGACGATGACCTGAAGCAGCCGCTCTTTCTCACCGTCACCGCGGATGAGGAGGGGGGACACATCGGCGCGCACGATATCGTTATCCGTTCGCAGACGTTGACGAGCGGCTGGCCCCAGTACTGCATCGTCTGTGAGCCGACGGAGCTGCAGCCGGTCTACGCGCACAAAGGGGGAGCCGGCATCACGGTTACGGCGCGGGGGGTTGCCGCGCATACCAGTACCGACCGAGGCGAGTCGGCCAACTTCAAGGTCGCCCCCTTTCTCGCCGAAATGGCCGACCTTGTACCCGTTTTCCGCAGCGAGAAACGCTTCCAGAACCCGCTTTTCGACCCGCCGACGAACGGCTTCAACATGGTGATCAGCGACGGCGACACGGCCCTCAACGTGAGCGCGGCGCGGACTGTAGTCCGCCTGGGCATTCGCGCGATGCCGGACGCCTGCTTTGAGGAGGCGGTGCAGATGGTTGTGGGGCGGGCGGAAGCGCACGGGCTGGAGGTGGAGCATTGGAGCATCGGCCCCTTCTTCGCCTCTGCGGACGGCCCGCTGGCGCAGGCGGCCTGTCGCGCGACCGGCGCGGCGCAGGCGGTCACCGTGCCCTACGGCACCGAGGCCGAGTGCTACCAAGAGTATGCGGACGCGCTGGTGCTCGGCCCCGGCAACATCGCGCAGGCCCATACGGTCGGCGAGTGGATCGCGGTCGATCAGCTGCGGGAGGCGGTGGAGGTGTACTCGCGGCTGATCGAGGACCTCTGCGCCTGACAGGACGGATTGAATCGCTCACGATCCTGCCGCGCTTGTCCTTATTGGCGCGGCCTGGTCGAAGACCCACTCCAGCGCC
>JAPPKD010000313.1 GCA_028820215.1 Spirochaetaceae bacterium | reverse complement strand
GGTGCCCGGAACTGGACACCGGCAGGAACTCGGTAACGCCCTGCAACGCTCCCAGAGCCACCGCCTGCCAGAAGCTCAGCATGCGGGTGACACCGGTGCGCGGTCATTCGCGGCCGGCGGCGGCGCAGCGGTCACCTCGTGCCGCCCACCGCGTGCTGCCGCCCGGCGGACACCCATCACGCCTTGAGCCCCCGCAGCAGCACCAGGTGGCGCTCCGCGTCCAGGTGCGGCACGGCGAGCCTTGTCACCTGCACCTGCAGCGTTTCACGCGCTGCTTCGCGCGCGTCCCTCAACTCGCGCTGCACGGTCGCCGCGGTGCCTTGGTACAGCGCGAGCGTCGAACGCGGGTGCAGCACCGGCAGCAGATCCGGCAGCAGGCGCGCGAGCGGCGCCACCGCCCGCCAGCTCACCACGTCCACCGGCGCCAAAGCGGCTTCCGCCAGCGGGCGGTCCACCACGGTCAGCTCCGCCGGCGCCAGCTCGCGGCACACATGCTTCAGAAAGGCTGCCCGCCGCGCGCTGCGTTCCACCAGGGTCACCCGCGTGCCGGCCAGCGCCAGGGCCAGCGGCACGCCCGGCAGGCCGGCGCCGCTGCCCACGTCCAGCAGCGTGGCGCGCGGTTCCACCTCGCGCAGCGCCGGCACCGCCGCCAGGCTGTCCAGCAGGTGGTGGGTGATCAACCGCCGCCGGTCCGCGTCCACCAGCCGGTATACCGGGTTGGCAGCCTCGATCAGCGCGGCGAACCGTTGCAGCCGGTCACGCAGGCGCCGGTCGCCGCCCATGCCGAGCCGGTACAGGCCATCCTCCAACATCTCGCCATCCGTCAATGCCACTGTCCGCCCTGCCCGTACTCCGGCGCCCACGGTACCACGGTACCCAAAAGGTGCCCGCCCTCCTACAATGGAGGAATGGAACGCGAAACCGACCTCACCGGACTCGATCCGGCCGCGGCCCGCGAGTACGTGCTCGGCTACATCACCGCGCTGCGCATCACCGCCAAGAAGCGCCAGCGTCTGGAGGTGTCGCTGAAGACCTGGGAGGAGCGCGTCAAGCAGGCCACGGATGCCGGCAACGACACGCTGCGCGCCGCGGCCCGCAACGAAATGCAGCGCATCCAGGACGGCCTCGGGCGGGTGGCGTCCGAGGAGTCGGAGTTGACCGCCCAGGTCGCCGTGATGAAGCGCCACCTGAAGAGCATGCAGCACGGCCCGGTGGTCAACGCCGACGCCGAGGCCCTGCTGGCACAGCTCCAGTCCCTCACCGGCGAGCCCGACACCCTGAAGGCCGACCTCGACCGCCTCGGCGCCGAGCAGCGTGCCGACGCCGAACTCGCCGCCCTCAAGCGCCGCATGGCGCAGGGCAAGTAAGGGCGCCCGCTCAGCCGGAGCGGCAGGCGCCGACGGCGAGCCGCCGGCAGCCATCCTCGGCATCGAGCCCTCCCGCGCCGCACGGCGGGCGGAACCCGGCCGGGCAACCGGTTCGCCACATTCGTGGCATCGGTGGAGTGCCTCCCAACGGACGCAACGCGCCGCACATTGCGAAACCACAGCCGCTGCCTCCTGCCGCCACCGCACGGGCGTGCCGCTTCCAGGGTCAGTTACAGGGGCTCGCGTACCGGGGTCGCGCGGATCCAGCGGCCCGCGGTGGCAGCGCCGTCTTCGCCGCCGCGCAGCACGCACACCACGGCCCCGCGAACGGCCTCGGCGTAGCCCGCCGCCGCCCCGCCGCCAACAGCCGGCCGTGCTCGGCGCTCCCCTTCCTCGGCGCTGCCGTGCGCCGGGGCCTCGGGATCGAGCACCGCCAGGTCGGCGTCGCAGCCGGGGTGGAGGCGGCCCTTCGCCGGCAGGCCCAGGAGCCGCGCGGGCTGCCAGCACAGCAGCGCCGCCAACTCTTCGAGGGTCATGGTGCCGGCCGCCACCCCGGCCCGCCACAGGCGAGCCAGGAACTCGCGGTCCGCCGTTCGCGCACCGGCCGCGACGCTCACCATGCGTATCATCCCGGCGCGCACCGCCGGCCACCACTCGGCCGCGGCCTGCGGCTCGGCAAGCAGCAGGTGCGCCGGCGCCGCAACCGCGATACCGCTGCCCGGCTCGCCGCTGCGTAGCGCCACGTCCAGCGCCGCCCGCATGCCGGCCGCGTCCGAAGGGGCCACCACCACCCGGCCGCCGTCCAGCGGCAGCGGCAGCCCCCCGACGCTGCGCTCCATGGTGCGCGCATCGTCGCTCAGCACCACCAGGGTTGCCCCGCAGTGGCCGGTCACCCGCACCAGGTCGCCGTCGAAGTCAGCTTCGCTCAGAATGCGGTCGTCGACCGCGAACGCCGCACAGCCGCGCCCGAACACCGCATCCGGCAGCACCTCCAGTTCCGACACCACTCCCCTGAGCAGTGGAACGGGCACCGCGTCCACCGGCGGCGGCTGCCCCGCCGGCGGCCCGAGGCTCGCCACCGGCACGGCGACGGTGGTGGCCGGCGGGCCGCCTAGCCAGGCGGGCGGCGCATCGGAGCGGCACAACACCACCGGGCCCGGGAACACCAGCTTGCCGGTGAGGTCGCGCCACCCCGCCCCGCCGGCCGCCTCCGAGCGCGCCATGCGCAGCGCGCGCACCACCCCTGCGCCCATCTCCACGTCGGCCACGAACCGCCCGTCGGCATGCACCAGCAGCCCCTGATACAGCGTCCCACCCACCGTCGCCGATTATACGCCTCCCGCCGCCGCCGCGCCCGCGTTCGATCCGCCGCACCCGAACGGCCGTTCGGATAGACGCCGCCGGCATGGGTTATTGCACCGTCGAAGATTATGTGACATCCTGTCATCAATTACTTGCCCCGATGGGGCACTGGGAGGAGAAGCGCAATGACAAGATTCGCTTCAATCATGGGCGTCGCGGCGGTCGCGACGCTGGTACTACTGTCCGGCTGCGAAACCCCGATGAAGACGGACTACGCCAAGAAGCTGGAAGGAACCTGGAAGCGCACGTTAGGGGATCGACAGCTTCCGAATCCGCTCGTACCGGGAACTACGGTCCCCGGAATGTCCGAGGTAACGGCAGCGGTCACCAGAACTGGCACGAACAAGGGCACCGTGTCAATTACGATTGTCGATACAGTCCCAGATTAAGCGACAGGGCATTCGACTGGGGTCACAGTGACAGCTCTACGA
>JAPPKD010000322.1 GCA_028820215.1 Spirochaetaceae bacterium | reverse complement strand
CCGATCTCGTCGATCAGCCGGAACGGCCCCATCGGCATCCCCCACGCGGTCAGCTCGTGGTCCAGCGCCTGCCAGTCGCCGCAATCCTCCAGCACGCGCGCCGCCTCCATGAGGTAGGGAAACAGAATGCGGTTGACCAGGAATCCGGGCCGGTTGCGCACCACCACCGGGGTCTTGCGCAGGCGCCGCGCCAGCTCCACCGCCCCGGCAAGGGCATCGCGGCCGGTCGCGGGGACGGCGGCGATCTCCACCAGCGGCATGCGGTCGACCGGGTTGAAGAAGTGCATGGCCAGGAACCGCTCCGGCCGCCGCAGCGCCGCCGCCAACCGCTCCAGCGGCAGCGACGAGGTGTTGGAGGCGATCACGGTATCCGGCCCGACCTGTTCCTCCAGCTCGGCCAGAACGGCCATCTTGAGCGCCTCGTCCTCGCTCACCGCCTCTACCACGAGGTCCACCGATGCGAACTCCGCGCCGTACGCGGTGGTGGGGACGATCAGGCGCTGCCGGGCGGCGGCCTCGGCATCGGTCAACCGGGCGCGCGCGACCAGGCGGCGGTACACGCCGGCCGCCGCGTCGGTGCCGCGCTGCAGCGGTTCCGCGGCCACGTCCTTCATCGTCACCGGCAGGCCGGCGTTGCTCAGCGCCCAGGCGATGCCGCCGCCCATCACGCCAGCGCCCAACACCGCGGCGCGCGCCACCGGCCGCGGCTGCGCGTCGTCCAGCCCGAACCGCTCGCGGCGCAGCACGTTGCGGCTGAAGAACAGGGTCATCAGGTTGCGCCCCGCGTCGCTCGCCAGGCACTCGGCGAACGCCCCCCGCTCCAGCGCCAGCCCGTCGGCCAGCGGCTTGCCGGCGGCGGCCCGTGCCGCCCGCAGGGCCGCCAACGGGGCCGCCGGGTGCAGCCGGCCGTTGCGGATGCCCGCCTCCACCTCGGCGGCGAGCGCATCGCTCACCGGCGGCATCACATTGGGCGGGGCCGCCGGGGCCGGCGGGTCGGCGCGCAACTCGGCGATGACCGCCTCCAGGCGGTCCCTCGCCACGCAGCGGTCCACCAGCCCCGCCTTCGCGGCCTCCGGTCCGCTCAGCGGCCGCCCGCTGACCAACAGCGGCAGGGCGGCCCGCGGCCCGATCAGGCGCGGCAGCCGCTGGGTGCCGCCCCAGCCGGGAATGATGCCGAGCGTCACCTCCGGCAGCCCGATGCGCGTCTTGGCGTGGTCGGTTGCGATCCGGTAGCCGCAGGCCAGCGCGAACTCGGTGCCGCCGCCGAGGCAGGCACCGTCGATCACCGCCACGGTCGGCACCGGCAGCGCCGCGAAGCGGTCGAACAGCGCGTGCACGGATGCGTTCAGGCGCGTGGCAGCGTCCGCGTCCGGCAGGGCCAGCAACTCGCCGATGTCGGCGCCGGCAATGAAGCAGCCCGGCTTCGCGCTACGCACCAGCACCAGCCGCACCTCCCGTCCGCCGGCAATGTCGGCCTCCAGCGCGCTCACTACCCGCTCCAGCTCTGCCAGCAACGCGCCGTTGAACACCACCACCCGCTGCCCCGGCGGATCGAACACGATCTCGACATTGCCATCGTCCCCATATCTGCATCCGATCGCCGTGCTGCCTCGGGGCTGGTTCACGGGAGGAATACTACACTATCTTCTTGAGACCGCGTTTCCCAGCCGCCGCTTTCATTGGCGCTATGGAGGTTCAGGTGAGACGAATCAGACTTGACAACTTCGAGCAGCAGATCGACGACGATGCAGACCGGTTCGTTCCTGCGGTCGGCGACGACCGCACGCGCATAGAGCAGACTCTTGCCAAGAGCCGGAACAAACATCCAGCCGGGCCGGGCCGGAGAGCTACCGGGTTACGCGGCGGGAGCGGAGGGCGAACGCAACTACCAGGGTCAGCAGCGGGACGGCGGCGAGCAGGAGCGTGAGCCAGCCGTTGGCGGACGGGGTGACAACGCGTACCTGACGGTCGCTGGAGGGCAGCACTTCGCCGGCACGGTCGAGGACGCGCAGGCGCAGGGCCGGCTGCCGGGATGACATGGGGAGGCGGAACGCGCGCAACGACGGTTCGCGGCCCAGGTGCGCGCCCTCAGGGTCGAACGGCACGATGCGGTAGCCGAGCGCCCCGCCGGGAATCTGCTCGACGAAGAACGGCTCCTCCTGGACGACACCCGGCTCCGCCCGCAGTGACCGCGTGGCGCCGGCGCTTACCGACAGTGCGGCGCCCGGCACTTGTTGAACGCGCACCCACTTCATCAGCCCCGGATTGCCCCTGGCGTCGTTACGGCGCAGCTTCTCGTAGTACAGGTCGTTGTACTCCTGTTGGAAGAACGGGCGCAGGTACAGGTCGGTGGAGCCGTCCACGTACAGCACCGACGACGGGCTGGTGGACTCCACCGGGCGCGTCCACTTGTCGCCGGGGATCACCTCCATGCCCACCGCCTCTGCGCGGCGCATCTCGAACGTCACAATGCGCCGCTCCGACCCTTCCATCACCTCCCCGCCGGCGGTCAGGAAGCGAATGTCGTACTCCCCTGCCGGCAGGTTGAGAATGAACGCCTGCTGAACCGTGGATGGAGGCACCACGTAGTGGTCCGGGGGCTCCGGCGGCGCCGGGGCCTCCAGCTTCTCCAGCTCGGCGACCAGCTCGGTCACGTCCCTGCCCTCCTTGCGCAGCGCGGTGATGACGGTCGCCAGCTCATTGAGAAGTTCCTCGTACAGGGATCGCTCACGCTGGTGGGCCTGAACGGCGGCGTAGTAGGCCGCGATCAGCTCACGCGAGTGCGCCACCACCGCCTCCGCCTCCGCCCCGGTGGCTACCTCCCAATTCAGCTCGTACTCGCCGCGCACGTTGTAATAGGTGTAGGCAGTCATGCCGATGCTCTCCGGCTCACGCCCGCGCCCGCTCAGCTCCAGCGTGCCTTCGAACGGCACGTCGAGCCCCGCCAGGTCGAGCTTCCACTCGCCGGTGATGGGCCAGAAGTAGACCAGCGCATTGCGGGCGGTGATGAAGTTGTCCACGTCCGCCATCAGGTAGATGGTGTCCGCTTCGCGGCGCGCAAAGGTGCCCGCGTAGTCGCGGCCGCTGAACGCCACCACCGAGTACACGAACTGCTCCTCGCGCAACGGCGCCTGCGCCGCCAGCCCCGCCGCGGCGAGCACCATCAGCAGGACCGCCGGC
>JAPPKD010000221.1:15396-28352 GCA_028820215.1 Spirochaetaceae bacterium | reverse complement strand
TCGACCGGTTGCCGAAATCTGTCGAACGAACCTACCCTACGCCTGAACAGTTACCAATTGGGTTTGTTTGGACACGACGGCGGCGCGCCGGCTCTGTTCGGCCTGCTCCACCTGGAGAGCATATCAAATGCTGAACGTCACGCACCGCAGGGGATCCGTGGCGCGGCAGCCGAGGTGCCCGACGCGGCGCGGAAGAATAGGGTACCGTCACTTCTGGAGCGAATGGTGAGCGACAACGGGATCGATCGGGGACCGGGCGGCTGCGTCATCTGCGGGCTGCAGTTCGGGGATGAAGGCAAGGGGCAGATCGTCGACTACCTGGCCGGCGACTTCGACGTCGTGGTGCGCTACAACGGCGGCGCCAACGCCGGCCACTCCGTATGGATCGGCGACCGGCGCAAGGCGTTTCACCTGATGCCGTCCGGGATCCTGCGCGACGGCGTCCTCAACGTGATCGGCAACGGCACGGCATTGGACCCGGCGCAGCTCCTCAAGGAGATGGACGAGCTGCAGGCGGAGGGGTATCCGGTCGACCCGGACCGGCTGGCGATCAGCGATCGCGCGCACGTGGTGATGCCGTACCACAAGATCGAGGACGAGTTGATGGACCGAGCCTTCGCGTCCGGCGAGAACGGCGAGAACGGCGAGATCGGCACCACGCGCCGCGGGATCGGCCCGTGCTACGCGGACAAGGCGCACCGCGTCACCGCCGTACGCATGGCCGACATCAAGGACCAGCCCTATCTCGGCGCGCGGCTTCCTCGCCTGGTGTCACTCAAGAACAGCCTGCTCGGCGCGTTGGCGACCGAATCCGGCCGGGACTTCCGGGAACTCGCGAGCGAGCCGATCATGGAGCAGTGCGCGGAGTGGGGGAGCCGGCTGGCCCCGTACATCACCGACACGGAGTACGTGCTGGACGACGCCCGGAGGAGCGGCAGGAACATCCTGTTCGAGGGGGCGCACGCGGCGCTGCTGGACGTGGACTTCGGCACCTACCCGTACTGCACGTCGAGCGTCTGCTCGCCGGGCGGGGCGCTGGCCGGGACCGGGCTGGCAGCCCGAACCCTGGGCGAGGTGGTCGGCGTCGCCAAGTTGTACATGAGCCGTGTGGGCGAGGGGCCGTTTCCGACGGAGATCCCCGGCGAGGCGGCGGATCGGATCCGGGAGGCCGGCAGCGAATACGGCACCTCCACCGGACGGCCGCGGCGCGTGGGATGGCTGGACCTGGTGGCACTCAGGCACACCGCCCGGGTGACCGGGGTGACCGCGCTGGCCGTGACCGGTCTGGGTGTCCTGTCCACGCTCTCCGAGTTGCGCGTCTGCAGCGGCTACTCGATCGGCACGGAGCGGGTCGACCGCGTGCCCGCCAACGTGCGGCGTCTCGGTGACGTCCAGCCCCACTACGAGGAGCTGGAGCCCGTGGGCGGTCCGCTCGACGGCATCCGCCGGCGCGCCGACCTGCCGAGCGGGGCGCGGCGGCTGATCGAGCGCGTCGAGTCGTTCGTGAACGTCCCGGTCCGCTACATCTGCGTAACCAAGGGACGTGCCGGGGTGATCGCCGAGTAGACGCGGCGCCAAGTCGGCTCCGATCCTGCTATCTTACGTCCCATGAACGACGAACGATGGACTGACATCTTTCCGGCCACCTGCCTGCCGCTGCACGACGATTACTCCGTGAACGAAGGGGAGTTGCGCCGCTACGTGCGCTGGCTGGCCGGCTTCGACGAGATCCGCGGGCTCGTCTGCAACGGCCACACGGGCGAGATCACCTCGCTGTCGCCCGCGGAGCGCCGCCGCGTGACCGAGGTGATCGCGAGCGAGGTCGGAGGCGACGTGCTGGTGGTCTCCGGCGTGTCCGCCGAGGGGACGCTGGAGGCGATCGAGCATGCGCAGGAGGCTCAGGAGGCCGGCGCCGACGGCATCCTGCTGATGCCGCCGCACAACTGGCTGCGGTTCGGCATGAAGCCGGAGACGCCGCTGCGGTTCTTTCAGCGCGTGGCCGAGTCGATCGACATCGGCATCGTCATCCACCTGTACCCGTTCTCCACCAAGGCGTTCTACCCGGCCGAGACCGTCCTCGAGATGGCGAAGATTCCGAACGTGAAGGCCCTGAAGACCGGCACCCGCCACATGGCGCTGTACGAGCGCGACTGCCGCCTGTTCCGACGCCTCGCGCCGGAGCTGTCGCTGTTGACCTGTCACGACGAGTCGCTGCTGTCGTCGATGTACGTGGGCGTCGACGGCGCCCTGATCGGCTTCGCCGGCTGCATCCCGGAGCTCATCTGCGAGGCGTGGACGGCGATGAAGGCGGGCGACTTCGCGCGCACGCGCGAGTTGCAGGACCACATCTTCCCGATGGCCGAGGCGATCTACGGCATCGGCCAGCCCTCCGGCGAGGCGCACGCCCGCATGACCGAGGCGCTGTATCAGCGCGGCGTCTTCTCGTCGCCTCTGATGCGCGAGCCGGTGCTGCCGCTCGACGAGGCCGAGAAGGCGCAGGTGCGCGCGGCGCTGGCCGAGGCGCAGGTGGCGCCGGTGGCTCGGGAGCAGCCGCAGCCGGCGTAGGGCCTCCGAGATGGCCGAACCCGGGCCGAACGCCGGCGGCTTCCCGCGGCCGTTCCCGGCGCTGACCCCCGAGCAGCGCCTCCACCTGGAGATCTACGGCTACGTCGTCGTGCCGGGAACGCTGTCGGAGGGGGAGACCGGCCGCATCCTGGAGGCGCTGCAGCGGCTCAAGCGCGAGCTGCACGCCGCCCGCGACCGCACCGGCGACCCCAAGGTTCGGGTGCGCGGCGCGAACCTGCTCATAGACAAGCCGCACCACACCTACATGGGCGCGATCGTCGAGTCCGATCCGGCCATCGCCGGGTACGCCATCCATCCGTGGCTGGTGGGCATGGCAGAGGAGCTGATGGGGAGCGAGGCGCGCATCGTCGAGGTGAACGCCCACATCAACCACCGCGATCCGGACGTGGACCTGTCGGCGCCCGCCACCTACGGCTTCCACCGCGGCACCGACGTGCCGTTCGGGACGCACCGCGACGGCGACCTGTTCCACTGCAACTTCGTCAAGACCCTGACCAACCTCACCGAGCTGGGGCCGGACGACGGCGGCACCACCGTCATCGCCGGCAGCCACAAGCTCGCGCAGCCGCCGGAGGAGCTGATCGCCTGCGCCTACCGCGACCGCTCGCTGATCCACCAGGTGGTGGCGCCCGCCGGATCGACCCTGCTGTTCGGCGAGACCCTCATCCACGCCACGGGTCAGGTCCGCAGCGACCGGGAGCGCGCCATCGTCATCTGCGGCTACGCCCCCACCATGTACCAGAGCTGGGACGACGGGGAGCTTTCGGACGCCTTCGTCGCCGGCCTGCCCGAGCGCTACCGTCCCCTGTTCCTGGGCCGCAGGCATTGGCTGCGCGGCGCGCGGCGCCGCTCCCTCGCCGACCCGGCGGACAAGGGCGCCTTCGCGCTTCCCGAGTGGCCGGTGCCGGAGGGGGCGGACACCTGACGGGCGGCCGGCCGGGCGCCTGAGCGCTACGGGTCGGCGGCCCCTGATCGGGCGCGCACCGGATGCTCTACCAGCCGACGATCGACGCGTTAGCGTCGCACGACACCAGCCTCTACTACCGGGACGGGGTCCATCACCTGTTCATCCAGTACCGGAGCCCCGGGCACACCGGACCCGGGTGCGACGGCATGGCACTGGCCACCTCCGCCGACGGCGTCCACTTCGACGAGATCGGCCCCATCTTCACCAAGAGCGACGCCACCGATGCCATGGGAGGCATCTCGCGGACCTGGAGGGCAGGCGATCGCTACCTGCTCAGCTTCAGTGAGCGGCAAGGCGGCGTTCAGTACATCCGCTTTGCCGAGTCGGACGACCTGATCCACTGGAGACGGCTCGGAGACGAGCATCGGTTCGGTCCCGACCCGCGCTGGTACGACGATACGCCGGTAGGGCGGTGGGACGACCTGTGGGTCCTGCCGAAGGAGGACGGGACGGGATTCCTGGGCTACCTCACGGCCAGACCGTGGAGCCGGACCGCGGGCATCCCCTTCGAGTCGTTTGCGCTGGCGGAGTCCGACGACGGGCTCCGCTGGCGCGCGCGGCCGCCGGCCGTCATCGATTGGGGGGAGTGGCCGCCGATGAGCGTCGGCGAAGTGGCCGGCGTGGAGAAGATCGGCGACCGCTACTACCTCATCCAGCACTACGCCGAGCACATGCTCGGGAACCGTCAGGTGCGCGAGCACCTCGGACGCGACGAAGGCATGTACGTGTTCGTCGCCGACCGCCCCGAAGGTGCGTTCCGGCCCGACCCGGAGAGCTATCGGCTGCCGCCCACCTACAACGTCTTCATGCGGTTCCACGCCGCCGCCGGCGAGACCCTGGTCAATCACAAGTCGGTGGCGCGTTGCGGACGCGGGTCCAGGCACTGGATGCCGCCGCTGAAGAGAGCCGTGGTCGACCCTGACGGGCATCTGCGCCTGGGCTACTGGCCGGGCAACGAAGCGGTGAAGGGCGAGAGGATCGCGATCGACCTGACCCGCTGCGCCGTGGTGGGGGTGCCCACCTATCGCAACGCTGCCGGGCACCGGTGGCGCAAGTCGCCGGGCCGGCTGGAAGCGCGCCAGCCGAACGGCGGTGGGGTGGCCCTGCTGGCCAACCGGTTCGACCTGGACCGGGGGATCGTCCTGGAAGGGAGCATGCGCATCGAGGAGCCGCCAAAGCGGTGGAGCGGCATCGGCCTCTTCTTCGAGGAGGATGCGGAGACCCTTACGGGCACGGGCATGGTGCTGCAGACGCGCGGCCGGGCCGAGCTGGGCCCCTTCCGGGCCAGCGGCTCCACGAAGGTGGTTCCGTATCCGACATTCAAGCCGGAAGACATCGTGCAGGCGGCGATCGAGCCCGGACGAACGTGCCGGTTCCGCGTGCTGGCCCGCCGCGGTCTGGTGGAGCTCTACCACGACGAGCTGCTCATCCAGTGCTACAGCCTGCCGCGGGAGCCCACGGGCAGAATCGGCCTGGTCGTGGAGTCGGGCAGCGCCGTCTTCGACGGGCTGGAAGCCTGGCAGATGAACCTGTAGGAGGAACATTCGGTGAAGAGACCTCACATCATCTACGTCCTGTCCGACGAGCACCGGGGCCAGGCCATGAGCCACGCCGGGGATCCCAACGTGAGAACGCCGTGGATGGATCGGCTTGCCGCCGAGGGGGCGAGCTTCGAGCGCGCCTACGCCAACTGCCCGATCTGCACGCCGTCGCGTGGGACGATCTTCTCCGGGCGTCACGCGCACGCCGGACCGGTGGCGGGGTTCTTCGACGTCTTCAAGCCCACGGCGCCGAGCACGGCCACGCTGCTGCGCGAGCTCGGCTACCGCACCGCCTACTTCGGCAAGTGGCATTGCGGCATCGTGCGCAACCAGGTGCCGGCGTCGGTGACCGGGGATACGACGGGGCTCTTCGAGGGGGGATCGCGCAACCGCACGCCCGAGTACTTCCGCGCCGGCTTCGAGGACTGGTACGGGTTCGAGAGCCTGAATCGGCACTTCAACAGCTCGATCTACGAGCTCGACAACGCCGATCCGACCCCTCTGGACGGCTACGAGACCGACGCCCTCACCGACCGGGCGATGGAGTACCTGCGCCGCCATGACGGCGACCAGCCGCTGTTTCTCGTGCTGTCGGTGACGCCGCCTCACTTCCCGCTGATCGCTCCCGACGAGTGGAAGCGCTTCGATCCCGCCGCGCTCGCGGTGCGGCCGAACTTCACCGACACGCCCGAGATGCGCGCGCATCTGGCCGACTACTACGCCATGATCGAGAACCTCGACTGGAACATCGGCCGGCTCATGGAGTGCGTGCGGGGGCTGGCGGGGTTCGAGGACGTGCTGACGGTGTACGTCAGCGATCACGGGGACTACATGGGCTGTCACGGGCTCTACAACCAGAAGGAGCACTGTCACGAAGAGTCGGTGCGGATTCCGGGGATCTTTCACTGGCCCGGAGAGATCCCGGCAACGGGCCTCATGGACAGAATGTTCAGCCTGGTCGATCTGATGGGGACGACGTTGGGGCTGATCGGCGCCGAGGTGCCGAGGTGGAATCAGGGCACGGACTTCTCGCCGGCACTTCGGGGCGAGCGCTTCGACGCCCCGCGGGACGTGTTCCTGGAGATGGTGGGCAGCCCGCGCTGGGACCTGGGCATGCCGGACTGGCGTGGACTGGTGAGCGAACGTTGGAAGTACGCGTTCAACGAGCATCGGATCGAGCTGCTCTTCGATCTCGAGAACGATCCGTTCGAGCAGCACAACCTGGCGGACGCAAACCCGGCCGAGCGCGATCGGCAGCGCGCACGCCTGCTGGAGATGCTGGCCGAGACGCGGGATCCCTACTGGGACGTCCTGATCGAGCACGGCGTGGAGGCGGCGGTGCCGAAGGACGTCGCGCCGAAGCCGGGCCGCAAGCCATACTGGCTCGGCGAGATGGCGGGCGTGCGGGAAGACGCAGGCTGAAGGAGGAACAGCGATGCAGCCGTTGGCGCAGGACTACGTGGTGGTGGCGGAGTCGCCCGACAAGGAGCGGCACTTTGCCGGCTCGCCGGGGATCACCCGGCTGCCGGGCGGGGAGATGGTCGCCTCCTACGAGTGGTTCCAGCCGAAGCCGTACACGGAGACGTTTCCCAATCAGACCGAGGTGCGGGTGAGCGCGGACGGCGGCGGGACCTGGGAGCTGCGCGGCAAGACCGACATCATCTGGCCGAGCTGCTTCGTGCACGCAGGCGCGCTCTACATGATCGGCAACCGGCGCCAGTCGCGGGAGGTGATCATCAGCCGCTCGGACGACGGCGGCCACACCTGGACGCCGGAGGTCGAGGTGTGCGACCGGCGCAGCCACGGCGCGCCGACGGCGGTGACGTTCCAGGGCGGGCAGGTCTATCGCGCCTTCGAGACCTGCCCGCGGGTGGGCCGCTCCGGCGGCGGGCGCTCCTCATGGGAATCGTTCGTGATGGCGGGCGACCTGAGCCGCGACCTGCTCGATCCCGCGGCATGGCGGGCATCGCCGATGGAGCGGTTCCCCGGCGCGCCGCAGCCGATGAACACCTTCGCGTACCCGCCGGAGACCGGCACCGAGGACTGCTGGATCGAGGGCAACCTGATCTCCGTGCGCGGCAGGCTGCGCAACCTGCTGCGCCTGCACGTGCTGGGGCGCGCCACCGTGGGCCTGGCGGCCATCTGCGACCTGGAGGACGACGGCAGCACCATGAGCTACCGGTTCAGCCAGTACTGCCCGATGCCGGGCGGGCAGTGCAAGTTCCACATCGTCCACGACGAGGTCTCCGACCTGTTCTGGACGTGCGTGAACCCCGTCTCCGACACGCTGAGCCCCGTGAACGACAAGCTGGCCGAGATCGGCTTCCGCGGGATCGTGGCCAACGAGCGGCGCATCCTGTTGCTGATCTACAGCGCCGACGCGCAGAACTGGTTCCAGGCCGGCTGCGTGGCGATGAGCCGCAAGATGACCGAGTCGTTCAGCTACGCATCCAACCTGATCGACGGCGACGACCTGGTCGTGCTGTCGCGGACCTCGGTGGCGGGAGCGAGCCAGCACGACACGAACCTGGTCACCTGCCATCGCGTGCGCGGCTTCCGCGAACTGGCGCTCGACCTGAGCCGCGACTTCACCCGCTGAGGGCCCGTCGAAGCGCCTGTGGCCAGCCGGCTCCCGGCGGCCGGTAGTGCATCAGTTTACTTTTGACAGGGCCGGCTGATCCGTGGTACCGGAGCCGGTACCAAAAAGGAGTCGACAATGCCGACAGGACCACACGGAGAGAGGCGTCCGGCCGACCCGCTGGCCAACGCGTTGCACGTCGCCAAGCTGCTGACGGGCGAGGTCGAGGAGACGTACGTCGCCGATCCTGACCCTGGCCGTCAGGCGGACGGCCGGAAGGGCGGAGAGGCGCGGCGCGAGAACCTCACACCGGAGCGGCGACGCGAGATCGCCAAGAAGGCAGCGGTGGCGCGCTGGCGTCACGAGGAGGCAGTCAGTTGAAACTGACAGGAGTTGTGGCGGCGCTGGTGGTCGTCTCTGTGTCGACTCGGGCCGAGCCTGATCCAGTCGCGGCCGAGCTGGCCAAGCTGACCGCGGCCGTTGAGCGCATGACCTCAGTCTTGGAGCAAATCGCCGCGGCTTTGGAGGCTGAGCAGGACGACGACAATTCGTTCTCCTTCCCGCCTGACCCCTCTCGTTTCTGCCCAGGAACCCAGGTGTTGAAGATGCCTGGCTTTGAGTGCCCACCGCCGCCATGGCCGGAGTGGCCGCCCGATCCGCAGCGGCCGTCACAGTGGCCGTTGTGCCCACCAGGAACTTTCGCGCCGACCCTCGAGGAGTGCATAACCCGCGAGGAGTATCTCAACAACCTCCACCTCGAGTCTCTGAGGAAGACTGAAGCCCTGCGGAGGCTTCTGCCGCGCTGACCAGCGGTCTTTCGCCGGCAGAGGTCTACTCGTCTACCTGCTCGGCAAGCTAATGGAGGTGGCTGCAGATCGCCTCGAACGAGTCCTCCATCAGTTGCCTGGCCGCTTGACGGAACAGCCAGGACAAGGCCGGCAACGCCAGCGGCCTCAGGCGCACCCTGGAGCCGATCGGCGATGCGCTGCCGGCCACGGCTCCGGCTGGGGGCATGGCGCCGCTGCTGAGCAAGCTGATCGCCGAGCGGGCCGCCAGCGGCCTGCCGCCAGCCTACCTGCCCAAAGACGAAGGAGACACCCGATGAACCGAACCCTGCTGTCGCTGTACGGTCTGAAGTGGAACCCGTTCGCCCCCGACGTGCCGGTGGAGGCCCTGTACCACAGCGCTGCGGTCGATTCGTTCTGCTGGCGCGTGGAGCAACTGTCCGGGGAAGGCGGCTTTGCGCTGGTCAGCGGCCATCCCGGCAGCGGCAAGTCGGCTGCGCTGCGCATCCTGACCCAACGGCTACAATCCCAGCGGGACCTCACGGTCGGGGTGCTGTCTCGCCCGCAGGCCGGGCTGCACGATTTCTACCGGGAGATGGGCGACCTGTTCGGCGTCGAGTTGCACCCGCACAATCGGTGGGCCGGCGCCAAGGTCCTGCGCCACCGCTGGCAGACCCACATCGACTCGGCCTTGGTGCGCCCCGTCCTGGTCGTCGACGAAGCCCAGGAGACGGCGTCGGCGGTGTTGAGCGAACTGCGCCTGTTGTGCTCGGCGCGGCTGGACTCCCACCTGTTGCTCACCGTCATCCTCGCCGGTGACCAGCGGCTGCTGCGGCGCCTGGACGCCGAGGAGCTGTTGCCGCTGGAAAGCCGTATCCGGGTGCGCCTGAGCATGCCGCGCGCCAGTTCCGAGGAACTGCACGAATGCCTGCGCCACGCGCTCGAACGCGCCGGCGGCGGCGCGCATCTGATGACCCCCGAACTGTGCGCGACCCTGTGCGATCACGCCGCCGGCAACTACCGCACCCTGATGAACATGGCCGGCGAGTTGCTGGCTGTCGCCGCGCACCGCGAACTGGAGCGTCTCGATGAGAAGCTGTTCCTGGAGACCTTCTCCACGCCCACTCCCGCCGCCCCCGGCGGCGCCGGACGGTGGCCGTGAGTCTGCTGCCCGTCGAGCCGGCCCACCGCCTGGCCTCCCGCCCCGCCCAGCAGCGCTGGCTGGTCACCGATCTGTGGGCCGAGCAGGCAGTCGGCATCCTCGGCGGCGAGCCGAAAACCTGCAAGTCATTCATGGCGCTCGAACTTGCCGTCGCCGTGGCGGCCGGCACACCGTGCCTGCGCCGCTTCGCCGTCTCGCGCCCCGGTCGGGTGTTGCTGTACGCCGCGGAGGACGCTCCGGCGGTCGTGCGGCAACGCCTCGACGGCATCTGCGCCACCGCCGGCGTGGCGCTGCGCGATCTGGACATCCAGGTCATCACCGCCGCCACGTTGCGGTTGGACCTGAGTGCCGACCGCGCCAGCCTCACGCACACCGTGGCGGCGCTCAAGCCACGGCTGCTCATCCTCGACCCGTTCGTGCGCCTGCACCGCGTCGACGAGAACTCCAGCGGTGAAGTCGCCCCGTTGCTCGCCTATCTGCGCGAACTGCAGCGCCGCCATCAGCTCGCCGTCGTGGTCGTGCATCACGCCAGGAAGGCCGCCCATCGGCTGCGCGACGGCCAAGCGCTGCGCGGCTCCTCGGAGTTTCACGCCTGGGGCGACTGCAACCTCTATCTGCGCCGCCGCGACGATTCGCTCACCCTCACCGTCGAGCACCGTGCCGCGCCACCGCCGGCGCCGATCCCGCTCGCCCTGCGCGCCGACGATGATGCGGTGGCGCTGGCCGTCAGTGATCGGCCGCCACCGCTCACGGGTGCCTCGCCGCCGCTCGATGAGCGCATCGTCACCGCCCTCGCCGACGCCTGCTCCGGTTCGCTGTCGGTCGCCGCCCTGCGCTCCCGCTGCCGCGTCCGCAACGCCACGCTCTACCGCCGCCTTGCGGCGCTATGCCGCCAAGGCGTTCTCGTCAAGTCCGCTGCCGGCTACCGACTCGCCGATCAGCCTGACGCTTCCGTTCCCGTCCCCTCTACGTCGCCCGGGAACGGTACCCGGAACTCCACTGATTAGCGCGCAAACAAGGCCATCGATTACCGCGCCCACGCTCACGTGCACGAACATGGCTGAGCAGAAGGTAGAGGCCCGGCAATGGGATGGTCAATGGGTCGGATGACGCCCGTATGGCACTACTTTGGAGAATTCAGCCGTTTTGGAGGCAGAGACCCTCATAGATTCGCGGAAATCACTTCAACCCCGCGAAATCGCCCCCGTTCGTGTTAAACTTGGGCTAGATCCCGCAGCATGCGGGCCATGCGGGTGCCCGAGGAACCGTTGGAGTTTCTTGAGTACCGCATCGGACGCAACTACCAACCGACCACGGGGCATGCCATGCCTACATCGGCACGCGCCCGAGTCGGACCAGCGTAGTGAGCGTGTGCCGCAGGATCAGCGAGTTGACGGATTGCAGGTATGGACTGCTTGACGCGGCAACAGTAGTGAAACGTCTGAACTGGGTGATCACCGGGTGGGCGAACTACTTCCAGTCGGGGCAAGTCAGTCCGGCCTACCGCGCCGTTGACCAGCATGCGACCCGGCGGCTGCGCCGGTGGCTGTGCCGCAAGCACAAGGTACGGACCGGGAAGTACGTGCGCTTCTCGGATGAGCGGCTTTGGAATCACCATGGCCTCACTCGTCTTGCCCTGCGCCCGGCACGCTTTCCGTGGGCGAAGGCATGATCTTGTCCGAGAGCCCGGTGCCGGAAATCGGCACGCCGGGTTCGATGAGCGGGGAGAGGAAACCTGGCTACGGTGGAGACTGAGGCACCGGCACGGGCGAAAGCCGCCGGCAACGGCTACTCCCTCCACCTACGGCAGAACGCGCCTCTCCTCGACTCTACCGAAACCGCCCGATGGCCACCAGCACATGGGCTGTAACCCCGTCCTCTTCCGGCCGCGCTATGCGGATCTGATACACTTACCACCGCTATTGTATGCCATGCACGGTCTAGGAAGGGACTGCCCGCTACACGCTCTGACGATATGGGCATTCACATCGAGCAACAGCTTTATGCACCTGCTCCGGCTCATTCGCGTGCCATCAATTCCGCCGAACAGGTCCACGCCGGCGCACTGAGGACAATTGCATGTGCAAAGCTGTGGCGTCTCCCTCCCGTCCGACCTCCTGATCGACGACCTCCAGATGGAATCCGGAACATCGCAATCAGCGCCGCTACCCGAGGTAGGATTGTCGCAGAATGCGGCTCGGGATGGCGGCGGGACCGGCGGACAATTAGCACTGGCTGCGTCTTGAGCGGCTTCAACTGAGCCAGCGGTCGCCGTCCGCGTAGTCTTATCCCAACAGGTCACTGTCGCGGGAACGCGTGGCGGGCACAGGGCTAGCGCGGCGGTCCGTGCGGCCTCGACGCTACCTGTAGCGGTCGCCGTCCGTTTAGTGTTATCCCAACAGCTTACCGTCGCTTCATACGGGCATTGCGCCTCTGCTGCTTGCACTGCGGCCACAGGGCTACCTGCGATCCCCGTCCGCTGCGTTTTACCGTCGGGACAGGTCACCGTACGCTTAAAGGATGGCGGGCACTTCAACAGCGCGACGCGCCTTGCACCTTCCTCGGTAGAACTGGTCGCCGTCCGCGTAGTCTTATCCCAACAGGTCACCGTCACGGGAAAGCGTGGCGGGCACTTCGCATTCGCAAGGCTCCGTGCATGGGCTACGGTAACTCCGGTCGCCGTCCGCTCAGTGTCATTCCAACAGGTCACCGTCTCGGTGTAAGTCGGGCACTTCCTGCGCGCAGCGGCTTGCGCATCGGCGCGTGTGCCAGCGGTCGCCGTCTGCTGGCTGCCGTCGCCGCAGAATACCGTCTCCGTATAGGACGTCGGGCAATTCGCTTCCGCAGCTTCCCGTGCTAGGCGAAGGGTCCGGCCGGTCCCATACGCCCGGCTGCCATCCCAGCAGCGCACCGAGGTGCTAACGTTGTGCGAGTGCGTACCCACCGGGCACATGTCCTGATACCTTTGCCGCGTCGTTGAGCACGAACACCCTGGCCAATCCTCATCGTCATAGCATAGGGAAGCTTGGCTTGGGTCGTCGTGTGTACACGTCGTCACTGACCGGTACTTCGTGCACGACGTTTCGGTGTGTGCGGCCGCTGGCAGCGCGATGCCGACCATCAGCACGGCCGCGATCGCCGAGCATAGCGCGATCTTCGATCGTCTCATCGTTTCTTTTCTCCTGTGGTCGTTGGTTGGTTGGGTTGTCGAAGCGCGCACTGCGGTGCTATCTCATGGGGACACCCTCCCTGCCCGGGCCCCCCCCGCGCCGGGGGTTGGTGGTGCCCCCCGGGGGGGGGGGGGGGGAACAACCCCCCCCCCCGGCCGGGGGGGTTT
>JAPPKD010000221.1:0-15386 GCA_028820215.1 Spirochaetaceae bacterium | reverse complement strand
TGTCCCCCCCCCCCCCGGGGGTTCAATCCTCCTCCCCCCCCCCCCCCCCCCCCCCGGCGCGCGCCCGGTGTTGGGGTCCCCGGGGGGCCCCCCGCGGCAGGGATCACGGCGCACCAGGGCGCCGGTGTCTGTTCAGGTTCAGGAACGGGATCGGGGCGGCCGGCAGCGGGCGGCGTCACGGCAGGTAGACGGTCACCGAGGCCGTCGCGGCACCCGTCGTGGAGACACTCATCGACGCATGGCCGAACGAGAACCACGTGAACTGATCGACCGTGACCGACACCGCCGGCGGCGTCGGGTTCATGTCGTAGTTCACGCTCACGCGGAACTCGCCCGGCGTGCCGCAGCCGGCCAGCAGGCAGCAACACAGCCCGATGCAGCACGCTGTGTGCCATCGGGTCACCCGCGAAGCGGCCGGCGGGCGCAATGACCTTCCCAAAGGGAAGAGGCGCCGTCGCGTCCGCCTGCCGGCCTCGCCGGCGCCGTCATGATTTCTTCGCCTTCGCGGCCTGTGCCGCGCGGCGCAACTCGTCTTCGATGAGCTCGGCCAGCGTCGCGAACGGCACCGCGCCGCCCACGAACCGCCCGTTGACGAACATGGCAGGCGTCCCGGACACCCCGGCCGCGTCGCCGGCGCGTACGTCGGCCAGCACCGCGTCGTAGCGGCGCCCGGAGTCCAGACATTCCCCGAACGACTCCGCGTCCAGGTCCAGCCGCTCCGCCTTCGCTTTCAGGTCCGCAGCGCTCAACGCGCCTTGGTCCGCGAACAACAGATCGTGGAACTCCCAGAACCGCCCCTGCTGATGGGCGCACAGCGACGCCTCGGCCGCTTTCCAGGCATCCGGGTGTATGCCGCTCAGCGGGTAGTGCCGGTACACGACCCGCACCGTGTCGTCGTAGTAGCCCTTCACTTCGTCCAGCACCGGCGCCAGGCGCGCGCAGTAGGGGCACTCGAAGTCCGAGAACTCGACGATCGTCACCGGCGCATCCGCCGGCCCGTGCGACGGGAACCCCTCGGCCGCTACCTCGACGCGTAGCGGCTCCAGCAGGTACGCCACCGCGTAGCGGCGCTCCATCTCGGCATACGCCGCTGCGCGGGCGTCCTCGACCGCTTGGCGTTCCAAGTAGGCGCGTATCTGCGGCCCGATCTCAGCCAGAGGCTCGGTGATGCCGCGCTCCCGATGGAAGGCGCTCACCTCGGCGTCGGTCACCGGCTCGACCGCTTCGTCGATGTGGGCCGCGAGCGCCTCGGCCGACAGTCCCAGGCGCGCTGCCTCCATCGTGCGCAGCCGCGCGTGCACCAAGTCGCGCAGGATCGTTTGCAACGCTTCGTCCCGGCTGCGCTCGGCGTCAAGCTGACAGCGCAGCAGCGCGGCTTCGTGTCCGTCGATCGCGGGCGCTGCCGCCGCGTACAGGTCGGTCAGGCTCAGCGCCTCTGCGCCGCCGATCCGGGCCGCTGGATCAGACCACGCCGTCAGCGCCGACAGCAGCAGGGCCACCACCGACACCGCACAGCGCGCCGCCTGCAGCGCATGGGCCTCCGGGCGATGCGGCGATGGTGCCGAGGCGTATCGGGTGAGTTGCGGTCTACGGCGGTTAGCGGTGTCCAGACACCGAGGCCCCGTCAGGTGCCGATAACTGCGACTGTCGGCTGCTGAGCGCCGGCAGGAGAGAGCGGAACCGTGTCAGCGGCGCTGCCGCGATGCACGACGTGCCCAACACGCGTGCGTGTGGAACCGTGGGGTGCGGTCCTGGAATGGGAGCGCACCATTCCGATCGTCGAGGAGTTTCGCCATGGCACTCGATCTACTCGCCCTCTCCGTAGTCTCGGTCGCCAACTCCATCGCCACCCTGTCGGCCGCGTACGACCACGCGATTCGACTGTGCGCCGCCGCTCACGTCCTCCGTATGGACGCGGCCACGGCGCGCGTCGTGGCTGCGCTCACCGATGCCTACTGCGCGAAGAACACGCGCCGCGCTTACGTCCGCGGCTGGGAGCGGTGGCGGACGTGGGCGTCCGAGCACGGCGTGCGATCATTCCCGGCCGCTCCGAAGTGGGTGGCCGTCTACCTCACGGCACGCGCCGAGTCCGGCAGGGCGCCGGCCACCGTGCATGTGGATCGCGCCGCCATCGGCGCAGCGCACCGCGCCGTCGGTGCGGTCGATCCCACCGCCTCCAGAGCGGTACGGCGCGCGCTTCGCTCGATCGGCGCGACCTACTGCAACCGGGGCCGGGGTCAGGTCGAGGGCCTGGATTGGGAGGACGTCGATCGAACCGCCGCGCTCGCCGAAAGCGACGGCTCACTGGCCGGCCTGCGCGACGCTGCGCTCCTCCGTCTGGGCAGCGATGCTCTGCTGCGCGTATCCGAGCTGGCGTCGCTGGTGGTCAGCGACCTGTTCGTGAAGCCGGACGGCAGCGGCACGATCACGGTCCGGCGCTCCAAAACGGATCAGCACGGGCGAGGACACGTGCGCTACGTGGGCCGGTCGACGGTGGATGCGGTGCGGCGCTACCTGCAGGCGGCCGGGATCGAGGCCGGCGCGCTGTTCTGCGGGGTGAACAAGGGCGGCGCCGTGCGCGCAGGGCTCGGCGTGCGGTCGATCCGGCGGATCATCACGCAGCGTGCGGCCGCTGCCGGGATCGTGGGTCGCATATCCGGGCACTCGTTGCGTGTGGGGGCGGTCCAGTCGCTGGTAGCAGCCGGGGCGAGTCTGGTCGACTTGCAGCGTGCGGGCGATTGGAAGTCACCGAGCATGCCTGGGCACTACGCGCGGCATCAGCTTGCGGAGCGAGGCGCAGTCGCCAGACTCAGGCACGGGGTGGCGGCGTAGCGCGAGCCGCGGCTCCCAACCTCGCGGCAAGCAGCAAGATGCCGGCGACGCACTCGCCCTCGCAGCGTGGGCGGCGGCTGACGGGGGATTGACAACTACGCCGCGGCATGCTTTGGTAATGCCGATGACTGGCGAAAACGCTCTCGACGATACGAGCCGAAGTCGTCCGTCAGGTGCCGACAATCGCAGTTATCGGTGCCTAACTGCGTCGCGGCGAAGAGATGAAACTGCCGCTCGGAGCGACCTGAGTTGTCGATCCGAGGCAGAGTTAGTAGCTCACAGGGACCGCACGGCAATTCCTGGCGTAATCCGATTAACGAGCATGGCGACGGTGCTGTCAGTGGACTTTCCGCCCTCCAGCGGAGTACATAAGAGACCTTACGCCGACGAAGATGTCAGATCCACGATCGTAACAAAGATCATCTTGAAATGCTAGTCGGGGAAGGGAAAAGCCGTTCGTTCGGCCACGTTAGCATCTGCATTCATTCGAACCTTATCCACCTGAACTGGTAGCGTTTCGGCTCTAATGGCGCTGCGTCGATCCGCTCCCAACACCGCCGTTCACGTCGACCTCGCCTCTCTCAACCGTCCGTCGATCCTGCAGCAGTACTACCGCCACCGCTATCTGTTCGTCCTGCTGGCAGCCGCGCTCGTCTGGACCATCATCTTCAGGTACGGTCCCATGTACGGGATCATCATCGCGTTCAAGAAGTACCGGTTCTTCGACGGTATCTGGGGCAGCGAGTGGGTCGGGTTCCATCACTTCGTGCGGATGTTCAACGGCACCACCGACTTCGGCCGGGTCTTCCGCAACACCGTCCTCATCAGCCTGTATCGACTGTTCTGGGGCTTCCCGGCGCCGATCATCCTGGCGCTGCTCCTGAACGAGGTGCGCCAACGCCACTTCAAGCGCACCGTGCAAACGATCAGTTACCTGCCGCACTTCCTGTCATGGGTCGTACTGGGCGGTGTGATCCGGACCATCCTCTCCCCCTCCACCGGGGCGGTCAACCTGATCATCACCGGCCTGGGCGGTGATCGGATCCACTTTCTGGCCGACATCAACTGGTTCGTGACCGTCCTGATCGCCACCGGCGTCTGGCAGCAGGTCGGATGGGGATCGATCATCTTCCTGGCCGCCATCGCCGGCGTGGACCCGCAGCTTCACGAGTCGGCGATCGTCGACGGCGCCGGCAAGATCCGGCAGGCGTGGAGCATCACGATACCGTCGATCATCCCCGTGATTATCATCGTGTTCATCCTGCGGGTGGGCGACATCCTGGAAGCGGGCTTCGACCAGATCTTCCTGCTCTACAACCCGGCGGTGTACGAGGTAGCCGACATCATCGATACGTACGTCTACCGCGTCGGCCTGGCGGAGTTGAAGTACAGCTTCGCCGCGGCCGTGGGGCTGTTCCAGAACGTGATCGGCCTGATTTTGGTGATCATCGTCAATCGCGCCGCCAAGATCTTCGGTGAGTACGGGATCTGGTAGGGAGCTTCCGGCGTGGCACTCCGCACCACCGGAGAACGGGTCTTCGGCGTCTTCAACGGTTTGTTCCTGATCCTGTTCTCGGTCACCATCCTGTTCCCGTTCGTCAACCTGTTGGCGGTCTCCCTGACGCATGGATCGAGCGCGTACCTGAGCAACGTGATGCTGTGGCCGCGTCCCTTCTCCACCAAGTCGTACGCCGCGATTCTCGGTGACAACGAACTCTACATGGGCTATCTGGTCACCATCGCTCGCACCGTGGCCGGCACCTTCGCGACGGTCCTGGTGCTGCTGGGCGCCGCCTATGCGTTGTCCAAGAAGTACCTGCCGCATCGCAACTTCTATACGTGGATCTTCGTCTTCACGCTGTTCTTCCACGGCGGCTTGATTCCCACCTACATAGTGATCCGCAGCCTGGGCCTCATCAACAAGGTCCCGCTCGTGTTTGTCCTGACCGGTCTGGCGCCGGCGTTCTGGCTGCTCATCATGCGCAATTTCCTGATGACCATCCCGACGGAGATAGAGGACTCCGCGCGCATCGACGGTGCCAATGAGATCGTCACGCTGTTCCGGATCATCGCCCCCATGTCCATGCCGGTCATCGCCACGATCGGACTGTGGAGCGCGGTCGGGCACTGGAACGCGTGGTTCGACTCGCTCCTCTACGTCACCGACCGAAACAAGCACGTGCTGCAGATCTGGCTGCAGCGCATCGTGATCACGGCCAACGACACGCTCACCATCGAGGCGGAGCAGGCATTCGACGAAGCGGCGCTGCGGCCGGTGCGGCCGGAAACCCTCAACTCGGCGGCGATCTTCGTCGCCATGGCGCCGATACTGATGGTCTATCCGTTCGTCCAGAAATACTTCGTGAAGGGGGTGATAATCGGGTCTCTCAAGGGGTAGCATCGCCCCGCCGGCCCCTTGCGGGCCGAACATGGACCGCGCGGCTTGAACGCGAGCGATTCGCCAGGCGCGCGAAGCAAACACAAGGAAGGATCGAAGAACATGCGCAAAATCTCAATATTGCTGGTCTTGGCGCTGCTCGGCGGGTTCGCCCTCGAGCTGGCGGCCCAAGAGTACACGTATACCAGCGCGGCGACCAACATGCATCGCCGGAACCCGGAACTGAATATGACCAAGCGCTGGCTGGACGAGTACTTCGACGTCCAGTTCGATTGGGTGACCACGGAGAACCAGTTCGAGAAGCTCAACGTGCTGCTGGCCGCCGGCGAGATTCCGGACATGATCGCCATGCGGATGAACCCCGTGCAGTTGGCGACCTACGCCGATCAGGGCGTCCTGGCCGAGCTGTCGGTGGACACCATCCGCGAGGTGATGCCGGAGTACTACGCTCACGTCTCGTCGTTCGGCGACGAGCGGGTGTGGAAGTACGGCGAGATCGACGGCAAGCACATGGGGCTGCCGATCATCAGCCCGTGGAACATCTACCGTCGCGGCATCGCTTGGAACGCGCAGTGGCTGCACAACGTCGGCATCGACAAGGTTCCGGAGACTCTGGACGAGTTCGAGGAGGCGTATCTCAAGTTCCGCAATGACGACCCCAACCAGAGCGACGCGAAGGACACCTACGCGTTCACCGCACCGGGTGACCAGGAGACCGCCCCTGCCGGCTTCTTCCAGGAGATCTTCGGCGCCCACGGGACGTTCGCGTTCCAGTGGATCGAGAAGGACGGCAAGCTGCAATACGGCTTTACCGATCCCGGCACCAAGGAGGCGCTGGCGCTGTTGGCCGACTGGTATGCCAACGAGATCATCGATCCGGAGTGGGTCACCGAGATCGGGCGCAAGGACGGCGCCAACGACGTCTCGTGGAAGTTCGCCAACGAGAAGATCGGCTACGTCTCCTCGCTCGGCTCCGACGACTCCGAGTGGGACGGCGGCGGCCACCTCAACCGCAAGTGGCACATGGCCCATCCCGAGCACCGGGCCTACATCTACGACGATCCCGACTGCTGGCCGGACGACTGCGCCGGCCAGGGGCACTACAGCATCATCGCCTTCACGGAGATCGATCCTGCCGCCCACGCGTCGGTGACCGACTACCATCCGTACGTGGCCGGCGAGCCGCCGATCGGACCGCGCGGCGACGCCGGAATGTCGATACGCGGCCTGCAGCCGCTGTACGTGACGTTCGGACGGCAACTCGAACGGGATGAGGACAAGCTTCATCGCCTGCTGCAGGTGTTGAACACCATCGCCACCGACCGCGCGCTGTACTATGCGGCGGCGCTCGGTTGTTTCGTCGGCGACACGACGAAGGTGTGTGAGGAAGCGACGCCCTGGGAATGGGTGCCGTTTGACGGCTCCGAGTACGGCGACAGATTCGCTCAGACCGAGGACTGGCTGGCCGACCCGCGCCGCCAGGGCGAGTTGGGCAATAACCTGGCCGGCGGTTTCTCGACGAACCCGTTTTGGGTGTACGCGCCGTGGTACAACGTGAGCCGCGGGGCAAGCGGCGTGCAGCGGCAGACGCTGTACGACACCATCGCCAGCCAGAACACCGTGGAGCAGCCGCTGAAGGTGGCGCTGCCCTCGCAGGCCGAGTACGCGGACGTCGACAAGGTGCTCAAGGAGTTCTTCTACAAGGTCGTCCTGGGCACGCAGAGTGTCGACGACTACGACGACGTGGTGGCTCAGTGGCGGCGCAACGGCGGCGACATCCTGACGGAGGAAGCCAACGCGTGGTTCGACACCGTCAAGTAGACCGATCAGGCGTGTAGCCTGAAGACCTCGCACGAGGTCGACCGAGAGCCGGGCCGGCGATCTGCAGGCCCGGCTCTCTTCATGTCTGCGCCCCGGCAGGGAATGGGCATTCGCGATAGACTGCCGCCATGAGCAATGACAAACCCCTGCGCGTGGCACTGATCGGCGCCGGCAACCGGGCCAGCACCGTCTACGCGCCGATTCTCCCCCACCTCGGCGAGTGGCTGGACCTGGTCGCGGTGTGCGACCCCGTGGCCGAGCACTCCGACGCGCTGGCCGCGCAACTGGGCGCCCGGCCGTTCCACTCCATCTTCGAACTGGTGGACTCGCAGGTGGCGGAGGCGGCGCTGGTGGTCACACCGGTGCCCTCGCATCACTCCATCTCGTCCTTTCTCTCCGCGAACGGCATCCACCACGACGTGGAGACCTCCATGGCGGTGACTCTCAAGCAGGGCCGGGAGATGTCCGAACGCGCCAGGGACGGCAACGTCGTCCTGCGCATTGGTGAGAACTTCTGGCGCTTTCCGATCGACCGGATCAGCAAGGCGGTGGCGGCCTCAGGGGCGATCGGCGAGGTTCGGCGGGTGCTGTGCATGTACGACCACACCGGCTACCACAACAACTCGCGCTGGATCGTCTTCTACGAGTCGCACCCGCTGACCGCGCGTACGATCAGCCACAAGATGCCGGTGGCCCCGTACAACTCGATGCCGCACCGCCACCACGTCGACGAGGGGTTCCACTGCAACTTCTTCACGTTCCCTCAGGACCGCTTCGTCGTCGACCTTGCGGGCAACGTCAAGGGCAACCTGGGCCGGCATCCGCGGCCCGGGTATACGGAGCTCGCAGGTGCCCGCGGCACGGTCGTGCAGACGCCGGCCGAGAACTGGACCGGAGTCGCCGAGGTGCGCATCTGCAGCGACGAGTCGCTCGCCGCGGGCGGCAAGGCGGACATCATCGGCCCGGTCGTCCATGAGCAGGCCGACGACGTCTGGACCCGCTCCACGGTCGAGGTCCCGGGCAGGACCATCGAATACGTCAACCCGTATCGCGTTCCCACCCGCACCGGCCGCCCCTACTACGGCGCCGCGGTGGCCGGCCACATCGTCGACTTCGTGCTGGCCGTGCACCGGCACAACGGTTCGCAGGAGGCGGCGGCGGAGTTGGCGAGCCGGGGCTGGGAGTACACCGACCGCGATGCGCTGGCGGCGATGGAGATGAGTCAGGCCTGCGACGAGTCCGAACTGCGCGGCGGCGTGGAGCTGGCGCTGCCGCTGGCGGCCGACCTGGAGCTCCGCTCCGAGGAGGAGCAGCTCGCCGTGCTGCGCAAGCAGCTCGGGTGCGATCCGATGGACGTCGACGCCATGCTTGCGGTGAGCTACGCGCGTCCATGAGCGAGCGGCCCGTCGGCGACGGCGATGTCGGCCGTGTCGATATCGGGCATGTCGACGTGGCCGGCGACGACCGGATCGACGCGATCGCCGCCCGTGACGACATCGTCGTCGTGAACGCCGTCGAAGCGGAGACGCTCGACGGCTGGCAGATCAACGTCGGCCAGCAGAACACGCCGTTCCGCGTCGGCTACGGGGTCTACCGGACGCCGTCGGTGGCCGCGTCGGGCATGCCGGCGGTGCTGCGGCATCGATTCTGGCTGCCACCGGAGAAGGAGCAAGTGTGCGGCCGCAAGTACATCGGGATGCTGCTGTACGCGTCGGAGCGCGACGACTACCGCTACACCCTGCAGGCCGGCGCAGAGCTCCTGGGCACGGTACGTCCGCAGCGCCTGGACAACCGCAGGCACCTGATCGTCGCCGAGCGCCCGGTCGAGATCCTGGGCGCCGGCGTGCCGTTCACGGTCCGCGCGGAGGGTACCGGCCCCTGCTACCTGGAGAAGCTGCTGTTTCTCACCGAGCTGCCCGAGGCGTCGTCGTTCGCGCCGCGCCTGGACCGCCTCAGCACGCGCGTGACCGGCCCCGGAACGATCGAGCTGCACGGCATCGCCTCCGAGCCGGTTTCGGTGACCGCGACGGCGACACCGCTGGAGGGGGTCGGCGCCACGGTGAGCGCGGCCAGCGGCGAGCCGTATCCGCTGCTGGCGCTGCCGTTGCGGGGGTTGACCCCCGGCCTGCCCTATCGGATCGACGTGGAGGCTCGCGAGCCCGGCGGCGAGGTCACCCGCGCAACGGTCGACCTGCCGGCAGCCGCTCCGGCGCCCGATGCGGACGCGGCTGAGATTCGGATCCCGATCGAGGTGGTCGACTGCGGGCGTGAGGACAGCACCGGCGCGGCGCGATGCGGAGACGCGGCGACGGGTATGCCGCTGACCTTCGCCGTGCCGTTGCCGCGAGGCGCGCTGCGGCAGCCGGCGGCGCGGGTGAGCTTGGCCGCGTCCGCCGCGGACCCGGACGCGGATCGGGACGGCGAGGAGGCGCAGGTGCGCGTGCATGCGCGCTGGCCCGATGGCAGTGCGCGCTGGGCGCTGCTGGACACGGGCTGCCCTGGCGGCGCCCCTCCGGCCGTCGGCATGGTCACGCTCACCGACGCGGACGCTACGGCTCCCGCGAGCGCCAGCGACCTGACCTGGAGCCGGGAGGGCGGCGCGGTAACCGCGGGCAACGGCCACGTGCGGGTGACGATGCGGCAAGGCGGCGGCCTCTTCGAGCGGATCGAGGTGCTCCGGGACGGGGAATGGCCGACCATCTGCCGCGGCGGCGGCCTGCACGGCGCGCTGGGCAGCGGCGTGCCGCTGACCTCCGGGCCGGTCGAGGAGGTGCGCATCGAGGAAGCGGGGCCGCGCCGGGTCGCGATCCGCGCCGAGTTGCCGGTCGCCGACCCGAACGGCGTCGAGCACCTGCGCGCTTCCGTGCTGGTGCAGCTGAATGCCGGCCAGCCGTTGCTGACGCTCACGCAGCGGCTGGTCGTGGTCAGTCCGCTGGCCGGCGCGGCCATGCACGGCGACCTGAGCCACCTGGCCGACTCCGGCGAGGCAGACGCCGACATCGACGGTGCCGAGCACGAGAAGGCGTCGCTGCTGCGCGTGCGCTCGCTCGAGCTGCGGCTGCCGTGGCAGCCGATCCGGGTGGCGGGCATGCCCGGCGGTTCGACGGCGGCGCCGGCTCCCGGCGCGCCCGTACGCCTGGCGCACGAGCACGACCGCGCCTACCGCGTGGAGGGTGAGGGCCGGTCGCACACCGTCGAAGGCCACGCATCCGGCCGCCTCGTCATCGAAAGCGAGGCCGGCCCGTGCCTGCTGGCGGTCCGCGACTTCTGGGAGCTCTACCCGAAGGCCGTGCGCAGCGACGCCGACACGCTCGCCGTCGAGCTGCTGCCGGCCCTGGGCGAGGAGGTCGAGCTGCCGGACTTCGAGCGCGAATGGCACCGCCTCTATTTCTGGCTCGACCGGCCGTCCGGCTGCTACCGGATCAAGGTGGGCAGCGCCCTCACCACCGAGCTGATGCTCTGCTTCGCCGCCGACGGCGAGCGGCAGACCGCGGCGGCCGACTGGTTTCAGGGCCGACTGGCCGTCCGCCCCGACTTCGGCTACCTGGCGAGCACCGGCGTCCTGGAGCCGCTGGCCGCCAAGCACGACTCGCCCCATCCGCCCTACGAGCGCATGGTCGACCGGGCGCTCGCCGAGTGGCTGGAGCACCGCTCCAGCCGCCACGAGGTCGGCTTCATGAACTACGGCGACACCTTCAAGGGCGATGCCGAGGCCGGCGGCTTCTGGGAGAACAACGAGTACGACGCCACCTGGTGCCACCTGGTCGAGTTCCTGCGCGGCGGCGACCCGCGCTGGCTGCCCCTGGGATATGAGACGGCGCGACACACGCTCGACATCGACACCTGCAACCACTCCCGCGACCCGGCGCAGGTCGGCGCGCAGGTCATGCATATGGCCGGCCACGTCGGCGGCTACCTGCCGCCGTTCTTCCGTAACAAGATGGCCGGCTCCACGGCCGTCCCGTCGCATATGTGGGTGCAGGGGCCGGCGCTCCATTTCCTGCTCACCGGCGACCCCTTCGCCCGCGAGGTGCTGGAGCACACGGCGCGCTGGATGACCGCCAACCTGCGCTGGTTCTCGCTCGACAACGCCCGCGAGTGCGGCTGGCAGCTCACCCACCTGTGCGCCCTGGACCGGCTGGGCGACGATCCCCGCTACCTCAACGCGGCGGCCATCATCGTCGAGCACGTCCTGGCCGCGCAGAGCCCCGGCGGCGGCTGGCAGCGGGTCCTCACCGCCAGCCACGGCGGCCGGGGGCTGCCGCGCCCGCTCGGCGAGGCCGGCTTCATGGTAGGGGTACTGCTGTCGGCGCTGCGCCGCTATCATGACCTGACAGGCGATCAGAGGGTGGCGGAGGCGATCACGGGAGGCGTGCGCTGGCTGGTCGAGCACACCTACGACCGCGGCGCCGGGCACTTCCGCTACACGTCGTGCCCGGAGGCCGGCGGCGACCCTTCGCCCGAGTGGTCGATCCAGGTGCTGGAAGGGCTGGCCGACGGCAACCGCATCGCCCCCAGCGCCGAGGTGGCGGCCATCCTGCGCCGCAACCTGGCCGACATCGGGCTGACCGGTGAGGAGTTGATCGGCCGCCCGCGGGTCGGCAAGGCGCTGACCCAGGAGGCGCGCTACATCCCGACGCTGCTGCAGGCGCTGAACGACGGCGCGGCGGAAGGCCCGCGCTGAGCATGGCCAGCCAACCGCCCGGGGTCAGCCAGGCGGCCCGCGCGCCCGCCGGCCTGCGCGGCAGGGTGACGGCGCTGATCACGCGCGTGCGCAAGGATCCCGCCCTGTACGTGATGCTGGCGCTGCCGGTCGCGTACTTCCTGATCTTCCACTACCAGCCGATGTACGGGGTGATCATCGCGTTCAAGAACTTCAACTTCAGGGGCGGCATCCTGGGCAGCCCCTGGGCGGATGACTTCGGCTTCTATCACTTCATCCGCTTCTTCTCCTCGAACGCATCCTTCCGCCTGATCAACAACACCTTCCAGCTCTCCTTCTGGTCGCTGCTGGCGGGCTTCCCGGCGCCGATCATCCTGGCCCTGCTGCTGCACGAATGCCGCCTGCCGCGCTTCAAGAAGACGGTGCAGACGGTCACCTACCTGCCGCACTTCATCTCCATCGTCGCCATCGTCGGCATCCTCACCCTGCTGCTGTCGCCGCGCGACGGATCGGTCAACCACATCATCGCCCTCCTGGGCCTGGAGCCGGTCTACTTCATGGCCGACACACGGTGGTTCCGCCCGATCTACGTCCTGTCCGGCATCTGGCAGAGCGTGGGCTTCGGGGCGATCATCTACCTGGCCGCGCTCAGCCGCGCCAATCCCGAGCTCTACGAGGCGGCCACCGTGGACGGCGCCAGCCGCCTGCAGCGCATCCGGTACGTGTCGGTGCCCAGCCTGGCGTCGGTGGCGATCATCCTGCTGATCCTGCAGACCGGAGGCATCCTGTCGGTGGGCTTTCAGAAGGTGTTCCTGATGCAGAACGACCTCAACATCCGCGTCTCCGACGTGATCGCGACCTACGTGTACCGGGTCGGGCTGCTCGGCGCGGAGCGCTCGTTCGCGACCGCGGTGGGGCTGTTCCAGTCCGTCGTCGGCCTGGTGCTGCTGACGATCGTCAACAAGGTCAGCTCCAAGGTGTCGGAGACCTCCCTGTGGTAGGCGTACGCCGCATCGAGCGGTTCGACCTGATCGTCGTCGCGGTGCTGTTCCTGGCAGGAGCCGCGACCCTGTACCCGGTCATCAACGTGTTCTCCATCTCGCTCAGCCACCCGAACGAGGTGGCGCGCGGCATCACCTGGCTGCCGCGCCACATCGACCTGAGCGCCTACGAGTTCATCCTCGATCACCCCATGATCGGCGTCGGCTACCGCAACTCGCTGATCTACGTCGTGCTCGGGACGACCATCAACCTGATCATGACCTGCCTGTGCGCCTACCCGCTGTCCAAGAAGCGCCTGGTGGGGCGCAAGTTCGTGACGCTCCTGATCGTGTTCACGATGTTCTTCTCCGGCGGGCTGATCCCGACCTATCTGCTGGTGCGGGCGCTGGGGATGGTCAACTCGATATGGGCGCTGTTCTTCCCGACCGCGATCGCGGTATGGAACATGATCATCCTGCGCACCTTCTTCCAGTCGATTCCGGAGGACCTGGAGGAGTCGGCGTTCCTGGACGGCGCCGGGCGGTGGCGGATCCTGGCCAGCATCGTCCTGCCCCTCTCCAAGGCGGGCCTGGCCGCGATCGGCCTGTTCTACGCCCTGGACCACTGGAACGACTACTTCAGCGCGCTGATCTACCTCAACGATGCGGAGAAGTACCCGCTGCCAATGATCGTGCGCGAGATCGTGCTGCAGGAGGTGGTGCTCAAGCGCCAGGAGCTGGCAGGCGACGCGTTCGACGCGGAGCGGGAGGCGAGGTACGCCGCCTACACGCAGAATTTTCGGTACGCGACGGTATTCGTGTCGATAATACCCATGTTGATCATCTATCCGTTCGTGCAACGGTACCTGGTACAGGGAGTGATGATCGGGTCACTCAAGGAATGACGCGCCGCGGCCGCCTCATCGCGGCCGGCCCTTTGTCAAAGGGAGGCGCACACACCACGCTTCACCCCAAGGGAGGGTGAGGCAGAGGAAGGCAGGATGAAGAAACTGATTCTCATCCCAACGATACTCGCGCTGGTCGCAGCGGGAGCCTTTGCGACCGGCGAGGAGGAGGGTTCCGCGGCGGCGCCGACGCTGGTCTACTGGACCGACAACCCGAACCTGACCTCGGACGCTGCGGTCTACGCCATCGTCCTGGAGGAGGCGCAGGTGCAGCTCGACGTCACCGGGATTCCGGAGGAGTCCTACGGCGACAAGGTGCAGCTCGCGGCCGCCGCCGGCGACATGCCCGACATGATGGGGCGGATCATCGACAACGTCGTGCGTCCGCTGGGCCATGACGGGTTCCTGATGCCGCTCCGCGACATCACCATGGAGAAGGTGCCCAACCTGTGGCAGTCCATCGAGGCGCGCGGCCTGAACATCGCCGCCCACTCCGGGCTGTTCGGCGACGGCATGGGCGAGTTCTGGATGGCGCCGCGCTTCGCCTACACCGGCATCTGCAACGCCGTCTCGTACCGCGTGGACGTCTTCGAGGCCATCGGCATGGATCCGCCGACCACCACCGCCGAACTGCGCGAAGCGGCCGCGGCGATCAAGGCGATGTTCCCGGACATGATCCCGATCATGACCCGCGCCGGCTGGGCTACCCGGATGTGGTTCCGCGAGATGTTCGGACTCGCGTTCGAGCCCATGGGCTCGGTCTATCAGGCCTCCGATCGCTACCGCGACATGCTCAGGTTCCTGGCCGATCTCTACGTGAACGACCTGATCGACCAGGAGTGGTTCACGGGCAGCGACGAGCAGCTCAAGCAGGCCTTCAACGCGGGCCGGGTGGCGATGGAGAACGGCTTCGGCGCATTCGGCATGCCGGGGCGCGTAGGCGCGTTCATGGCCGAACACGGCATCACCGCCGAGGATTACGAAGCCGCCAAGAGGTCGGAAGCGGCCGCCAAGGAATACGCGGCCCGTTACCACGAGATCATCGGCTTCCTGGATCCGATCACGGTCGAGCCCGGCGCGGACGTGGTGCCGGGGTGCATCGGCGGCACCCGCGGCGGCTTCGAGGACAGCGGTCTCTCGGTGAGCACCACGGTGTCGGACGTCGACGCCGCCATGCGGCTGCTCAACTGGATCTACCAGCCGGACGCCAGCGGTCACCATACCGGTGAGTGGGGCAAGCAGGGAGTCGCCTGGGACTACGACGACGACGGCCTCGGCCGCGTGCTGCCCACCAAGGATCCCGATTACATCGGCGAGGCCGCGTTCATGATGATGCCGGACGTCGTCCGCGTGTCGTCGATCCCCCTCTACCAGACGCTGCGTGACATGGATCAACGCGTGAAGGACCGCGCCTACCTGGAGACCCGTGACGTGATCGCGTTCGCGGACGAGAAGGACCGCCAGCGCCACAGCGACCTGGGCGCCCAGATCGGCCCGATCATCAGCGAGTGGCTGGGCAAGTTCGCGACCGGACAGGCGGACGTCGATTCCCAGTGGGACGAGTACATCGCCGAGCTGAAGAAGGCCGGGCTCGACGAGTACCAGCAACTGAAGATGGACAACCTGGTCGAAGGTGTCCCGCACCTGCAGCCGCTGTCTCAGTTCGTGAACTGACCGACAGAAGCTGTGCGCTTTCAGCGGCTCCGGATCCTCGAGGATTCGGAGCCGCTCTTCATTGCTGCGCCCGGCATGGGCTTTCGCCAGGAGGTGCGGAGTGCGCCGAGCAA
>JAPPKD010000366.1 GCA_028820215.1 Spirochaetaceae bacterium | reverse complement strand
TCTTACTTGAGGCACGATCTCGCTACGGTACGATTCTTAGGTGAGGCAACACGCCTTTTCCAGAACGCGGGTTACTTCCCGGCGCGACGTACAATTACAATGCAGCAGCCTATGAGCGCCCCGGGTCCGGTACGCCGCCCGTACATCCGGGCAGGCGGCCGGTCGTGTCGCACCCCTGGACGTCGATCAGGACGCTGCCGGTCAGGTCGGCGCGGGTCAGCACGGCGCCGGTCAAGTCGGCTTCGGTCAGATCGCTGCCGGTCAGGTCGACGGCAATCAGGAGGGCGCGGGCGAGCGTGGCGCGCTGAAGGGTCGCGTGGCTCAGGTCGGCGCCGGTGAGAATGGCCCCGCGCAGGTCGGCAGCGGTCAGGTCAGCGCCCTTCAGGTCGGCCCCGCGCAGATCGCTGCCGCGCAAGTCGGCCCCGCGCAGATCGGCGTCGGCGCAGTGCGGCGGACAAGGCGATGGCGTGGCGCATGCGGCAAGGGCCAGCAGTAGCACCGCCACCGCAGCGGCGGAGGTCAGATGTCGGCCGGTCATCCGGTCAGTCCTGGTCGGCCATCGGCAGGTCGTCATCGTCGGGCGTTGCCGGGCGCGTGCGGGGCCGCTCGATCGGTGGGCGACGTCGACGCCGCAGCAGCAACATGCCTGCAAGTCCGGCCGCGCAGACGGCGGCCAGGAACACCAGCACCAGTAGCGGGTGGGCTCCCTCCGCCGGCATCGTCCTCGCTCAGCGTGAATGGTCGTGGCGTTTCTTCCTCCGGTGGAAGATGCGCCACTCGACGACGGAGCGGACGACGACGATGCCGGCGAGGGCCACTGCCGAGGGGACGTTCGTGTACATAGCATTTCTATCGGTCAAAAAAAGATATTCTATTAGTGAATCCATCTCTCGTTCGTGACCGGCCCTCGACGCCTGATCGAGACCACGCCGGTCGGCGTCGTGGTGTTCGAGGCGGGGACCGGCCGTCCGGTATCGCTCGATCCGGAGGCGAAGCCGGTCCGGGTACGGACGGGACGAGACGATCGCGCGGGCGCTGGAGCTCGGAGCCGCCGACTACATCGTCAAGAGGAATATCACTCCTTGACCACCACGGCGATACGGTTGTCGGGCGCCGCGCTCACCACCAGACGGACGGTTCCCGTACTGCGTCCGAGCGTGGCGTACATGTTGGAATGGGGCGGCTGGGTACGTGCATTGAAGGTCTTCAGGGAGTGCAGGTACGGCCCCTCCTGAACCGTGCGGCCCGCCAGGTCCGGCCCGATGCAGTCCGGCACCGGATCCGGCGGCTCGTACCGGTAGTGGTACAGGTTGATCGAGCCCAGGCGGAATGGCTCTCCGCCGGTGCGCGAGGTGCTCCAGGTCCCCGGGTTGTAGCGGTACGGGGCCGGGGCGGCGGTGTTGTCCGACAGCAGGGTGGCAACCGCCCAGTCGGCCAACGTCTGTCCGAACGAGACGTCATGGCCCAGCCCGGCCAGCGCCGCTTCGACCGCGTCGACGCCCGAGCGGTCGCTCTGCACGATCGCGCTGAACAGCTCCGCGCCGCCGTAGGTGCGCGCCAAGTAGGCGCCGAGCGCGTAGTTGATCGAGTAGTTGGCGATTCTGCCTTGCCACGCGGTGACCTGCACGTCATTGAAGAGGTTGTAGATGGGGAGACGACCGCTGCCCGTACCCGGCTCTCCCGCCGTGGGATCGTCGTGGGCGACCCCACGCGGTCCGGTCACCATCATCTTGTCGGCGATCAGGTCCTCCGCCACTTCCGATGCCATCTCGTTGAGCCACGTCTCGCTCCGGGCATCGCGCAGAACCAGCTTCTGATAGTAGTGGATCATGTGCTGGAACTCGTGGGCCAGGGTGCCGATGACGGTGCTCGGACGGCGGTCGGTCACGTCCCAGGTCGGACCCTCCGGAATCGCATAGAACGCCGAGTCCATGAAGAAGATCAGCCGCTCGGCCGAGATACCGAACAGGGAATGATCGGGATCTTGCAGGTAATTGTGCACAGCCCAGTAGTACCCGACGATTCGGCACTCACCGGGTTGGGGGGCGCCGTCCCCCTCGATGTCGAACAGCAGGACGTGTATCTCGCGGGCGGACTCCGGAGGAATCAGGTTCGAATCGGTGTGCGGACCCCACGGACTCCCGAATATCGCCGTGACCCAGTCGTGGATGTCGTTGCCGGCGCCGGGGCGGAGGAACCGTTCCGCCATCGCGTCGACCATTTCGCCGGTCACGCACGGCCCGGCGCCCGCGCAGCTCGGCCCCCAATCCCGGTCCGCCACCCAGAACGCCGCGGTCGTGGAGCCGTCGGCGACCACCCTGCGGGCGGTAGCCGGGAAGTGGACGACGGTTCCGCCATCGAAATCGGCGAAGGTGAACCGATCGCCTTCCGCGACTCCTGTTGTCGATCCCTGCGACTGCGCGTGCAGCCGCGCTCGCGCGCCGGATGACCGGCCCGACAACCGCGGGGCGTTGTTGAACGCCGCGATCCACTCGCGCTCCGGTGACGGCCCGCTCAGCGCCGGTCTCGGCGGCGGTTCATGATCGTCCCGTGGCTCGTGTCTCTCGACCTCGGGATTCAGGCTGGAGTCGGAGGCATTGGTGGCAATCACGTACACCTCCGCCGCGGCGTTGCCCAGATGCAGCGTGTATATCGCGTTGTCCAGGCTCTCTCCGTTCGGATTCAGGACGAACACCTGATCCCCGTGCCCGCGGTACCTGGACCCGATGCCGCTCGTCACGGTCACCTGGAACTGCCGGGCAGCGCTCAGACCGTCCGGATCGGTGGCGGTGACCGTGATCGTGGCCGTGCCCTTCGCTATCGGCGTCACCGACACCGTGCTCCCGGCGGTGCTGGCCGTGGCCACGGTCTCATCCGACGACGCTGCCGCGTAGGTCAGCGCATCGCCGTCCGGGTCGCTGAAATACGGGCCGATGTCGACCTGGTACGCGGAAGCGCCCCCGTCGAGCGACGGCGCCGGGATGGCCCCCTGAGCCGCCGGCGCCCGGTTCGACACCATCTCTTCGCAGCCGGCCACAGCCAGAACGAGAGCTGCTGCCAAGCAGAGTGTCCTCGACAGCCGAATCGCCATCTCAACGGGATGCAAAGCGGCGTCCTGTGCCGCGAATACCCGCGGCGTGACCCCTCCCGATTGGTGATGCTTGCGCTGCTGCCGGTCACTCTGATGACGCACAGACGATTCAGTTCGGGATCCAACGATGGCGTCAGAACAGCTTGTCCACCGC
>JAPPKD010000105.1 GCA_028820215.1 Spirochaetaceae bacterium | reverse complement strand
GGAGGAAGCCGCACGCGAGCGGAAAGAGATGAAGGAGCAGGCCGCACGCGAGCGGAAAGAGATGAAGGAGCAGGCCGCACGCGAGCGGGAGGAAGCCGCCCGCGTGCGGGAAGAGATGAAAGAGCAGGCCGCACGCGAGCGGAAAGAGATGAACCAGCGCTGGGGCGAGTTGGCCAACAAGATGGGTACCATCGTCGAGGACATCGTCGCTCCCAGCATCCGCCGTCTGGCCCGCGAGGTATTCGACTGCGGCGACCTGCGAACGTTCTACACACGCGTCGTACGCACGCGCAGCGACGACCCCTCGCGCGAGCGCGAGTTCGACGCGCTCTACGTCGGCACGAAGGCGGTGCTGCTCAACGAGACCAAGGCAACGGCGCGCCCCGAGTACGCGCGGGCGTTCGTGAGGTTTCTGGAGAGCGGCGAGTTCGCGCGCTACGTTCCGGAGTACCCGGAACTGCCGATCGTGCCGGTGTTCTCGTCGCTGAGCATACCGGCCGACGTGGTCACCTACCTGACGCGGCGGGGCATCTACGCGGTGGCGATGGGCGACGAGGCCATGCAGGTGCTCAACCTGGACGAAGTCCGCAGGCGCAGCCCCGCACGCTGACGACGATCGGGAGCTGCGGCCGTCCTCTGGAGTTCACCGACGGACGGCTATGTCCAGGATCTGCCCTTGCCGACCTTCTCACATCAATCAAGTGATCCTGGCGTCTCTCTATCGGATCGCCTGTAGGACCAGCGTCAGACAGGAGTCGCGGGAGCCGGGCTCCTGCCACCGAAGGCGCGCGGGCGGAAGTCCCGGCGGTTGGTGATGCTGGCGCTGCTGCTGCCCGTCGCACGAATCACGAACAGACTCCCGCCTAGCCGCGCTTGGCCAGCGGGCAGCAGCGGCCTTCCACGTAGCTGGAGGTCAGGTCGCAGAGCACCAGGGAGCCTTCGGCCAGATGCTGCGTGGCCAGGCGTTGCTTGATGGCGTCCTGGCGCTCGCGCAGCCAGTCCATGGCGGCGTACAGGTCGTTTTCGTCGACCGAGTCGAGCCGCAGCACGTCGGCCAACGAATCGCGCAGGGTTTCGGGGTGCAGGCCGCGGGCGGTGGCGAGCTTGGAGGCGGGCGCCAGCAGGCGGGAGAGGATCAGAGCGAGGGCCAGATCGCGCAGGCGGGAGCGGGGGCCGAGCAGGCGATCGAGGCCGATCGTGCGTGCGAAGCCGTGCACAGCGGCCAACATCACAACTTCGGTTTGCTTCGTTCTCCCCGGCGGCTCCGCTTGCGCTACTGCCAGCCCCGTAAAGTGGGCTCGCCACCGGCTCGCGACGCGCCCGCTCGGCGCACCAGCAGCGAGTGTCCGGACGTGTCCGCCGGACAGGTGGCGGTCGCCTCGTGGTTTACCCTGTCGAAGGGGTATGCGGTCTTGAGCTGCCTGTTGCTGGCGATCGCCCTTGCGGCCGTTGCGGCGGTGCGTCGTCTCCGCCGGGGCCTTCGCGACCGTGCGGGTTGAGCTCCAATGGCCACGGGTGACCGGGCGGCGACACCCGCGGCGTAAGCAGGCGAAGTGCCATGAGGCCGAGAGGGACATGACCTCGAACCAGATCGACGGGTCGCAACGCGCGCGGTCACATAGAGGAGCCGGCCGCGCCCTCGTACATGCCGGGGTCGTTCCGGCCGAGCAGTGCCATGCCGACCTTGTCGACATGCGCCAGCGCGTCGGCGCTCAGGATCTTCTCGTGGCCCGAGCCCGGGTAGTGGGCGCAGTACGGGCTCATGGGATCGGCCGTGTTGCCGTCGCCCGCTGCGATCCGCATCAACTGGCAGTTCAGGGACTCCCACCACGCCCCGACGCTGTCGAAGCTGAGGTGGCCGTTGATCTTCGTTGCCGCCAGATCCACCAGGTACGTGGTGACGAAGTCCAGATCCGCGTGCATCTTCTTCGCGGCCGCAGCCTGATCCTCGGTGGCCATGTCGCCGTGCAGCGCCGCCACCATCTCGTCAGGGGTCAGCGTGTTCCACCAGCGAACCGCGTATTCCGGCGACGTCACCATCTCATGCGCGTGGCCGGAGACGGCCGCGACCAGCACGATCCCTGCGACCGCCGCGGCGAGCATGAGAGCCTTGCTCTTCCTCTTCGTTTTCATCGAGTCCTCCTGAGACAACAGGTTACGCACTCGGGGCTCTGCGGACAACAATCGGGTGCGCGCTCATGGTCATCCCGATAGGTCAGCGCCCGGCACGCGGCCGCGGTGCAGGTACCAGGCGCGTGCCCGTTCCGCCGCGCGAAACGCGGCGTGGCGCGGCCGGTTGAGCACGGCGTCGTGGGCCGGCGACCGATGCACGATCGAGCCCCCGAAGCCCGTCTTCATGCGATAGAGACCGGCCATCGGCAGCGCCGGGTCGGCGCTGCGGGGTATCCCGAACAGGTCGTAGGTGTGGCAGCCCGCCTCCCTGGCCAGGCGCATCGCCGCCCATTGCAGGCCGTAGTTGGGCATCGCGTGCCGGTGGCGATCCGACGACGCGCCGTACAGATAGCGCGCGCGCCGGCCGAACAGCGACACGACGATGCCGGCCACGTCCTCACCCTCGCATGCGGCCATCAACAGCAGCAGGCGCGGACGCCGTCCGGTGTAGGTGTCGGCGGTCAGAAACAGCTCGCGGAAGTAGCGCAGGCTGTGCCGGGTGATTCCCTGGCGGCGGGCCATGTCGCGATGCAGGCGGTACCAGCCGTCGAGCCCCGCGGCGCCCACTTCGCGCACGACGACGCCCCGGCGCGCGGCGAGCCGGACGTTGTAGCGCGTCTTCGGTTTCATCGCGGCCAGCAGATCGGCTTCGCCGCGCTGCAGGTCGACGATCACCGTGCTCTGCGGCTGCACGGCCGGGGCGGCGCGCCACCGGCCGGACCAGCGCTCCTCCGGCCACGGCGGATCGAACCGGACGGCGAAGCTGGCCGGTGGCAGCAGCCGACGAGCCGTTCGCGCCAGGCGATCGAGATAGGCGCCGCACGCTGCTGAAGGCGGCTCGGCCCCCGGCCCCAACGGGCAGTACACGAAGGTGCCGGCCGGCGTCCGGCGGCAGAGCAGGAGAACCGTTCCGGCGACGCCGGCGCCGGAAACGGCGACCGCCAGCGGGCGCCAGCCGAGCCGGGCGCGAAAGGATCCCCAGAACCCGCTCTGCAGCAGCTCGTCGCCGGCCAGTGCGTCCAGCTCGACACGCCGTACCCGGAGGCCGCCGCACCCATCGCCGGCGGCACCGCTGGTGGCCGCTTCTGCCCCACTCACCGGCAGAGCATGCACCGAAGCGGGTCTGGCGCGCCCCTCAGCGGCGCAGCGCGCTGATCAGGCGGGCCGCCTCCTCGGCGGAGAGCTTGCCTTCCTTGAGCATGTCGAGCACGAGCCTGACCTCTTCCTCGGTGCCGGCGGCATCGGCCTGTGCCGGCCGCGGGCCGCCCTTCCGTCCCGGCCCGTCATGATGGTGCGAACGTCCGGCGCCGCGCCATCGCCGTTCACCGGGCCCGCGCCGGAACCCGGCGCCGCGGCGCCCGGGGCCGCCACCTGCGGCGCCGAACGCCTCATACACCTGACGCGAGATCTCCTCTCCCAGCTTTCCGAACTTCAGGCCGTAGCCGCGCATCTCCTTGAGGAACTCCCACATCTCGCTGGGGATCTCGAACGTGAAGTCCGGATCGTCCCACGCATGGTCGTCATCGTCGGTGAACGCCCGTTCTCCCGCCCGCTGCTCCTTGCCGTCGAACTCGTCGAAGCCCACCAGCTCACACCTCCCCAACGTGTGTACGAAGATCGAGAACGCTCCGGAGCCGAGCGTGACCTGCGCGAAGCCCGGCCCGGTGGTGACCACCGATGATCCGAGCCTGTTCACCAGCCGGCCGCGTGACTTGACCGTGGCCGCGAGGTCGGCATCGTCCGGCAACGCGAGCAGCACGCGGCCCGATCCCGACATCACGGACACCTTGCCGTCGCCCGTGGGCCGGAACTGCAGGGCCATGCGGCCGCTGGCGTTTTGAAACTTGCCCCCGGTCAACTCGGCGTCGCGCACGGTGATCTTGCCGTTGGCAGCCGACACGTTCAACTGCCCGGCAATTCGTTCGGCGGTGATCGACCCGTTGGCGCAGCGCACGTCCGCGGTTCCCGTGAGGTCCTGCAGGGTGACCGCTCCGTTCGCCGTACGGACCCGCACCGTTCCATCCATGCCGGCCACGAGCACCGCGCCGCTGGCGCTGTCCGCGCTCAGCTCCCACGAGCGCGCCGCCGGCAGCGACAGCTCGAGGGTGCCCCCCGCCTCTTCGTCGGCATCGCGCCGCGGCTCCGCGATCTCCAACCGCTCGCCGTCGCGCGCGACCCGGATCGCATCCAGACCGTCACCCGCAAGGGTCCCGGCGTCGCCTTCGACCGCGCGCGCGACAACGCCCCGGCGGCGCGTCGTGACGCGAACCTCCGCGACGCCATCCAGATCAAGAGTGATCCGATCCATCGTTCCCTCCCCCGGCGCCCGCGTCCTCTGCGTGCAGGCGCCGTATGACCTCGGCGAGCGACAGCTCCCCATCGCGGAGGCGGCGCAGTAGGCGCAGTCGGCCCTGGTCGCCTCCTTCCGCAGCGCCGGCGCCCGGTCGTTCGCCCGGTGCGTCGAGCGCGGCATTCACCGCCTTGAGGCGGGCCTTGACCGTCGGGTAGGACATCCCCAGCCGCCGCTCGACCTCCCGCAGGTTGCCCTCCACGTGCAGAAACAGCCGCACGAAGTGCAGCAGGTCGTCCGGCAGCGCGCACAGGTCGCAGCGCTCGAAGCGACCGCGGATGGTGACGCCGCACGACCCGCACGCATATTCGGCAACCTGCAGCCGCTGATCACAGATCGGGCACGGTCCCAGCGGAGGTTGGACATCCGATGCCATGTTCCGAACCTAGGCACATCCCTTCACATAGTCAATCGAATCATGAACTTTATTCAGGTATCGCGACGATTTCCCGGCATCGCACGGCCTTGGAAGTCTCCGGTTTGACCCTGGCGCGGCTCCGGGTATATCGTCGGCAGTGTGTAAGGGCCGGCATACGCGCCCGGTCCCCGTCCCCCCCAAGGGAGGAGTCCCATGTCAGAAAACGATTCATCCGCAGAGCGACGCGCGCCGGGCAGCTTCAGCCCGCGGGCGGTCGGCCTCATGCTGGGCGCGGTCCTGCTGGTCATCGTCGTGCTGTCCAGCTTCTACGTCGTGGACGCGCGCGAAAAAGGCATCCTGTTGCGCTTCGGCCGGTACGTCGGCCGGGCCAGCGATCCCGGCCTGCACCTCAAGCTGCCGTTCGGGATCGACCGCGTCTACAACGTGGAGACGGAGGTGCTGCACAAGCTGGAGTTCGGCTTCCGCACCGAGGAGGCCGGCGTGCGCACGGTGTTCTCCACGCAGGAGTTCCCCGAGGAGTCGGTGATGCTGACCGGCGACCTCAACATCGTCGACGTGAAGTGGTCGATCCAGTACCGGATCATCGAGCCCGAGAAATGGCTGTTCAACATCGTCGACGGCGAGACGACGATCAAGGACATCTCCCGGTCGGTGTTCAACCGGCTGGTGGGCGACCGCGCGATCCTGGACGTGATGGGCGACGAGCGGCCGGTCATCCAGTTGCGGGCGCAGGAGGAAATGAACGCCCTGTTCGGCATCGAAGGCTACGACATCGGCGTGCGCGTGGACGCGGTGCAGTTGCAGAGCGTCGTGCCGCCGCGCGGCGCGGTGCAGAACGCCTTCGAGGACGTCAACAAGGCGATCCAGGACCGCAACCGCCTGATCAACGAGGGCAAGGAAGCCTACAACCAGACGATCCCGCGCGCCCACGGCGAGGCCGACCGGCTCATCGCCGAGGCGGAGGGCTACCAGGCCGAGCGCCTCAACCGCGCGGAGGGTGACGTGGCGCGCTACGTGCACCTGTACGAGGAGTACCGCAAGAGCCCGGAGGTGACCCGCACGCGCCTCTACTACGAGATGTTCGAGGAGGTGTTCAAGGACGCCGAGGGCACCGACCTCATCGACAAGAACCTGACCAACTTCATCCCGCTCAAGCAGCTCGGACAGGAGTTGTCGCTCGGAGGGAACCAGTGAAGCGTTTCATCACGATCGTCGTGGTCGCAGGCGCCGCCCTGCTGATCTTCCTGATGCTCGGGCCGTTCTACGTGGTGCAGGAAGGCCAGCAGGCGATCATCCTGCAGTTCGGCCGCATCGTGCGCTCCAAGACAGACGCCGGGCTGGCGCTGAAGGCGCCGCTGATCGACCAGGTGGTGCGCTATCCGAAGAAGATCATCTCCTGGGACGGCGACCCGACCCTGGTGCCGACGCAGGAACGGCAGTTCATCTACGTGGACACCACGGCGCGGTGGCGCATCGTCGATCCGGTGCTGTTCTACGAGTCGGTCCAGGACGAGCAGGGAGCCCAGACGCGGCTCGACGCGGTCATCGACTCCGCGGTCAAGGAAGTGATCTCCAACAACCGGCTGCAGGAGGCGGTGCGCAACTCCGACGTGATCAACCAGATCGTGCGGCGGTCCACCGACGATGCCCAGGACGCCAGCTCGATCCTGGGCGACACCTACACCGAAGTCACGTTCGCGTCCATCGACAAGGGACGCGACGAGCTCTCCAACGACATGCTGGGGCGCGCGAAAGAGGCGGAGGCGCTCTACGGCATCGAGCTGCTCGACGTGATCATCCGCCAGATCCGCTACTCGGACGACCTGACCGAGAGCGTCTACAGCCGCATGATCACCGAGCGGCAGCAGGTCGCGCAGGCGTGGCGCTCCGACGGCGAGGGACTCAAGGCCGAATGGCTCGGCAAGCGCGAAAAGGAGCGGCTGGAGATCATCTCGGAGGCAGAGCGGACAGCCAAGGTGATCCGCGGTCAGGCCGACGCCGACGCGGCCGCGATCTATGCCAACGCCTACAACACCGACCCCGAGTTCTATGCCTTCTTCAAGGCGATCGAGGCGTACCGGGCGCTGCTGCCGAACTTCCAGAAGACCCTCTCCACCGACGCGGAGTTCTTCGACTACCTGTACGAACAGCGCTGAAGCCCGCGCAACGCGGTCGGCACGCGACCCCGGCGGGGCCGGGGTCGGCCAGGTGACGCGCAAGCCGGGGCGTGATCGTGCCGATGATAGTGAGTGGGTCCGATTGATGCGCGCATCCGCCTTTTTTCCAGCGCCCGCGAGTGGGCGAGCCCCTCACTGCCGATGGACGGCATGAGCGATCTTCCTCCCACGCCTCGACAGCGGGACTTGGCGGACTTGGCAGACCGCATCGGCACAGTTCGCGTCCGGGGCGAGGCGGCCGGCCCCATCGACGCGATCCGCTACGATTCGCGCCAGGCCGGTCCCGGCGCACTGTTCGTCTCCCGGCCCGGCAACAAGGACGACGGCCACCGCTTCATCGCCGACGCCGTGCGCCGAGGCGCGCGCGCGGTGATCCACGAACGCGATCTGCCGGGCTACGCCCCCGGCGTCTGCTACCTGCAGGTGCCGGACGTGAAGACGGCCCTCGCGGTCGCCGGAGCCTGGCACGCCGGCGACCCGGCACGGAACCTCCTGCTCGTCGGCGTGACCGGCACGGACGGCAAGAGCTCCACGGCGTGGTTCACGAAGCTGCTCCTCGACCGTCTCGGCCTCCCGGCCGGACTGGTGTCGAGCGTCTACGTCGACGACGGAACCGGCGTCGTGGATACGCCCTGGCGGCTGTCGACTCCCGAAGCTCCGGAGCTGCATGGGCTGCTGGCAACCATGACCGGCCTCGGCCGCCGCGCCGCGGTCATCGAAGCCACCTCGATCGCGCTGGCCGCCGGCAGGGTGCACGGACTGCCGCTTGCCGCAGCGGCGATCACCAACGTTACCCACGAGCACCTGGAGTTCCACGGCGACTGGGAGCGGTACCGCGACACCAAGGCGGCGTTGCTGGACATGGTCCGGGATCGTCCGGACGGCTCCCGCGGCGTGGCGGTGCTCAACCGGGACGACGGGGCGTGGCACGACCTGCGTGCGCGGTTCCCCGCGGCGCAGAGCTTCAGCACCATTTCGCCGGCGTCCCACGGCGGCGGCGAGGCCGACTGCACCGCAACGGTTCTGGCAGCCGACGGCTCCGGCCTGACTCTGGCCGTCCGGCTGCACGACGTCCGCAGGCAGTGCCGGGTGCAGGTCGGCGACCCCGTGCAGGCCGGCAACATCGCCGCCGCCCTGCTGTTGGCGTCCGGCGCCGGCGGAGCTGCCCCGCACCACGTGCTCGATGCGCTGCCGGTCCTCAGCCCGCTTCCGGGACGCATGCAGCAGATCCGCAATGACCGCGGCTTCACGATGATCGTCGACCATGCCCACACGCCGGCAGCCTTTCGGCAACTCTTCGCCGGGCTGCGGCTGTGCCGCGGTGCGGACCGTGCCGCCGACAGCCGCACCATCGTCGTGTTCGGCTCAGCCGGAGAGAAGGATCGCGAGAAGCGGGCCATGCAGGGCCGGATCGCCTCCGAGCACGCCGACATCGTGATCCTTACGGATGAGGACCCGCGCCGCGAGGATCCGCTGATGGTCCTCAAGGACATCGCCGGCGGCTTCGTCGCCGGGGCGCCGGCGCCCCGGCTCATCCCGGACCGGCGTGAAGCGATCGTTACGGCCGTGGAGCTGGCACGACCGGGCGACACCGTGCTGCTGCTCGGCAAGGGCCACGAGCGCAGCATAGAATACGCCGATCATGTGCAGCCGTGGGACGAGGTTACCGAAGCGCACTCGGCAGTCCAGACACATGATTCCAAATATCGGGGATGATGGCGACATGACTTCGTTCAGAGCGGCCGTGGCATTCGCGGCCCTGCTCATCGCGAGTGTTCCGGCCGTGGGGTTGCGAATCGCCGAGTGGTCGATCGACCCGCGTGCGGAGTTGGATGAAGGCCGGCTCGTCGAACGGCTGCAGGAGATCCTGTCCTCCGAGGAGATCGGCATTCCCCCCGACTTTCCGTCTCGCATCCGGGTCGAGATCGGCGTCCACGACAGTGCCGGAGGGCTGGACCTGATAGTCACCAGCTCCGACCTGGAGGCCGGGCGTGCCCTGACGTCCACCGTGCGCACGGCCTCCGCCACCAGGCTCGACACGGTCGTCGCCGCACTGGTCGCCGACCTCGGGTACCTGCAGGCGGCGCGCGCCGGCTTCCCGCCGCCGATCTACCTTCCGCCTGACATCACCGACGTGATCGACGGTGGAAGAATTGCCGCGTTGTTCCGCACCGTCGATCGGGCCACCGGCGACGCGGAGGCCGTGGTGGAGTCCGCGTTCGGGTACGAAGAGCAGATCCTGGACCTCGCCGCGCACGACGGCGGCGTCAGCGTGCTGCTGACCGGCGGGTCCGCCGAGTTGGGGCCGCGCTTCGAGCTGATCGCGGCTACCCCGGCATCGCTGCTGCCGGAGGCGCGCCCGCCGGGCGCCACGGCCCCACAGGAGATCGCCCGCACCAGTTGGACCCATGACGTGCTCGCGATCGACCTGAACCACGCGCGCATCGTCCGCCGGCGCAACGGAGACGACGACATGGCCTTCCTCGACCTGCCGGACGCGCGGCGGCTGGATGCCGTCCCGGGCGGCGGGTTGGCTGCCCTTACCAGGAACGGACCGGCCTACGTGCACCTGACCGAACTCGCTATCGAGGAGCGCCCCGTACCGGTCGCCGCGCCATTCATCAACGCCATGGACGTCGACGACCAGCGGCGCATGGTGCTGTACGACCAGTTCGACCGCAGGGTCGTGATCGCCGGTCTGGATGGCCGCGAGATCGACTCGATTCGCCCCCAGGTGGACCCGCGGATGCTCAAGTTTCCTCATGCGCTCGCGGTGCTTGACGACGGAACCGTCCTTCTGGGCGGCTCCGGGCTGGTCTGGGCCTTCGACGAACTCGGGCGCCCGAGGTGGCTGCTCAACGCTCCGGACGAAGGCCGGGAGATCTTGCCGGCCCAGTTTGTGCTGGAACCGGCGCCGGGCAGGGACGAGTTCTATCTGCTGGACTCGCAGCGGGCACGAATCCTGCGCTTCGGTGGTCCCGGCACCATCAAGGCGGACGATGCCGCCGGCACCATGGGCCCGACCGACATCGCCAGGCAGCTTGCCGAGCTCGCGCTTGCCGATGCGGTCGCCTCGCTGGAATGGGGAGACCTGCCGCAGGCCCAAGACCGCGCCGGCCTGGCGGCGGCACTCTACGAGCATGCCCTCGATCTGACACCGGAGGACGAAGCGAGCCGTTCCGGACTGGAACGCGCGGTAGAGGTCCGCGGCGACTCCGAGAAGGTAATCTTCCAGGAGCCGTTCCTGGTCGTCAGCCCGGAGCGGCTGCACCTCGAGGCCGCCGAGCTGCAGTCTCCCGTGGCCATCACGGTCCAGGTGGAGAATCCCGGCGTGGTTGCCCGCACCGGTGTCAGCCTGCTTGCCGCCGGCGTACGGGTACCGGTCGGCAGCATCGAGCCCGGAGCGCGGGTCGAGGTGTTGCTCGATCTTCCCGATCGCCTGCTGGCCACGCAGGAGTGGCTCTCCCTGGACCTCGGGGTCGTGATCTCCGCGGAGGAGCCGGACGGAGCGCCGCCCCGGAGGATGTTCCTGGCGCTGCCGCTTACGGTTTCCGCTCCGCCGTGGGAACAAGTGGTAGCCGGAACGTCTTCGCCACCGGGCTGAACCCCTGTTGGACGAACAGCCGCTCGAACTCCTGCTCCTGGCCGCACAACGCCACCTGCACTGAGGAATAGCCGGCTCCGGCCGCTTCGTCGATGAAGTGCGAGAGCAGCGACCGCCCGATGCCCAGACCGCGGAACTCGGGGGCCACCGCGATCGCTCCGACGCAGACGCTACCGTTCCCTTCCGGCACCCCGCCGATGAAGCCGACGATCCCCGGCCGGCTCCCGCGCACCACCACGAGCAACGCATTCGGATCGTCCGTGAGGTGCCGTGCGTCCTCGTGCAGCCTGACCACGTGCTCCAGGTCCCCGGCATCGGCACGGCCGAATGCGAATTCGCTGGCCACCAGGTCGTCGGTCTCTTCCGGCTCTGGCCCGAGTCGTTCCAGCCCGCGCGACCGCCGCTCCAGGTCGTACCACTCCGTCACGATCCGCCGCATCTCGGCCATCTTGAAGCGGTACCAGCGTTGCTCCACGTACGGGATGCTCCTCAGCTCGTCCTTGAATGCGCGGAACACCCGCCCGCGCGAGTTCAGCGCGTTTCGCAGGCGGTCGCGATGGATCGGATTGCGCAGGGCGGCCACGAAACGCTCCATGAGATGGAACCCGTCGATCGGCCGCCACGGAGGTATGGGGACGAACCGTTCCCCCAGGTGCGCGCCGCGATCCTTGACCATCTCCGCGGTTTCGACGTCCACGGAATAGTCGGCGCCCTGGTCCTCCATCGCGAACACGATGCGGTCCACGATCTCCGGCACGAGGTCGAACTTCACCGGCTCCCTGCCAGCCACTACTATATCGCCAAAGGCAAGCATGACTGAGCACGGAACTGGGCGATGGCAACGATAGAGATGGTCGCGGCACGCGAGATTCTGGACTCGCGCGGCAACCCCACCGTGGAGGTGGAGGTCGGCCTGGAAGGCGGCGCACGCGGCCGCGCCGCGGTGCCGTCGGGGGCCTCCACCGGCGCGCACGAGGCGATCGAGCTGCGCGACGGTGGCGACCGCTACGGCGGCAAGGGGGTCCTCAAGGCGGTACAGAACGTCAACACCCGGATCGCTCCCAACCTGGTTGGCTACGACCCCATCAACCAGGTCGGGATCGACCGCGAGATGATCGAACTGGACGGGACCGCGAACAAGCGCGTGCTCGGAGCCAACGCGATCCTGGGGGTTTCGCTGGCGGTGGCCCGCGCAGCGGCTGCGGACCTGGACCTGCCGCTGTACCGGTATCTCGGCACGTTCCACTCGACCCTGCTGCCGGTGCCGATGGCCAACATCGTCAACGGCGGCGCGCACGCGGACAACAGCCTGGAGTTCCAGGAGTTCATGATCGTGCCGGTGGGCGCCCCCAGCCTGCGCGAGGCGGTGCGCATGGGCGCCGAGGTATTCCAGACGCTCAAGCGGGTGCTCGGCGAACGCGGCTTGTCGACCGCGGTCGGCGACGAAGGCGGTTTCGCACCCGACCTTCCTTCCGACGAAGCCGCGCTCGGCCTGATCATGGAGAGCGTCGAGGCTGCCGGCCTGCAACCGGGCGATGACGTCGCCATAGCGCTGGACCCCGCGACCTCGGAGCTGTACGACCACGAGACCGGCCGTTACACCTTCCGGAAGACCGCGCGGGCGTCGATGACCTCCAAGGACCTGGCGGATCAGTGGACGGATTGGTCGCAGCGATATCCGATCATCTCCATCGAGGACGGCATGGCCGAGGACGATTGGGAAGGATGGCAGGTGCTGACCGACGCGCTTGGCGACCGGGTCCAGCTCGTCGGAGACGATCTGTTCGTGACCAACGTCGAGCGCCTGGCGCACGGCATCCGCGAAGGCGTGGCCAACTCGATTCTGATCAAGGTGAACCAGATCGGCACGCTGACCGAAACGTACGAGGCGGTCGAGATGGCCCGCCGGGCCGGCATGACCGCCGTGGTGTCGCACCGATCGGGCGAGACCGAGGACGCCTTCATCGCGGACCTGTCCGTCGCGCTTGCGACGGGCCAGATCAAGACGGGATCGTTCTCACGCTCCGATCGGCTGGCCAAGTACAACCAGTTGTTGCGCATCGAGGACGAGTTGGGCGATCAGGCGATCTACCCGGGCCGGGCCGCATTTCCCGGGGCGCCTCCGCGGTAGCGCCCCGAAACCGTCGCCTCCGGCTCCGCTTTCGGCCCATCCCCACCTGTCGGGGGATCGTTCGGTCCCCGTTCCAGGCTACTGCCATCCTTCGTCCATCGCGACCGCCCGGCGCACCGCCGCCGCCGGGAATCCGCGGGCCAGCAACCGGCGCGCGATCGCGTCGCGGCCATGGCCGGCGGCTCGCAGTGCCGAAGCGCTGGACCGAAGCAATTCCTGCTCGACGGCGACGGGCAGCTCGTCCTCCACGACGGCTTCGGCCACCGAGTCGTTCACGCCGCGCCTGATCAGTTCCGCCACCAACCGGCGCCGCCCTTCGGCCTTTCGCCCGGTCCGGGCGATCAGCCAGACGCGGGCAAACCGTTCGTCATCGAGGAGACCGGCACGGGTCAACGATTCGATCACCGCGTCCGTCACGGGAGCGTGTCCTTTCTGCTGCAACTTCCGCCGCAACTCGAAGACGGAGTGCTCACGGCGGGCGATCAGATCCTTGGCGCACTCCAGGGCCGTGGCGGCGTGCCCGGTCAAGGCCGTCACGCCACGCTCACGGAGGCCGCGGCTACCGCCCCGGGCTGCCTACCGCTTCGAGAACTGGAAGCGCTTGCGCGCCTTCGGACGGCCGTACTTCTTGCGCTCCACCATGCGTCGGTCGCGCGTAAGGAAGCCGTTGGCGCGCAGGCTCTCGTGGTTGCTGCCGTCATAGGCATCCAGGGCGCGCGCCAGGCCGTGGCGGCTGGCGTCCGCCTGACCCGCCGGCCCGCCGCCCGACACGTTGATGAGCACGCTGAGCTTGCCCAGGTTGTCGGTGACGTCCAGCGGAGAGGTCACGCGCCGTACCAGTTCCTCCGAGTTGAAGTAGTCGTCCAGCGACTTGCCGTTGACCTTGATCTGTCCGGCCGCGGCGCGCTGCAGATCGGTCTCTCCGGCGTCGGCGCCGGCCACCGGCTGGCGCAGGAAGACGCGGGCGACCGCGGTCTTGCGGCGCCCCGTGCCCAGGGCGAGATTGATGCCGTCCGTTTCTGTCATCAGCTTTGATCCCGTTCGGATGATTGCCGTTCGAATGATCGAAGGTCGATGGGTTGAGGGCTCTGGCCCTGGTGGGGATGCTCGGAGCCGGCGTACACGCGCAGGTTGCGGAACAACTCCCGACCCAGGCGGCCCTTGGGGAGCATGCCGCGTATGGCCTGCTCCACCGGAAACACCGGCTTGCGGGCAATGGCGTGTTCGAACGTCTCGCTGCGCAACGCCCCGGGGTAGCCCGAATGGCGGTAGTACCGCTTGTCGCTGCGCTTGTTCCCGGATACGGCCACCCTGGCCGCGTTGATGACGACCACGCGATCGCCCAGGTCCTGGTGAGGTGCGAAGTAGGGTCGGTGCTTGCCGCGCAGCACGCTGGCCACCCGTGCCGCCAGCCGGCCGAGCGGAGCGCCGTCCGCATCCGCGATGTACCATCGTCGCTCGACGTCGCGAGCACGCACGAATACCGTTTTCATCGCTCTACGTTGCCGCCTCCCTACGTCGACGAGCCAGCAGGGCCGGAGCCAGAGGCGCGGGCCTCGGCCGCTTCGGCCTCCTTCGCCTCGCGTTCTTCCTTCTTGGCTTCCATCTTGTCCTTGATATCCGCGAATCCGACAAACAGCGCGATCAGGCCGATGAGCAGGGCTGCCACCGGGATGCCTCCTTTCAGGAAGTCCATGACGTCCGGCCACCACCGCATGGACCACGGCACCGGCAGTACCGAGTAGACCGCGAACAACAGGAGCACCAAGCCCACCAATAGAGCAATCATCGTCGCCTCGTGCGCTGAGAGTCCCCTAAGGGTAGCGTCTCCCGGCGCGTCAAGCAACTGCGCCGTCCCGCCTCGCCACCTCCACCCCGCGCCGTGGCCGGAGGGGCGGGAGCCGCGGCACTCTTGACCGGCCCAATCTTGACCGTCTGGTGTAAACGGCAGGACATTGATTGCCGAAGCAAGAGGACGCCCCGGCGGGCTTCGCCGGGCCAGGGAGGAGCCATGTCCGAGCGAAGCGCATTACACGGCCGTGTCGACGCCGCTGCCCAGACCGGACTGCTGAGCAACGTCTACCTGTGGATGACCGGCGGACTGGTCCTGAGCGGCGCCGTCGCCTGGTTCGTGGTCAGCCAGGACATGCTGTTCAGAGCGATCCTGGGGACCCCGATGCTGTACTTCGGGCTCATCATCGGCGAGCTGGCGCTGGTCTGGTTCCTGAGCGCCCGGATCATGACCATGGGCGTCGGCGCCGCCTCCGGCGGGTTCATCGCCTTCGCGGCGCTCAACGGCGTCACGCTGTCGGTGATCGCCGCCGTCTACACCACTCAGGAAATCGCTCAGGCGTTCTTCATCGCGGCGGGGATGTTCGCGGGGATGAGCGTGTACGGCCACGTGACCAAGCGTGACCTGACGTCCATCGGCAGCTTCCTGAGCATGGGCCTGTTGGGCCTGATGATCGCCATCGTCGTCAACCTCCTGGTCGGCAGCGGCATGCTCGATCTCCTGATCTCGATCGGCGGGGTAGCGCTGTTTCTGGGCCTGACGGCATACGACACCCAGGTGATCAAGCGCTGGCAGGCCGAGGCCGGATCCATGGACGAGACCACATTCGTCCGCCTTTCGGTGCTCGGCGCGCTCAAGCTCTACCTGGACATGCTCAACCTGTTCCTGTTCCTCCTGCGGCTCGGACGGCGATAGGAGTCTGTCAGGAGTCTGTCGGACTGTCGGCGAACAACCGCATCAGCGCCGCCGCCTCGCCGGCCGAGACGTCGTCCGGCAGGATGCTCGGTCCCGGGTGGAACGGGGAGAGCAGGATCCCCGCACGCAGGAACCGGTCGAACACCGCGTCATAGGCGGCCGCGTCGCACCGCGCCGCCAGGTACGGCCCCCGCCGCTCCCAGCCGGCGCATCCGTGCGCATCCGGCCACGCACGCTGCGCCCAAGCGGCACCGCCGTACCGCGGCAGCCGTTCCAGTCCGGCCAGGCCGGCTACCAGAAGCGGCGCCGGCTGCGGCGCCGCCGCGATCAGTGCCTCCAGCTCCTCGGCCGCCGTCCCCGCCGGCAGGCAGAGCGGCGCCGGCGCCTCCCCGATCGTGGACGGCAGGACGGGTACCACGGACCGCCATCGTGGGGGAGGTGGCGTCGGCCCGGCTATAGGCCGCCAGATGCCTGCCAGACACGCTTCCGCCGGCCTCTCGTCGATCGCGGGGTCGTGCAGGTCCCCTGCCCCGACGCCGAGGTGATCGAGGACGGCGCGCACCTCGGCGTCGCCGCCGGTCAGAACCGGCTCGAAGCCGGGGATGAGGTGCCGGAGGCGATTGCACAGCCGGCGCTCGTACACCGAAGGCAGACCGCCGTTCACCCCCTGGGACAGGGCGCCCTTGATCCGCGCCAGCGCGCGATCCGGACGGTGTCCCAGGAGAGCGCGGCCACCGTCTTGCCACAGGTCCAGGAAGCGCCGGCCACGATGATCGTACAGGCGATAGCCACGCGCCCGGCGGATCGGTTCCAGCCGCCCCAGCCGCGAGCGGGCGGCAGGGTCGGGCGCGGTCACGATCGGATCCGTTCCAGGGCCGAGTAGCGCACCGCGAACGACGCCTCGTGCTCGGTGGCGAACCGCACGGTCACGAACCACGTGCCGGCGCTGCTCCAGCGACGGGTGACGACCCCGCTCCCGTAGTCCTCGTGATAGACCTCTGCTCCGGCCGGGAAGTCCTCGGCCTCCCCCTGCCCGCGATTCGCACCATCACGGGCCAGCAGCCGGTCGGGGATTTCCGACAGGAAGCGGCTCATCTGCTGATCTCGCCGCTGCCCGAACACGGTACGGCGGGCGCAGGTGCTGAGATGCAGATGGCGCCGGGACCGCGTGACGCCGACATAGAACAGGCGGCGTTCCTCCTCCAGGTCGCGCTCGGCCCGACCGGAGTCGGGCTGACCGGGGTCGGGCTGACCGGGATCGGCTGCGCGGTCGCCCGGCAGCAGCGGAAACACCCCCTCCTCCAGCCCGGTGATCACGACCCGCTCGAACTCCAGCCCCTTCGTGTTGTGCATGGTGATCAGCGTGACGGGACGGATCGCCCCGCGGGGCTCCTGGTCGCTTTCGCCGCCTGAGTCGTGCAGCCCGGCCGCTTCCAGAAAGCGCCGCAGCTCCCCGGGGCCGGACCCGAACGGCTCGGCGCTGGCCGCGAGCTGCTCCAGGTTACGCAGGCGGCTGCCGCCGGACACCGCGTCCAGCCGGGCGTAGTGCTCGGCAAGGCCGGAGCGCTCCAAGGCGGCAGCCACCAGCGACGCCACCGGCTCATGGTCGGCCATCGCGCACAGCTCCCGGTGCAGTTCGAGAAAGGCCCCGATCCCGGCACGCGCCCGGCGCGGCAAGGTACCGTGCACGGCCCGTGCCCGGTCGACGACGGTCACGGCAGGCGGTCCGACGTCGAACAGGGTCTCGACCTGGGGACGTGCGGAGGCATCCGCCTCCACCGCAAGGATGCGCTGCACCGTCTTGGGACCCACCGAGCGCCGCGGCGTCGCGACCGCGCGCCTGAACGCGACGGTGTCGGCCGGGTTGACCGTCAGGATCAGATACGCGAGCGCATCCTTCACCTCCTGGCGCTCGAAGAAGCCGATGGACCCGACCAGCCGGTAGGGGATGCGCAGCCGCCTGAAGGCGGTCTCGAACGGCTGCGACTGGAAATTCATCCGGTACAGGATCGCGGTCTCCAGATCGGGGTCCCGGTCCACCAGCTCGCAGCACAGCCGGACCTCCGCCTCCTGATCCGGCAGCTCGTGCAGTTGCGGTGCCGGCCCGCTCCCGTTCTCCGTCCACAGTCTCTTGCCCAGGCGGTCCCGATTGCCGGCCACCACGCAGTCCGCGACCTGCAGTATCTGCGGGGTGGACCGGTAGTTCTGCTCCAGGCGGATGATCTCGGCCCCCGCGAAGTGGTCCGGGAACGACAGGAACGCCTGCACGTCGGCGCCCCTGAACCCGTAGATCGACTGGTCATCGTCACCGACGGCACAGACGTAGACATCGCCACGCGCCAGCAGGCGCAGGAGCTGGAACTGAGCCCGATTCGCGTCCTGATACTCATCCACGAGCAGCGCCCGGAAGCGCCCGGCGATCTCGTCCCCGGCCTCGTCCGACAACAGGTCGATCGCGCGCAAGATCAGGTCGCCGAAGTCCAGCCCGTTGCTGCGCTCCAGATGCTCCTGATACGCGGCATAGAGCTCGTTCAGCGGGAGGTCCACCGGCGCGCCGAGCGGGTCCAGGTCGTCGCTCGGGCGCAGTCCGTGATCCTTGGCGCGCGCGATCAAATCGGCGGCCGCCTTGAGCTCGTCCGCGGCCCATCCACCGCCGGAGGCGTCGCGCAGGACCGAGAGGGCGTCGGCGCTGTCCAGTATCGAAAAACCCGGGTCGATGCCGGCCCTGGATCCGTAGCGTCGCAGCAGCCAGTTGCAGAACGAGTGAAAGGTGCGGATGTTCGCTTCGGCCGCCGCCGGCAGCATCGCCGTTGCGCGATCGCGCATCTCCTGGGCGGCCTTGTTGGTGAAGGTCACCGCCAGCATCGACCACGGAGGGATGCTGCGCCGCTCGGCCAGATAGGCGATCTTGGTGGTGATCGCCCGCGTCTTGCCCGATCCGGCACCCGCCAGGATGAGCAGCGGGCAGCCCCAGTGCTCGACGGCGCGCCTCTGCGGCTCGTTCAGGACCTCCAGATGGTGTTCGATCAGCGTCGTCCCGCTCCTGGTCCCGGTACCCGGCAATGTGCGGCCGGCCAGCTCAGGCGCCCCCGCCCGGGATCGACACCAGCGCCTGACCCCTGGCCGAGCCGAGCTGCAGGGTGAGGTGCACCCGGACCGGATCGACGGTTCGATCGACATCATTGAGCAGCACGCGCAGATCGGTCCGGGAGTCTCCGTCCAGGTCGAGAAGGCGCTCTCCACCGACCGCAAGCAGTACTTCGTTCCCGCCGTACTCGATGATCAGGCCGTTCTCGTAGCGGGCCAGCAGCACGTCGTGGCGCCGGTTTCCGACCGGAACCCGCACCACGGTGCCGACCGGCAGCACCCGGATCGCCACGTCATCGGTCATCACGAACGGATCGCCGGTCAGACCGGCCCGTCGCTCCGCACTGCGCTCGGCCGCGGTCAGGCCGCCCAGGCCGGCCGGCGGAATCACCCAGCGCAGCAATGCGGCCACACCGGCCGCGAACACCAGCAACGCCAGCACCACCACCGCCACCAGCGTCGACCGTCTGCGGCCCGGTGTGACATCGGCGGCCGCCGAGCTGGCGGCCTGCTGCGTCCGGTAGCGTTCGATCAGCGGCTCGGGATCCAGCTCCAGGTAGCCGGCGTAGTTGCGGATGAACCCGGTGACGTAGGCATCACCGGGAAAATCGGAGTATTCCTCGGCCTCCAGTGCCTCCAGAAAATTCTTGCTGATGTGGATGTCGCGTGTTGCCTGCTCGAGCGAGATGCCTCGCGCCGTACGGGCTTCGAGAAGAGGCGTGTGCTCCGCGGGCGCCGGACCGTCCTCCGTCATGGGCTCAGTCACCTTCCCCGAGCAGCAGATCGCGATAGACGTTCGCGTCCGGCGGCGGCTCGTACCGGAACCGTGCGTCCGGTATCGACTGGTCGGTGCGCATCGCCCGGAACTCGATGGCGACCCGATCCCCGGAACGATACTCGCCGACGATGCATCGTATCAGCCTGTCGTCGCCGACCGCGACCTCGATGGTCTCGAATGCCTCCTCCGGGACCCGGCGTTCCAGCAGCAGCCTGACCACCTGCTGGCCGGATCCGTCGCCCAGCCGCACGGGGTCCGGCCCCGTCTCGTAGGCGATCCCGTAGTTTGCGCGGAGGAAGCGGAGGCCGAGCAAGGACGCCGCCAGGCTCGGCGACAGCGAAGCGGCCGCCGGAGTCCCTGTGGTGAGCCGCTGCTCGATGACGTAGTCCAACGCGGGCATGTAGATCGTCAGCATCGCTCCGTCCGACACCAGCACCTGGCCGGCCGGTACGGTGAAGTCGATGCGCAGCAGGTCCGGGTCCTTGAATGAGAGGGCTCCTTCCATGCGCGAAAGCTCCACCTCCCGTTGCTCGGAGCCGCACCACGCCGCGCCGGCTTGCGCGCCGTCGTCGCCGACCCGCCCGATCCGGCGCCGGGCGAGCACGACGTTCGCCTGATAGTCCTGGATCGCCGCGTATCTGCGGGCGACGTCCTCGAAGAACACCGTGGCGGTCACCAGTTCCTGGGCGGCCGCCACATCCGCCGCCACGGCCATCCAGACCAGGAAGATGGCGGCGCGCGACCACCAGGCCCAACGCCGTTCGGGCGGCGGGCGGTCCGGCGCCCGGGCGGGACTCCTGCGCCGCGCTGCGTCGCGCATGCCGCTGCGGGCTACGTCCGACGCTGCTGCTGCAGGGCGTGGATCCTGTCCCGCAACTCCGCCGCCCGCTCGTACGCTTCCTGCTCGACCGCCTCATCCAACGCGCTGTTCAACCGATCCAACACGGTCTGTGCAGGCACCTTGATCTGCTTCAGGGCGGTGCGGAGGTACTGAAGCGACCGCAGCCTCTCGTAGTGGTAGGTCGGAGTGTCGACTTCCTCCAGCGCGCCGATGCCGTCGATCGCCTGCTGCAGGGTTTCGCGGGCGGCGCCCGGATTCTCGGCGCCAAGTTTCAGCATGGCGCCCGCCATGGCGTTCATTCGAATCATGTAGGGCCGGTACTGCAGAATCTCGTTCTGATCGTCCGCTTCCTCCACGTACCGTTCCACGAGGTCGCAGATCTGCAGGTTGTGGCCTGTGTCGCTGATGGTACGTTCGAAATCGCCCATCTGAAACAGGATCAGGTAGCGGTAGTAGTAGAGGATTCCCTCGTTCTGCAGCCGCAGGAAGTCGTCATGGTCGATCAGGAAACCTCCTTCGCCGGCGCCGTCCCAGGCATCGAGGCGATCGAGTATCTCCGTCAGCACCGACTCCTTGCCGAACGGACGCAGGCCGTCCGGCCGGCCGTCCATCTCGTACTGCTCGATGCCGAGCGGTTGGCGCACTTGCAGCACGCGACGCCCGTCGCGCGCCTTGATCACACGGTACTGGTCGTCAGCATCGTACTGCCAGTCCGCGAGGAACTCCGTCAGGTCACGGTCCATCGCTCTGTCACCACCCCGCTCCGCAATGATAACGACATGCCGATGCCCGGAGGCAACCCCATGAGGACCCGGCCCGCATGCCGGTGGTATCATCGCGGCGACAATGTCCGTTCACGTCATCGACCTCTCCGGGTCGCTCATCGAGCGTGAGTCGGGCGCCACCCCGTACCTCGCCGGTTTTCGCGCCGCCGTGATCGGCGCCCTGGACGCGTCCGGCGACAAGGCGATCGTCGTGACCGGCGGCGGAGATCTGGCGCGCGGCTACCAGACCGCCTATCGCCGGCTCGTGTCGACCCCGTCCGACGACGCGCAGGACCGGATCGGCATCGCCGCCACGCGTCTGCATGGCGAACTGCTGCGACATGCATTCGCGCCGGACTGCTGCGCCCCCGTGATCATCGACCCGACCGCCGTCACGGACTTCTCCGGCCGGGTGATGATCGCGGCCGGATGGAAACCGGGCTTCTCCACCGACTACGACGCCGTGCTGCTGGCACGGCGCTTCGCCGCATCGACCGTCATCAAGATGTCCAACGTGGCGACGGTCTACTCGGGCGATCCCAAGCTCGACGCCGGCGCGCGTCCGCTCACCCACCTGACCTGGGGGGAGCTTGCGCGGATGAGCGATGGTGAGTGGCGTCCCGGCAGCAGGCTGCCGTTCGACTCGGTCGCCACCCGCGCCGCCGGCCGGCAGGGCATGACCGTGATCTTCACCGGCAGCGACACCGGCAACCTGCGGGCGATCCTGGAAGGCCGACCGTACCGCGGGACCACGATCGGTGACGCGTGAGCCATACCGTCCCGCCCGCGCATCGGTTAGGATGGCGGTGGCGGCCGCACGGAACCGGGCACGAGCCGCCCGCGCGCAACCGGATGAGGTCGCGCGACGGCCGGCGTGATGAAATCGGTAGACATGCCAGACTCAAAATCTGGTGGGGGGTAACCCCCGTGTCGGTTCGACTCCGACCGCCGGCAGGACGATGACGCCGCACCAGCCCGCCGCCGAAGCACACGACACGAGCGGTGCGCACCTGCCGACCTACGAGGAGCTCACCGCCCCGCGCGAGGTGGCCGCGGGCGGGCTCTACAACATGCGCGATCTCGGCAGGCTGCCACGCCGGGATGGCGGCCACACCCGCTCGGGGGTGTTCTACCGCGCCGACGACCTGTCGGCGCTGACCGACGCCGGGGTGACGTCAGTGCTCGACGCCGGCGTGCGTACCGTGATCGATCTGCGCCGGGTTGCCTACACGCAGCGCGAGCCCAACCCGCTGCGCGAGGTGAGCGCGGTGCGCTATCACCACGTCGACATGATCGGCCCCCAGTACCGAGTGGACCCCGCAACGCTCGACGTGGAGCAGGTGGACGACGCCACCGGCTTGCCCCGCTTCCCCGTCTACCACCAGTTTCGCCAGTACAGCGGCTGGCTGGTCGAGCGCAGCGAAGCGATCGCCGCGATCATGCGAGTGCTCGCGCAGCGCGACGCCGGTCCGACGCTGTTCCACTGTCGGGGCGGCAAAGACCGTACCGGCGTGATCGCCGCTCTGCTGTTGACGCTTGCTGACGTGCCGGAGCTGGTCATCGCCGCTGACTACGGACACACCGCCCGCAACGGGCTGGCGCGCCTGCGGGATCTACCGATCGACACGCCGGAGCTCCCGGTCGTGCGCGACGAGCGCGCCTACCAGCGCGCGTTCTGTCCGCCGGAGCTGATGCCGATCCTGCTGCACTGGCTGCGCACCTGCTACGGCGGAGTGGAGCGGTACCTGCGCCGGCACTGCGGGCTGACCGAGGATGAGATCGGCGTGCTGCGCGACAAGCTCGCCGGGTAGCAGCCCCTACACCGTCAGGTCGACCAACTCCAGATCGTTGCTCGCCGGGTCGTAGAGGCCGTAGGTGGGCGTCCGGCCCATGGCGCTCAGCGTGCCCGGGTTGGCCAGCAGCACGGAACGGCCGCCGGCCCCCATCCGCTCCACGTGGGCGACATGGTCGTGGCCGTAGAACACGGCATCGTACTCGCCGCCGGAGGCCAGCGCCCGCGCCAGCCGCGGGTAGTGCTGCATGGCGACGCTGCGTCCGCCGACGGTGATCTCCGCCAGCTCCGCGCCGTGAAACCGGAAGTTCGTCCTCCCTGCGGTCCGCGTGGTCATCAGGTAATGATCGCCGTCGACGTTGCCGGAGACCAGATCCACCTGCCCGTCGAACCCGTCGAGCAGCCGCAGCAGCGTGAGCGGCGCGCACACGTCGCCGCAGTGCAGCAGGTGCGTGCACCCCGTGTCGGCCAAGCGCCGGCACAAGGCGTCGAGCGCCGGCCAGTGGTCGTGGGTGTCGGATACGACCGCGATCCGCCCCTCTCCGGCCGGCACCTCTGCGGCTGGCATCGCGAGGCTCAGGCCGTCAGCCGTCGTAGCGCTTCAGGGCGACCACCGCGTTGTGGCCGCCGAAGCCGAACGCATTGTTGATCGCGGCGCGCATGGGAGCCGCCTGGCCGCGGTTGGGCACGTAGTCCAGGTCGCACTCGGGGTCCGGCGTCTCGTAGTTGATCGTCGCCGGGTAGAACTGTTCCTGCAGCCCCTTGATCGTCGCGATCGCCTCCACGCCGCCGGCGGCGCCGAGCAGGTGCCCGACCATGGACTTGGTCGACGAGACCTTCATGCTGGCCGCGTGATCGCCGAACACCTCCCTGATCGCCCGCGTCTCGGTCGAGTCGTTGAGCTGCGTCGAGGTGCCGTGCGCGTTGACGTAGTCGAAGTCCTCGAGCTGCAGGCCGCTGCCCGCGATCGCCATCTTCATCGCGTTCACCGCGCCCTTGCCCTGCGGGTGGGGCGCGGTCAGGTGGTTTGCGTCACAGGTGACGCCGTAGCCGACCACCTCGCAGTAGATGGGCGCGGAGCGCGCCCTGGCGTGCTCCAGCTCCTCCAGGATGAGGGTTCCGGAACCCTCGCCCAGGACGAAGCCGTCACGGTCCTTGTCGAACGGCCGGCTGGCCCGCTTGGGGTCGTCGTTGAACGAAGAGGTCACCGCCTGCAGCACGGTGAATCCGGACAGTGCAAGCGGCGCGACCGCCGCCTCGGCGCCGCCGGTCACCATGATGTCGACCGTGCCGTCCCTGACCCAGCGAAACGATTCGCCGATGGCGTCATTGGCGGACGCGCACGCCGACACGACCGTATACGACGGACCGTGCGCGTGGATCTTGATGGCGATGTGGCCGGCCGCGATGTTGCTGATCATCTTCGGCACGAGCAAGGGGTGCACGGCCTTGGGGCCGCGGTCGAACAGGTGCTTGAACTCGGCGTGCAGCGTGTGGATGCCGCCGAAGCCGACCCCCAGGATGCAGCCGGTGCGCTCCGGATCCAGGTCATCGGTCGACAGGCGGGCGTCGCCCAACGCCTCCAACGCCGTCACCATCGCGAACATCGCGAAGCGGTCCAGGCGGCGCGCCTCGCGGCGATCCAGGAACTGAGAGGGGTCAAGGTCCCTGACCTCGCCCCCCACCTTCGAGGAGTAGTCGGAAACATCGAACGACGAGATGTGGTCGATTCCGCTCTCGCCGTTCTTGACCGCACGCCAGAACGTGTCGACGTCGTTTCCCAGGGGAGTAACGGCGCCGAGCCCCGTAACCACCACACGTCTGTCCATTTCCATCTCCTTCGTCAGCTTGAGCGCAGCTCTGCTACATCAGCAGCCCGCCGTCCACCTGCAGTACCTGTCCGGTAACGTAGGTGGAGCGGGCCGAAGCAAGAAACGCAACCAATTCGGCCACGTCTTCCGGCCTTCCGGTGCGGCCGAGCGGAATCATGCCGGTAATGCTCTCCCGTATCGAGTCGCTGAGGGACGCGGTCATGCCGGTCTCGATGTAACCGGGAGCGACCACGTTGACCCGCACGCCACGCCCTGCCACCTCGCGCGCGAGGCTCTTCGAGAAGCCGATGATCCCGGCCTTCGAGGCGCAATAGTTCGTCTGGCCGGGGTTGCCGGTCAAGCCGACCACCGACGAGATGTTGATGATCGACCCGGCGCGCCGCCGGGCCATGTCGCGGGCGATGAGCTTGCAGGTCAGGAACGTCGCCGTGAGGTTGAGCGCCAGCACCGCGTCCCAGTCCTGCCGCGACATCCGGAACACCAGTCCGTCGCGCGTGATGCCGGCGTTGTTCACCAGAATCTGCACGCCCTGTTTCGCCGCCAGGATCTCCCCGATGCGGGCGTTCAGGGCTTCCTCGTCGGCCACGTCGGTCGCAAGCCACGTGTAGTCGCCCTGACCGCGCAGGCGGTCCGCGGCCTCATCGGCGGTCCGCGAGAGCGAGTACACCCTGGCTCCGTCACGAAGCAGGGCGCGGGACACCGCCGCTCCGATGCCACGCGAGCCGCCGGTCACGACCGCGACCGCGCCGTCCAGGCTCATGGCAGGGACCTCAGGAGGAGGCCGCCGCGGCCGCCTCGATCGCCTCCAGGGTCCCCGCCGCCTCGCATCGGACCTTTCCCGGGAAACCCCGGAACAGCCCGGCGAGCACCTGTCCCGGCCCCACCTCCAGGTAGCGGGCGTAGCCGGCCGCCTGCAGCGATGCCACCTCGTCCGTCCAGCGCACGCTGGACACGACCTGCTGCACGCAGAGCTCGCGCGCCTGGCTTCCGGAAGTGACCTGCGCTCCGGTGACGTTGGCGTACACCGGCCGTACCGGATCGGCGAACGGGACGTCGGCCAGCACCTCGGCCAGCCGATCGGCCGCATCCCGGATCAGCGGCGAGTGGAACGGCCCGGAGACCTTCAGCGTGATGAAGCGCCTGGCGCCCGCCTCCTTGCACGCCGCTTCGGCGTCGCGCAGGCCCCCGGCCGTGCCGGACAGAACCACCTGCCGCGGGCTGGAGTAGTTGGCGACGAAGACCGTCCCGGGCGGCAGATCGGCGATCGCCGCTTCCACACGCTCCGGGGCCAGCCCGATCACGGCGGCCATCCCCGAGCGGCCGTCGGCGGTGTCGGAGGCGCGGCTGGCAGCCTCCATCGCGATCCCGCGCTCCCTGGCGATCGGAAAGATGTCGGCCGCGCCGATCACCCCGGCCAGGTGCAGCGCCGAGTACTCGCCCAGGCTGAAGCCGGCGAAGCCGTCGCCGGTCACGCCATGCTCGCCGAGCACGATGGCCGCGGACAGGTTGGCAAGGGTGACCGCGATCTGGGTGCGGTCCGTGGCGCGCAGTTCCTCCTCGGTACCGTCGAACAGCAGGCGCCGCAGGTCGGTACCCGTGGCGTCGGAAGCGATCTGGAACAGCTCCTTGACCGCCTGGCTGTGATCCCACAGATCACGGGCCATCCCCGGGTACTGGGCGCCCTGCGCCGGGAACAGGAAACACGTCCGCATCGGTCGGGTGCAGGGTAGCCCCGCCCGCCCCGGCGGGTCAACGAGTGGAACGCCGGCCGCTTGACCCGGAGAAGACGGGGACTCTACATTCGGCAACCGACAGTCGTCTTCGAAGGCGGAAGCCTCCCACCCCGCTCCAAGGAGACCCGATGGGCGCAAGAATTGAGGGGATCGGCGCCTACACGCCGTCCCGACGCATGTCCAACGACGAGCTCGCCGAGTTCCTGGACACCTCCGACGAATGGATCCGATCCCACACCGGCATCGGCTACCGCCACATTGCCGGCGATGACGAAGCCGCCTCCGATCTCGGCGCGGAGGCGGCGAAGGTCGCGCTTGCGCGATCCGGCACGGACCCGGAGTCCATCGACATGGTGCTGGTGGCCACCGCCTCCTCCGACTACGTCGGCTTCCCGTCCACGGCATGCATCGTTCAGGACATGATCGGCGCCAGGAACGCCGCGGCGATGGACATCGGCGTCGGCTGCACGGGGTTCGTCTACGGACTGGAAACAGCCAAGGGGTTCATCGCCTCCGGCGCCGCCGAGCGCGTGCTGCTGATCGGCAGCGAGGTGTTGACCCGCATCGTCGACTGGACGGACCGCAGCACCTGCGTGCTGTTCGGGGACGGGGCGGGCGCCGCGGTGATCAGCCCGTCGGACAACGGCTGCGGGATCCTCGACTCGGTGCTCAAGGCGGACGGCTCGGGCGCCGCCTACCTGGCGCGCGAGGTCGGCGGCACGCGGACGCCGTTCAAGCCGGGCCGCGACGCGGAGCGCGATCTCTTGATCAAGATGGAGGGGCAGCCCGTCTACAACTTCGCGGTGCCGGCCATCATCGAGGTGATCCGGGAGATCCTGGCACGCAACGAGCTCACCATCGACGACATCGCCTACATCGTCCCGCACCAGGCCAACCAGCGCATCATCGAAGCCGCCGCCAAGCGGTCGCGAATTCCGTACGGGAAGTTCTACCTCAACATCGAGGAGTACGCGAACACGTCCGCGGCCACGATTCCGATCGCGCTCAACGAGCTGTACGAGCACGACAAGGTGTCGCCCGGCGACCTGCTCATCACCGTCGGCTTCGGCGCGGGCCTCACGTTCGGCGGCAACCTGCTCGAGTGGTAGCGGCCGCGGGACGCTACACGGAGGTGAGCTTGTGCACGAGGTTCTCCACGCCCACCTCCGACACGTAGATGTCGCCGTGCCGGTCGACCCACACGCTGTGCGCCCCATGCGAGCGGTCGGTGGGCTGCACCGGCATCGGAATGTCCGCGAGCTGGTTTCCGTCCGGATCCAGGATCACCAGCGTGCCGTCGGCCAGGTAGACGGTGCCGTCGCGGCCCACGAACAGGCCGCACGGACTGCGCTTGTTGCCCCACTCGGCCACCTGGCGCCCCGAATGGTCCAGGATGCAGATCCGGTTGTTCGGCTCGCGATCGGCGACCAGGACGTGGCCGCGGTCGTCGCAGACCACCGAGTGCGGCAGCGTGAACCGGCCCGGTCCCGCGCCGCGCCCGCCGAACGTCGCCAGCAGCTCGCCGGCGGCCGAGAAGCGGTGCAGACACTCCTGGCCGTAGCCGTCGGCCACCCAGATCTCGCCGTCCGGCGCCACCACCGCGCGCGTGGGCCGGTTGAACGGCATGCCGGCCGCGCCCGGAACGCCGGGAGTGCCCAGGGTCTGCAGCACCTGCCCGTCGGCGGTGCAGATGCGCACCGTGTGGTCGCCGCAGTCGGCGACCAGCACCCGGTCGTGCTCATCGATCCACAGCTCGTGCGGCACGCTGAAAATATCCTCTCCCCACGTGGTGATCAGCTCGCCCTCGCGGTCGTACACGACGATGGCCGGATCCGGCTCGCGGTCGATCACGTAGACCCGGTCGCGGCTGTCGACGGCCACGCCCGACGCGATCCCCAGCGTGCGCCCCTCAGGGCCGCCGCCCCAGCCTTCAACAAATCGGAATGCCTGCTCCATAGTTCACCTCCAGGACCAGCATGACGCCCCGAGCGCCGGAGCGTCCAGCGTCCGAAACCATGTGAGCCAATTGCGGTGTTCCAAGTGCAATGATGGCAATGAGATATAGGAG
>JAPPKD010000311.1 GCA_028820215.1 Spirochaetaceae bacterium | reverse complement strand
TCATTCTGACCAATTCACCCGCTCTCTCGACGATTCAATTCGGGATACAACACCACCCGCGACCTGGAAGTCGCGGAAGCCTCCGGCGACCCCATCGCCATCCGCGACGCCACCGCTCTCCGCGAACGCGCCCGCCGCCGCCTCCTCCGCGGACCCACCCTCCCGGACGGCGGCACCATCCCCTTCGACCTGCACCTCTGGCAGATCGGCCCCGCCTTCCTCCTGGCTGTGCCAGCCGAGCCTTACTCCCTTCTCCAAACCGAGTTACGCTCCTGTGCCCCCGACCGGCCCATCCTCATCTCCGTAGTCACCAACGGCACCCTTGCCTACCTCTTGCCCCGCGACCTGTACGGCAAGGACCTCTATCAGGATTGGGTGTCGTTCCCCGGCACGGGCGGCCTGGAACTTGTCGCGCAAGCTGCCTGCGCGGCTATCAAATAGCCCAGCACCTCCTCTCACCCCCGCCTAGGTCCCCGCCCCTTACCCTCTCGCCATCCGTCATCCCCGCTACCTCGACGCCATCCGCGACAGAATCTACTGCCGTCCACGAAATCTCCCGCCGATGGAGTAGCTCCCGATGGCCACCCGCTTCCCCCAAGACTAACCTATGGCCCCTAACTATGACCTCGTCGAGTCCCGACCGGCCTCGTCCACCACTCGTTCCCCCACACGCCCTCCCCACGTCTCCAACCCCATTACCCTTTCGCCTCACCCTCCGCCGGCCCGTATCCTGCGAGCACCTATCCGACACTAATCCACTATCCATAGCCATGAAGGAGCGTGAACTATGAGCAACGAGCTCAGTATCCTCGGCTTTGGCCAATGCGGCAGCAAAGTCGCCGTCGAGATCTCAGCGAGTTTCAACCCCACCGCATTGCTCACCGAGGGCACGCCCGTGCACGCGAAACTCACGTTCGTTCGCCGCCGCTTTCGCGCTGCCCCGCCCGACGACCGCACCAATAGCCCCGCATTCTACATCGCCGACCTCAATACCTCGAATGACGTCTACGTCTACTTCCGTAAAGCCCAAGCGATTCGCGAGAATCTCCACCAGATCGAGGGCTTATCCTCACCCGCCGAAATCCTGTCCAAGATAAACCGAAACAGCTCCGAAGCTCTCTGTTGCTTGAAGAGGCTGATATGTCAATGATTTCCAAGGTCGCGAAACAACAAGAGGCCCTCAAGGTGGTAGAGGCTCTCTACTTCGAGGCGAACAATAAACCACTACTCGAGATCGGGGGCGCCGGCGGTCTTCAGTATCTCAGCGAAGCGATCGCCAATCAGGACACGAAATTGTTGAGGTCGATCGACAAGCGCAAAGGAGGCGCCTTGATCGGCATCTTCTCCCTTGGTGGCGGCACCGGTTCCGGCAGTTTGTTTGCGCTGTTGACCAAGTACAAAAACATCGTGCAGCGATACACAGTCGGCGTTGGAATACTCCCTCTTCGGCAAAACGTTGAGGAGTTCTCCAACGCTGGAAGGTACTTGACAAAATATTTGGGCAACGACCACAAGAAGCGGTTCCATACCCTGATCCTCTTCAGCAACGAGGCCGCAAACAACGTCCTCATAGACGAAGCTTCGCAAGAGGACGGATCCGAGCCTCTCACCATTATGAACGAGTATATATCCGCGTTCATTCATGACTTCTCGATGATTAACGAAAACAAGACCATAACCAAATTTGGCAAACTTTTTGATCCGATGGACGGCAAGCGCTTTCTTGCTGGTGTTTGCACCATTGGATATTGCTCCAGCGAGAATTTCTCGGCCAAAGACTTCTTCATTAGAGCCATCTGTCCCATGTCCTACGAGGACCGATCTCTACAGGGCCTCGCCGTAAGGGTGACGCAGCAGGAACACGGTCGATCCGTGGACTTGCAGGTATCTGACTTGGTTCGTCGTATCGTCGAAGCATTGGACGGCGACAAGCCTGCAGATGAAGAGATCAGCGCACTTCGGGCTATCACGCCGTTCTATCGAACGATCAAGGCCGTTCGGATTTTCTACTTCATCAAGAACACATCCTACCAGAGAGGGGCGTTTGCTTTCCAACGGACTATCTCGCGTTTTTTTCAGACCGTCTCTGGTGCCCGCGTTTCCATCAGCACCAACTGCTATTTTGCCCCCGCGTCAGAGTCGCGGGATAACTCGATTCTCGTGGTACTTCGAGGTGCATTCAACTTTGAGATTTATGAGAGCGTTATGAGGTATGCGCAAAGGTCATTCATAAAGAAGGGGGACGTCGAGCCCAATTTCAGGAAAGCCTTTAATGAGAAGTTGGGAGAAATTAAGCGGACCGAGATCCTCGCAGTGGACGCTGAGTTGGAGGAAGGTGTTGAGGACGTCCTCGCGGACACAAACTGCAACGTGGTTGAAGGGACGGAGGAAAAGGAGAGCGTCGAGATGTTCAGTCATCCCGACCTTCGCGATGTGATAGATGCCCAGAAACTCGAACAGATACTGCTCAAGAGGGAGACCCTCAAAGCAACGTTGGTCGAGATCGCCAAGAATTTTGCGCTAGGTGAGAGCGGCGAGCCGCCGGAGGACGATATTTTCTCAGGCTTCTAACGAGCAGCTTCTGCAGAAATCCGGAGTTATGCGGGTTTCCCTCTATCGTCGATGGAAAGAGCCGCGTTCGCGATTGGTTAGTGGGTCTTCAGGATTCCGGGTGGAGTGGGTCACCGGATGACGCGGGCGGGATAGAGTTTGAGGCCGCCGACCGAGGTGAAAGTAGATGGCGTTGCGGAATCGAACCTGTACCTCCCGGCGTTCCAACCCGCGCTGCACGGCACGCTGCCATGATGCCGTCGACCTCGTCTCAGCTCAGCTCAGCTCCATTATGCTCGGCCACCGCCGCCATGGTCGCCTCTTCCGCCTGCTCGTTGAGCTCCACCTCTGGTACGCGCCAGGGGTCCTCGATGTTCAGAATTCTCGCGTACAGCCCCTTGTCATGCATGGCTCCAGCGTAGCCGTGCCGGCCCTCACGCCGCGACCTCCGGCACCCTTATCCACACGAAACCCGGAATACCCATAGCGTCTACGCCGGACCTGGGTCTTCTCCCCGCTCCCGAAGGCCGGGAGCTTGTACTCGACGCGATCTCCGATGTCTCTCTACAGGCCACGCTCATCGCACTCCTCGACCATTGCCAGCCAACCGACGGGACCCACGGCCCCGAACTCAGGGATGCTCCCCCAAAGCGTTTTCGGTCCGTCGCGACACTCATCATCAGGCCGGTTACTCGTGCTTCCCAACCGCAGCTCATGCGCTTTTCATCCCTTCGCTGCCCGTTTTCCCGCCGTCCGCGCGTGCGTCCCTTGCCATTCGACACCGCACGATGTCTTGTGAATGCGTCCTCATGAGACTCTTGTCGCCCGACACCAACCAATCGTCCCCGGCCATCACGACCAAGCGGGCGAGCACCACCGGAATCCGCGTTCCGTTTGCTGAACGGGAGGCTCATTGGAAACTCGTCCTCGCCGGATTCCTTCTCGCCGCCTTGATCACGGCCTGTGCCTCCGTCCCGCCCGAGTTTGGCACCTCGATGCAGCGAGAGGCAGAAGGGATTGCGTTTCTCCAAACCCGACACCAGGAGAGCGTACGTCAACTTGCAGAGTTCTGGTACGAAGAGCGCCTGGCGCGGCTCGACGACATGCGGACGGCGGAACTCGCCAAAGTCACCATCGATCTGCCCAATCCCGACGGAGGCGATCCTCTCATGGCGGTCGCGCTGCACGCGATGAATGAGATCGGTGCACAATATGCGGCGGCGGTCGCAGAAGCCGAACAAGCGCGGCTTGATCTGCTGTCAGGCTATTCCGATGCAGATAACTGGCAACGGCTCGTCAAGATTCACTCGGCGAATCAGAGCATGGCGTACTCGCTGCTGGAACTCGATAGAGCACAGCGTGCATTTTATTCGGAGATCGTAGGGGACAACATCCCCTTTCCGAAGGACTTCATCAATGAGAACGTCATGGAAGCTCTGAATCCGCGCCCGAGGTAGGACTCGAAGACCCAATTGCAAGGAGCGTGTGTCATGGCCAAGACATCCCAGGAAAGGTACGCTGAAGCATTCGGAGCCCTATTGAAGGCTCAGAAAGAGGTCATTCAGGACACCTCCAATCGGTTCAGCCTCAAGATGCCCACGAACGTGGGGCTGCCGGAGGAGACATTCATCACCGATGAGGAGCTTGACGAACTTGAGAAAAGGATCGGTGCGGCAGCCGAGGACAACCGCCGATTTGCCAGACTCTGGAACATCGGTACGGACATAGTGATCAGGGGCAAGTCTCTACTGTAGCGGCTGCTCAGATGCGGAACTCCTGAGCGACGGCGCTTCTGCAGCGCAAGTCGTCGCCGTAGATGTCGATGAATCCCTGGAAGAACGCACGCGTGGCGTCGGGAAGCGCGGCCATCATCGGCGAGGACAGGATCCAGGGCTGGTCGGAGAAGTAGTCGAACAGGTAGTCGCGGTCGGAGGTGTAGGTCAGCATGAAGGTGCGGCGGCGCTTGTCGGTGTGGTAGCGGCCGCGGTGCAGGCCCAGGGCCTCGAATGCGACGGCGTCTCCAGGGCGCTGGTGGACGCGCACGGCGCCCGGCATGGCGTTGGAGCGGCTGTTGGCCTGGCCGTCGGCGAGGCGGATGCGGTACTCCTCGTCGGTGTCCCAACGCAGGTGTGAGCCGGGGACGTACTCGACGTCGGAGGTTTCCACCAGGGCGATCTGGAGCTGGATGCCGTCGGGCCTGGTGCGGGTGGCCACGACGGTGCGCTGGTCCTGCTCGTCGGGCTTCAGGAACTGGACGTCGCGGTGCCAGGAGCCGTCCTCGTGCGCGGTCCGGGGCTCGAACCACAGGGTGGTGGCGCGGAACACCGGCTCGCCGTCCAGCAGCTCGCGGGCGAAGGCCAGGATGCGCTCGTCGGCGATCAGGTTCATGAGCGTGACGAACTCGCCGGGGTGGTCGCGGAAGTAGCCGGGGTGGTTCAGGTGGCGCATGTTGTGGCGGTCGGGGTCACCGGGCTTGCTGTCCTCGGCGCTGGCCACAAGCCACTGTCGGCGCACACGCTCGGTGATCCGGAGCAGCTCGTCGACCTCGTCCGCCGGCAGCAGCGAGCGGTACACGCAGTAGCCCTCTTCCGTCCACTGGTCGCGCAGCGAACGGAGCGCAGGCTCTGTCACTCCGGAGCCCCGTCCATCAGCGCGTCGAACTCGTCGTCCGACAGGAGGTTGTCGTCCCGGTCGAGCTGGTAGGCGATCGCGTAGGCGGCGCGGTTGACGCCGCTCAGGTTGGGCTCGCCCCGGTGCCAGACGTAGTTGGTGAAGAAGTAGGCGTCGCCGGGCCCGCCGGAGATCAGGTCCTCCTGCGAGTCGTCCACCACGTCCAGGGCGATCCGCTTGCGCTGGTACTGCTGGCCGTCGCGGCCGTGCTGCGGGACCTGGTCCCAGTACTGCTCGTGGAATTGGATCCGCCATCTCGCGTGCGTCCCGGGCAGAAAGCCGAGGGCGATGGCGTCCGGCGCCACCTCATCGAGGGCGATCCAGCAGTTCAGGCACACCCTCGGCCGCAGCTTCCAGTAGAAGCAGTCCTGGTGGTAGAAGCTGCGCCCGGCCTTGAACACCGACGGCTTGAAGATCGTCTGGTCGGTGTAGCGCTTCACCGGCCCGCCGAGCAGCGCCTCCATGGCGCCCACCAGCTTGGGATGGCCGGTGAAATCGTCGAACACCGTTTCGATGGCGGACGGAAGCTGCAGGGAGCCGGAGCGGTAATTCCCGCCGGGGGTGTCCCGATCCTCGGGGTCCCAGGTCTGCAGGTGGCGGTGCGGCCAGCCGTAGTCGTGGTAGCCGTTCCAGAGCTCCTCCATCCGGGCGCGCACCGGGACGGTCTCCGCCTGGTCGAACAGGCCGCGGACGATGCAGTAGCCGTCCCGCTCGAGCTGCTGCTTGTGTGCTTCGGTGACCATCAGGCCCTCCTATACCGCCGCCGGCTACGGCGCTCCGTCGGTCAGCTCCGCGAACTCCGTGTCCGTCAGCCGGTTGTCGTCGCGGTCGAGCTGGTAGGCGATTGCGTACGCGGCGCGGTTGACCTCGCCCAGGTTGGGCTCGCCGCGGTGCCAGATGTAGTTGTCGAAGAAGAACGCGTCGCCGGGTTCTCCGGGAATTAGCGCCTCGGCGGAGTCGTCGACGACCGAAAGCGGTATCCGCCGGCGCTGGTACGTGCTGCCGTCGCGGCCGTGCTTGGGCACCTGGTCCCAGTACGCCTCGTGGAACTGAACCCGCCAGCGGCGGTGCGAGCCGGGCAGGAAGCCCAACGCCATGATCCCGCGGTCGACCCGGTCGAGGGCCACCCAGCAGTTCAGGCACACCTTCGGCCGCAGCTTCCAGTAGAAGCAGTCCTGGTGGTAGAAGCTGCGCCCGGCCTTGAACACCGACGGCTTGAAGATCGTCTGGTCGGTGTAGTGGCGGACCGGGCCGCCGAGCAGTGTCTCCATCGCGCCGGTCAGCTTCGGGCTTGCCGCGAAATCGGCGAAGACGGACTCGATGTCCGCCGGCCGCTGCAGCGAGCCGGAGCGGTAGTTGCCGCCGGGCGTGTCGCGGTCCTCCGGGTCCCAGGTCTGCAGATGCGGGTTGGGCCACCCGTAGTCGTGGCGCCCTTCGTACATCGCCTCGATCCGCGCGCGGACCGGGCGCGTCTCCTCCTCGGAATACAGCCCGCGGATCACGCAATAACCGTCCTGCTGGAGCTGCGTCACGTGCTCGGCGGTGGCCTGTGACTCGGTGCCGATCGCCATCATCTGCCCCCGTATCCCATCTCGTCCCAGAGCTCCCGGGCGCGCGCCTTCGCCGCCGTGGTCGGCTCGCGGGTCGCCGCGATGCTGGGCGGCGCATCCGGCGGCTCGGCGCCGTCCGGCCACGGCGACCAGGTGTCGTCCTCGTATCTCTTCCGCTGCGTTTCGTCGGCGAAGTCGGGGACCTCGACCGGCTGGCCGTCCTGCAACGCGCTCCGCCACGCCAGGATGCCGACCGAGCTCATGGCCACGCCCCGGTAGACGTCCAGGAACGGCTGCTCGCCCGAGCGGATGGCGCGCGCGAAGTCATAGTTGGTCCAGAAGTCCCCGCCGCCGTGGCCGGCGCGCTCGGCCAGCTCGGCGTGCTCGGGCCAGTCGGGGAGGTAGCTCCGCTCCAGCGGCTGCTCCGGCCAGCGGTTCCAGGGCTCGTGCCAGACGCGCACCTCGCCCGGACCGAAGTAGCCCGGCCCGCGCGCGATCTCCATCGCCCCCTGCGTGCCGTGCACGCGATACCAGCAGCTATGTCCCGGCAGCACCAGGCCGAAGATCCGGAACACCGAGCCGTCGTCCATGCGGCAGAGGATCACCGAGCCGGGATCGCTGCGGCGCATGCTGAGCTGGTCGACCTCCGGGGCGGCGATGGACAGGCCGTTGACGATCCTCGGCATCGACCCGGTGATGTAGACCAGCGGCGCCAGCGCGTGAGTGCAATAGTAGGTGGACGGCAGCCAGTTGCGCCAGTGGTGCTCGCCCGGCGCCAGGCGCAGGCGGGCGTCGGGTGCCATGGGATGGTTGTACTCGCCCTCGGCATAGGTGGCCCGGCCGATCTCGCCGGTGCGGTACAGCCGGCGCATCTCCTGGCTGAAGACGGTGTAGCAGTAGTTCTCGGCCAGCATGTAGACGCAGCCCGAGCGCTCCGCCGCCCGGCAGAGCGCCACGCCCTGGGCGATCGTGCCGTTCGACGAGGTCTCACTGAGGACGTGCTTGCCGGCGTCGAGCGCCTTGACCGCGAACGGCCCGTGCTCGTGGAAGTAGTTGGCCAGGATCACCGCGTCCAGGTCGTGCTCCAGGAACGCGTCGTAGTCCGTGTAGGTGGCGACCCCGTGGGTGCGGCCGGCGGCCTGCAGCCGCTCCTCCCACACGTCGCAGATGGCGACCAGCTTCATCCCCACTGCGTCCGTGGCGCCCTTGATGAAGCTCTCGCCGCGGCCGACACCGATCACGCCGACGCGTATCTCACCTTCGTGCATGGAACCTCCCCGGTGCGCCGTCAGAGTAGCCGATACCGCCTCGCCCGCACACATTGACGCCGTGGACCGAGAACGAGACGCCGCGGCGTGGGTTCCGGGTCTCTGCGGAACGTCGCCGGCGCGATCGCGCGGGTGGGCATGGCATGCCTTTCAGCCGCCGTGCTGGCCGCGTTCGACGTCGAGTTGACCTCCGGGTTCGATCCGCGACCGGGTGCTCCGGGGGTAGGCGATCCGCTGTATCCCGGCCTTGGCAACGGCGGCTACGACGTCTCCCACTACACGCTGGAGCTCCACGTCGACGTGGACGCGAACCGGATCGCCGGCAGCGCGCGGATCGACGCGGTCGCAACCCAGGATCTCTCGTCATTCAATCTGGACTTTCGCGGACTCGAGGTCACGGAGGTCAGCGTGAACGGCCGGCCCGCCGGCCACGCCCGCGACGGATTCGAGCTGACCATCACACCCGCCGTGCCGGTCCGGTCAGGAAGGACCTTCAGAACCGCCGTGGCATACGAGGGGCGTCCTTCGCATCAGCCAGCGTCCGAAACCTCTCCCCTGCAGGGCTGGATCCGCTACGACGCGGGGATCGTCGCGGTCGGCGAACCGTGGGGGGCGTCTTACTGGTACCCAGTCAACGAACATCCATCGGACAAGGCGACCTACACGTTCAGGATCACCGTCCCGGATCCTTATGAGGCGGTAACGAACGGTGAGCTGGTCGAGACCGTCGATCACGGCGATGGGGGCACCTACGTATGGGAGAGCGGTCATGCCATGGCAAGCTATCTGACCGTCCTTGCAATCGCTCGCTTCGACGAGGTTGCGGTACCACACTCAGGAGTACCCGTCGTCAACTGGATCCAGCGATCGGTCGACGCTGCGGTCCGGCGCCACCTGGACCGCACGGCGGCGATGATCCGCTTCTTCAGCGACGTGTTCGGTCCGTACCCGTTCGACTCCACCGGTGCGATCGTGATCGACGGTCCGCTCCCGTTCCTGGCACTGGAGACGCAACCAAGGCCCGTCTACGAAGCGCGAACCCTTGCGTCCCGCGGCGACTGGATCGTCGCGCACGAGCTCGCGCACCAGTGGTTCGGCAATCTGCTTACGCCGGCCTCGTGGCGGGACATATGGCTCAACGAAGGGTTCGCCACGTACGCCGAGTGGCTGTGGCAAGACCACAAACTCGGCCGAGGCCTCCCCGACAGCGTCTTGTTCGACAGGTTCTGGGACGTCGTGTGGAGACCTGATCTGGGACCGCCGGGCGATCCTGACCCCGCAGATCCCTTCGCCCTGACGGTCTATTGGAGAGGGGCGATGGCATTGCACGCGCTGCGGGAAGAGATCGGCGATGATGCGTTCTTCCAGGTGCTGCGCGAGTACGTGGCCCGCCACGCGGGCGGCAACGTGACGACCGCAGACTTCGTGGCGGTCGCCGAGGAAATCGCGGAACGCGACCTGGACGACCTGTTCGACGCGTGGCTCTATGCCGAGAGGACTCCTCCCCCGCCCGACTGAACGGTCGTGGCGTAGCCGATGCCGGTCTGCCCGAAGCCGTTACCCGTGTACCAGCAGCGCAGCCCGCCGTCGTGCGCGAGCACCGCAGCGTAGGACCGCTGGTGGTCGTCGAAGCTGCCGGCCGCGCCGACTCCCAGGTCGCCGTCGGGTCCGGAGTCCGTCCAGGTCCAGTTCACGCCGTCGCCGCTGGTCAGGCTGCGCACGCGATACGCCGTGCCGAAGGTGTTGACCCACATCGTCCAGCGGCCGTCCCGACGCAGCACGAACGGCTTGGAAACGATGTACTCGAACGGCTCCGTGGCGAATCCGCGGGGGCTTACCAAGAGGCCGTCCAGCGGCTTGGTCCAGCGGATGCCGTCGGTCGACTCGGCATAGCCCACACCGATGTGTGGAATCACGTCCCCATGACCGGTCCGCACACCCGCCGGCTTGGGCGAGTAGTCGCCCAGTGCGGTGTAGTACATGCGGAAGACGCCGCCGTGGGCGAGCGCGCAGACGCTGCCGGTGCCCTCGTGATCCCAGGGACGGTCCAGCGCCAGCACCGGTGACTCGCCGGCATGCCTCCACGTGCGGCCACGGTCATCGCTGAGCGCGAAACCGGTCGTATTGGCCAGCTTGCCGTCGTCTCTGGACACACCCCACGCCCCGTAGTACATCAGCCACGGTCCGTCTTCGCGTGGCATGACGAACGGAAAGCTCGGCCCCACTGCGTTGTAGGCGGTGCCGGCTTGGCGCTCCAGGGCCGAGCCGGAGAAGCGCCACTCATGCGGTGCCTCCGTCGGGGCGACTGCCCGACAGATCCGATGGAAACCGTCCGCGCCTGTGCCCCAGTAGTACATGTGGTATTCGTCGCCGAACCTCAGCACGTGCGGACTCGAGGCACGGTGGGCATCGGCATCTCCGCCCAGCCCCGGAGCGACGACCGGATCGGTGCGCGGGAAGCGCCAGGATACCGGAGGCGGCGCGGGGGCGCTCACCGGCTGCCCCAGGCCGTCGGCCCGCCTGGCTCAATGGCGACTCTGTTTCCGCTTTGAGGATGGCAACGCATACGATGCAGAGATCGTCGACTACCACTGAGGAGGCAACTCGTATGAAGGCACTGGAACCCGTTCACCCCGGTGAGATCCTGAAGCACGACTTCATGGAGCCGTGCGAGCTGTCCGCCACGTCGTTGGCGAGGGCCATCGGCGTGACACCGGCACGAGTCAACGAAATCGTGCGGCGCCGGCGCGGCATCACGGCCGAAACCGCGCTTCGCCTTGCCAGGTACTTCAATACTGACGCCCAGAGCTGGATGAACCTGCAAACCCGATACGAGCTCGCACTCGCCGAACGGACTGCGCATGCTGCCCTGCAGGCCATCCGCCCACGCAAGGTCGCGTAACCCCGAGCCCTGCCCCACGGTCACCGCGCCATCATCAAGCAGGCGGGCGACCTGCCCGCCTGCTCGTGTAGAAGATCGATCCTCGTCGACTCTAGTTGCCGACCAGCTCTCCGTAGCGCTCGTACTGCTGCTGGCGCACGGCGATCACTTCCTGGGCGCCGAGCTTGTTCAAGCCGTCGACGAACTCGTCGAACTTGCTCAGCGGCTCCTGGCCGGTGACGAACTTGTCGAACCACTCCGTCCGATAGGTGTTCAGGTCGGCCTGCAGGCGGTTCAAGACCTCCTGCTCGTCCAGGGTCGGCCGCACCTGCGGGAACGAAGGCGACCGGTAGTACTTCTGGTAGGCGTTGTTGTTGTCCAGGACCCACTGCGGGTTGCGGAAGTCCCAGGCGTAGGCCCACTGCAGGTGGGCGTACGGGGGCTGACTGCCGCCGATCTCGCGGAGCCGCTCGTCGAACGGCTTGTCCTCGCTGCCGATGGTCTCGATCTCTCCGTCCACCATCCGGTAGGTGTCCCCGATGATGCCGAAGTTCTGCAGCATCAGCGCTTCATCGCTGTTGCGGATGAAGTCGATCCAGTGCATGGCCACTTCCGGCTGCTTGGCGTCCTTCGTGATCCCCATCTGGTCGCCGCCGTATCGCTCGCGCTTCACGAAGAACTTGTCGCCGTACGGCCCTTCGATGGGCGGCCCGTTCACGAAGACCGGGATCGACGCGTCGGGCTTTCCGGAGGGATGGGCGCCCGAGTAGATCCTGGCGAAGGTGGTCCAACAGGAGATCAGCCCGACCTGGTCGTTCGAAACCTTCTCCAGGGTCTCGGTCCAACTGTCGGTGGCGTACGCCTTGTCGAGCAGCCCTTCCGTGTAGAGCTGATTCAGCCAGGTGAGGTACTCCTTCATCCGTGGGCTCTGAAAGATCCAGAAGACCTGTCCGCCGTCGTCGACCAGGTAGTCGGTCATGATCGAGTACTCGAACCCGTAGAGGTTGCCGAGATACCGCAGATAGCCGCGGCCGGCGGCCGGCGTCAGGGGAATCTCGTCCTGCTTGCCGTTGCCGTTGGGGTCGTCGTCCCGGAACGCCCGCAGCGCCGTCATCATGTCGGCCTGCGTCTCCGGCATGTCCGCGATGCCCACCGCTTCCAGCCACAACACGTTCCACAGCGGCCCGAAAGACAGGTAGTGCGGCAGCACGTAGTTGCCCACGCCGTAGATGTTCCCGTCCGGGCTGGTGTCCAGGATCTTGTAGATGCTGTTGGTGCCGGTGTTCCACCACTTGTTGATGTTGGGCGCGTGGGTCTCCAGCAGGTCGTTGAGCGGGATGATCAGTCCGTCACGGCCGTGCTGGCCGATGTCCCCCAACAGCGACATGTTGATCACGTCGGGCAGATCCACGGCGGCGGCGAGGCGCGCCTTCATCACTTCCGCGTAGTTCTTGACCTGGATGTTCTCCCACTCGACGTGCACGCCGCTGAGGCGCTCCAGCTCCTGGTAGACCGGCAGATCGTTGCTGGCCGGCTGCAGGCTGGCGGCCCAGCCGGTGTGCGTGGCCACGTGCAGGGTAGGCAGCTCGCCGGGCGCCATCCCTTCCTCCGTGCCCGCGCCGAAGGCGCCGGCGGCAACCAGGCTCAGCACCATACCCAGGACCGCGATCCTCGATAGTTTCATGTCGTTCTCCTTCCTTCGTTCCGTCGTTCGGTGGTTATCGACTGGTCCACCAACCAGCTCACCGGCCAGCCCTCCTGACCGCCGGATCTACCCCTTGAGGGCGCCGATCAGGACGCCCTTCACGAAATACCTCTGCAGGAACGGATAAAGCAGCAGGATCGGCAGCACCGCCACGATCATCACCGCGAACTTGATCTGCACCATCGCCATGACGCCCTCACCCTGCTCGCCGGTCTCGAACTGCTGCACCGCCTCAGGCGATGCCTGGATCAGCACCCTGCGCAAGTAGATCTGGATCGGCTGCAGCTCGGCTTTCGGCAGGTAGAGCAGGGCAGGGAAGAAGCTGTTCCAGTGGTTCACCCCGTAGAACAGCACCAGCACGGCGATGATCGGCCTGGACAGCGGCACCACGATCTTCCAGACGATCCGCCATTCGCCCGCGCCCTCGATGCGGGCGCACTCGAACAGGTCTTCCGGCAGGGTCTGAAAGAAGGTGCGGCAGATTATCAGGTTGAAGGTGGCGATCAGCGTCGGGATCACGATCGCCCAGCGCGTGGCGTAGAGCCCGAGCTTGACCACCAGCACGAACAGCGGAATCAACCCGCCGGAAAAGAACATGGTAAAGACAAACAGGAACATCAGCACGCGGCGCGCCGAGAAGTTGCGCTTGGACAGCGGATAGGCGGCCATCACCGTGAAGACCAGGTTCAACGCCGTGCCGACGCCGGTATACCAGATCGTGTTGTAGTAGCTGCGCAGCACGACCGGATCGTTGAGCACCGTCCGATAGGCGTCCAGGCTGAACCCCTTCGGGAGCAGAAATATCTCCCGGCGCACCACCGCCACCGGATCGCTGATCGACATGCTGAGCACGAACACGAACGGATAGAGCGTGATGACGAAGGCGATTGCCACGCCGACGTAGACGAATGCATCGACGGCCACGTCCTCGATCGTGAGCGCCCTCCTGACGCCGAGCCTCCCCGTCATGGCGAGCTCACCAGAGCGACGTGTCCGTAAAGCGGCGCGCCAGCCGGTTGAAGACCACCAGGAATATCAGATTGATGACGTTTGCGAACAACCCTACGGCGGAGCCGAAGCCGTACTTGCTGTCAATGATGCCGCGGCGGTAGACGTAGGTGGCGATCACGTCGGCCACCTCATAGGTGGCCGGCGTGTACATGAGCAGCACCTTCTCCCAGTCGACCGCCAGCGCTCGTCCCAGGTTCAGAATCAGCAGGATGATGATCGTCGGCGCCATCCCCGGGATGGTGACGAAGCGGATCCGCTGGATGCGCGAGGCGCCGTCAACCTCGGCGGCGTCGTAGAGCTCCTGGCTGATGCCGGCGATCGCGGCCAGGTAGATGATCGAGCTGAAGCCGAAGTGCTGCCAGATGCCGGAGCCGATGTAGAGCGGCCGGAACCAGCTCTGCAGGCCCAGGAAGTTGATCGGTTCGCCGCCCAGCGACTTGATGACGATGTTGATGATGCCGTTGTTCGGCGACAGGAAGGTGACCAGCATGCCGACGATGATCACCAGCGATATGAAGTGCGGGAGGTAGCTCACGGTCTGCACCACCCGCTTGAGCGGCAGCACCTTCATCTCGTTGAGCATCAGCGCGAAGATGATCGGCACGGGAAAGCCGAAGACGATGCTGTAGAAGCTGAGCAGCAGCGTGTTGCGCATCAGCCGCCAGAAATAGAACGACTCGAAGAACTGGATGAACCACTTGAAGCCGACCCAGTCGCTGCCGAACACGCCGCGGCCCATCTTGTAGTCCTGAAAGGCCAGGACGATGCCGGCCATCGGCACGTAGTGGAAGATTACGAGGTAGACGACCGGCAGCGCCATCATGGCGTACCAAGCCCGTTCGAGCTTGATCCGCCTCCACAACGCCGCCAAAGGAGCCCGTCTGGTCAGGGTGGAAGCCGTGGACACGGCGTTCCGCATGAGAAGTCTACTGTGCGCCCCTCAGGGAGCGCTGTCAACGTACGCGCCCGGCCCCGGTGCTGCCGAGCCTGCGTTAACTGCCTTGCCGGTCAAGCGTTATCTGTCTTGCTGGTCTTCAACAGGAGACGGTTCCTGCCGTCCTCGTAGCGGTAGCTGACCTCGTCCATCATCTCGCGGACCAGGTGGACGCCCAGGCCGCCGACCGGGCGGTCGTCGAGTGCCGCGTCCGTATCGGGGACCGGAGCGTCCTGAAGCGGATCGAAAAGCGGGCCGTCGTCGGAAATCTCGATGGTGACGGTGTCCGCTTCGCACGCCACGATGACCTCCAGCTCGCTCGCCCCGGCCTCGCGGCCGTGGGTCATCACGTTGAGGGTCATCTCCTCGAGCACGAGGTTCATGCGGAACAGGAAGTCCGGCGGCCACCGCTCGCGCTCTCCCAGTTCCTCGATGGCATCCGTGATGTCCGAAAGCCGTTCAGGGTCTGCTTCCAGCTTCAGATGCAAGTCGGCGCTCACGCCCGGAGCCTCCCCCGTTCGCGCCGCCTCCGGCGCGAGCGCCTCATGCGCGGCTCTCGCCGCCGCGCGGAGGTTCCGTGCGGCCGGTGGTCGCCCCCACGGAACCCATCGATGTCAGGCGCTCACCGCCTGGGTGGCTTCCTCCCTGGAGGCGTGCACCTGGATGATGCGGTCGAAACCGCTTATCTCGAACACTTCCTTGATCGACGGCGAGAGCGAACAGATGGCGAACTTGGCCTGCTGCCGCTGCAGCTTCCGGGCGAGCAGCAGCGTCGCCCGCAGGCCGGAACTGCTGATGTAGGTAAGCTTGTCCATGTCCAGGACCACCGCGGAATCGTCGTCGCCGACCACTTCCTCGAACCGGTCCTGGAATTCCTGGGAATTGCTGCCGTCGATGCGACCGTCGACGGCGACGATCAACGCGCTGCCGTCGCGCTCACTGCTGATTTGCACTCATCCTTCTCCCGTCATGCGGCGCCTGCCGCGCCGCGTCGTGGCCTCCGATGGTAGCCGAAAACCATCACTCGGGTCGACCGGAGGCTCATGCATCGTCATGCGTCGACCCGTTTGCGCAGCGTGAGCCGATTGCGCTCGCCCACGCGCATGTAGGACACCTCGTCCACCAGCGAGCGGCGCATCAGCCCCGCTCCCAGGCTTGCCGGCTCCTCCGCTTCGCCCGGTCCGCTCCCGTCCGCCAGCGCAGGCTCCTCCAGCGGATCGTAGGCGCCTCCGTCATCCTCCACCGTGACCTCCGCCACGCCGCCGTCGAGCGTGGCGGACACCGCGATCTCGTATTCGCTGACCGCCGACAGCCGCTCGTCGATCGCATCGATCACGACCGCCTCCAGCGCCTGCCGGAGGTGCCCTGCGCCGGTTTGGCCGATGCCGGCGCTCTCGGCGAACGCCCGCATCTCCTCGCCGATGCGGGGCAGGTCCGCGCGGTTGTTGCGCAGCGAGAAGCGCCGGACCGCGATCTCGTCCTCGACCGTCTCGCGGCCGAGGACGACCATGGTGACGTCGTCGAACTGAGCCGCCTCGCCGGCGAACTCCTCGATCGATCGCAGCATCATCTCCAGCGTGTCGCCGGTGCCGCGGTCGGCGCTGTCCCGGAGGCTGTCCTCCATGCGCTCGTAGCCGTACTCCTCCTCGGTCACGTCGGCCGATTCGGGGATGCCGTCGGTATAGACGAACAGCTTGCCGCCGGGCGGAACGCTCACCGCCGCTTCGTCATAGGTGAGCCCGTCGAACATGGCCAGGGCGACGCCCCCGGTCAGCGGGATCCGTTCCACCCCTCCGTCGGTCACCAGCGCCGGCGAGTTGTGGCCGCCGTTTGCGTACACGAAGCTGCCGTCGCGAACGTCGTACACGCCGTAGAAGACCGTCACGAACATGTCCCCGGCGGTGGCCTCGACCAGGGTGTCGTTGACCATCCGCAGGCACTCGCCGGGACCGTGCTCCACCTGCCGGGCGGTGGCGCGTATGACCGTGCGCGTGACCGCCATGAACATCGACGCCGGCACGCCCTTGCCGGCGACGTCGCCGACGACGACGCCGATGCGGTTCTCGTCCAGCCGGAAGAAGTCGTAGAAGTCCCCGCCGACTTCCTTGGCGGGATGCATGGCGGCCTGGATCTTGACGCCCGGCGCCTCGAAGCGCTCGCCGGGCAGGAACGAGCGCTGCACGCGGCTGGCGATCTGCAGATCGCGCTGCAGGGCCATGTACGCGGTCCTGGTGCGCAGCGCCTCCTGCAACTGGGCCACCAGCGTCGTCAGCCGTTCCTGCTGGCGGCCGACCCGGCTGGTCATCTTCTGGAAGGCCAGCCCGATCATCTGCAGCTCGTTGCCGCTGTCGTTGTCGCCGGCCGCGTCCACCTCCACCGTGGCCGCCGGCGCCTGCACCTCGGCAAGGTCGTTGAGGATGTCCCGCCGCTCCTCCTCGTTCAGGGTGTCGGCAAGGCGAGTCATCTCGCCCTGAATGAACCGCTCCTGCTGGCGCCGGCGCAGCAGCGCCCGGCGGCGGTGCCGGCGCAATGTCAGCGTCTGCGTACGGAACGTGTTCACGGCGCGGGCGATGCGCGCCACCTCGTCGTCCGACTCCTCCTCGCTGACCGCAACGGTCGCCTGCGTGTCGCCGCGGGACAGCGCGTCCAGCACGACGACGCCCTCGGTCAGACGGGACAGCGCGCCGCGCAGGTAGAGGGTGAGCCCCACCAGCGAGGCGAGCACGAATCCCGCTCCCGCCAGGGCGGTGATCAGGCTGACCCGCCGCTGACCGGCGTAGACGGCGCTGACGTCCTGCACCGTGACCACGCGCGCAACCAGGTTGCCCAGCTCGGCTTCCAGCGGAAACGCCGCGTGCGAGAACACCTGGTCGCCGCTTCGGACCGGCTCCGACGTGCTTCCGGGCAGCCATCCCGTCTCGCGGATGAGCTCCCAGATCTCCGGATCGGTCCCCACCAGCAGGCGGCCCCGCCGGTTCACGATCAGCGCCTCCGCCCCGGTGTCCTCCTTCAACTCGGTCAGCGCCTCCAGGATGTCGACGGCCAGGACGGCAACCGCCAGCGTCGCGCCGTCCGCGCCGTGCAGGGGAACGCCGACCGACAGCGTCACGTTGCGCTCCGCGTCGATCGCCACGCCGCCGCCGGTCCATCCCCGCTCGATCATCCGCGCCAGCGCCTCGTCGCTGGCAGCCGCCGCCGGCTCGAACGCCGGCTGCGAGGAATACAGCACTTCCCTGCCGGGTGAGACCAGGTCCAGGCGGGTCACGCCGCCGGCGCGCCGCAGGTTGCTGAGCGCCGCCTGCGCCGCCTGCGAGATCTCGCCGCGGTCCCCGCCGGCCAGGGCGTCGCGTAGCGCCCGGTTCTCCGCGACGATCGGCGTGCGCTCGCGCATGCGCTGCACGCCGGTCTCCACGATCTTGCTCCAGAGTGCGCGGCTGCCGGTCATGGCGGTGCGGTCGAGCTGTTCGCGCAGCGCCTGCTCGCGCTGGCTCCCGGCGAGCACCAGGCCGGCCACCATCACCGCCATGAACACGACGACGATGATCCCGATCCGCGCCTTGAGGCCCATCGGACCTACTCCACCACCTGCGCCACGCGCAGCAGATCCAACGGAGGATAGATCCCCAACTCCAGAGCGACCGACATGCGGATCACCAGTGAGAACCGGCCGAGCGAGCGGACCGGGAGGTCCGCCGGCGGCTCGCCATCGACCAGAATCCGCTCGGCCTGCGCGCCTGCCAGTTTGCCGACCAGGTAGTAGGGGCTGACGAAGCCGAGCATCGCCTGGGAACCCGCGAAGCTCGCCTCGGTGCCGGCGAAGACCGGTATGCCGCGCGCTACCGCCGCCTCCGTGATGCGGACGTCGTTGCGGGTCACGAACGAATCGGGACCCATGTAGAGAAACTCGGCTCCGTCGTCCGCCAGCCCGTTGACGACCTCGGTCAGCCGGCCGGGATCCGGCCTGCCGTCGGCGTCGAGCGGTGCCGGCCCCTCCAGCAGCTCGATGCCGCGCTCCGCGGCCTCCTCGCGGAGCTCCTTGATGTTGATCTCCGAGTTGCGCTCCAGGGAGTTGTAGACCACGCCCAGACGCTCGACGGAGCGGTACTGCAGCAGGGCGTCGAGCTGCTTCTTCACCGGCGGCAGAAACGCCGTGCCGGTGACGGGACGGCCGGTCGACTCGAAGCTCTCCACGATGTTGGCCTCGATCGGGTAGGCGACGATCGAGAATACGCCGGGTATCCCCTGCACGTGCGCCGTGGGGTCCGCGGCTTCGCGAGGCCCCAGGATGCCGAGCGTCGCCGAGGTGCCGAAGGTGTGCACGAGGTCCGGCTGGGCGGAGCGAATCTCGGCGACGATCCCGGGGACATTGCCCCGGTCCTGCTCCAGGTTGCGCAGCGTGTAGCGCACGGGGATGCCGCGCTCCCGCATGTGGGCCCGGAAGCCGTGCTCGACGTCGGTCTCGCCCCGCCACACCACCAGGAACACGTGGAACGGGTCTTCCTGGGTCCGGGCGCCCGCCGGGGTCTGGGCGACCGCCGCGCCGGCAAGCGCGACGAAGATGGCTGCCGCGAGCCCGCGGGGTGAGGTGAGCCTTCTCATGCCGCCTCCCGCGCCGGCGCGCCGGCACGGCTCAACACGACATAGACCGCCGTGCAGATCAGCACCAGGACGCCGACGGCGAGCATCGCCTGCCCGTATGCCGTGGCAGCCGCCACAGCCCCCACCACCACCGCTCCTCCCGCGGTGCCGATCCGCTCCAGGGTGCGGAACATGCCGACGATCCCGCCCGGGCTGATTCCCACCTCGCCGCTGGCTTCCTGCGCGATCTCCTGAATCACGGCGAGCTGCGGCACGGTCACGATCGCGAACCCGCTTCCCATCAGGGCCACCGACGCGAGCACCAGCCCGGTCGCGTCCGCCAGCGCCGGCAGCGCACACCCCACGCCCAGGACGCAATTGCCGGCGATCATCAGCAGCCGTGGCCGCCTGAGCCGGTCCGCGGCTCGAGCGACCAAAGGCGTGACCACGACGCAGGCGATGCCGTACACCATCATCACCCGGCCGATGTTCGACTGCGTGTTGTCGAGGAACTCCAGGTAGAGCGGCACCAGGTAGAAGAACAGGCCGCCGAGCACGAACTTGCTCGGCAACGCGGTGAATACCGTCACGGCCATGAACTGGCGGTGCCCGAGCAACCGGAGCCAGCCGCGCAGGCCGCCTTTCCCGCGGCTCACGCGGCGCACGCCCCCCGGGTCGATGGTCACGAGCGCTGCCGCCGCAGCGACCGCCGCGAGCGCGGCGGCGACCAGCAGGGTGTTCCGGTACTCCAGGCGGCCCGCCAGCATTCCGCCGATCGCCGGGCCGCACACGAATGCCGCGAACACGGCCCCGAGAAAGCCCGACATGCCCACGGCCCGGTTCGAACGTTCGGAATGCTGGGCGACGTACGCGTGGGCGGAGATGAAGATGATGCCGTAGCCCAGACCCGAGAGGGTCCACCACAGCAGTCCTTCGACGATCGTCGACGCAAACGCCGTGCCCAGGTGTCCCGCCACGGACGGGACGATGCCGGCGACGAACATCCCGCGCGGTGGGATGCGGTCGGTCAGCGATCCGATCATCGGGGTCGCGATGAGCACCATGGCCATGAACGCCGTGATCGGCAGGCCGATCGCCACTTCGCGGCTCAGGCCGGCGATGGGCACGTAGATGTCATTGAAGAACAGCGGCAGGAACGGACGCGAGATCTCCTGTGCCAGCATGAACAGGAAGAACGGAATCCGCACGTCCATCGGCGAGCGGGAAACGAGCGTGTTTTCCGAGCCGGGCAACGCGAAGTGGAAGCGCGCCCGGATGTCGTCGAGCACGTCGCGGATGCGCCTCTGGACGCCGCGGTCGAGCTGCACCTCGTGCGCGTCCTCGGCCTCCTCCACCAGGTCCGCGAACGCGGCGTTGATGCGGTGCAGCGCGGCGTTGATGAGCTGCCCGAAGCGGCCCACCTCGTCCCGGTGGCGCACGCCGAAGCGGCTGCCGAAGTCGCCCCTGGCGCTGAGCTCCAGCAGGCGATCCACCAGGCGAATCGGCCCCGAGACCCTGACCACCACCAGGGCCACCAGCAACTCGATCCCGATCAGCAGGGTGACCAGCAGCACGGTGCCGATGTCCAGGCGCAGCGCCGCCAGCTCGGAGCGCACCGTCCCCTCCTGCACCTGAACCTGCAGGGACGCCACCTGCCTCCCGTCGTCGAGCCTGACCGGCAGCTCCACCAGCTCCCCGCCGCCGGCGTCGCGGATCGAGTCCTCCGCGATGCCCCGTGCATAGAGCTCGGCGCCGTTCAGATCCAGGACGGCCACGTAGGTGAAGTCCTCGTTGTCCGCGAGCACGCCGTCAAGGAACTCGTCCATCTTCACCAGCGAGCCCAGCGGGATGCCCAGCGACACGGCATAGCCGATCTGCTCCGCCACCAGCTCGCCGGCGACTTCCGCCTTGCGCCGGACCTCGGGAAGCAGGGTGTCCTCGAAGGTCCGGGCCAGCAGCAACGACAGGGCCCCCTGGGAGAGGATCAGCAGCAGCGCCGTCAGGCCGGCCAGCCGCAGGACCACGCTGCGGTAGACGCTCCGCTCGGATCTTGCCGGGGTCCGGTCCGGCGCGCTGCCGCGGCGGACACCAGCGGAAGCCGCGCTCATCGCGCGCTGCCGGCGCCGACCTGCCGGCCGGCCTCCCGCGCGATCCGGCGGATCTCCTCGGCCCCGTTGGAAACCGCTCGGCTAGCCGCCTCCGTCGTCTCCGCGAACCGCACGGCGTGCGGATCGGGGTCCATCCCGGCATGGATCTCGATCCCGGGATCGATGGGCGCCTGCATCGCATGCAGGCGCTGCCGCAACGGCCGCGTCACGAACACCGACAGGACGGCGCCGAGCAGCACGAACCCGACCACGACCGCCGCGCACAGACCGGCGATCCGCAGCGCCATGTCCTGCACGTTCTCGTCGAACTCCGCGCGTGAGAAACGCAGCGCGAGCGATCCGACCGCCTGCCCCAGGCTGTTCTCCACCCGCAGGCCGACCACGTGCGCGTCCGGCTCCAGCCGCGACCAGACCGGCTCGCCCGCGTTCCACGCGGCAACCCAGTCCTCGGACACCAGGTCCCCGCGCAGGCTCTCGTCGGTGCCGTAGAGGACGATCCCGTGCTCGTCGAACATCTCGATCGAGAGCACCTGGTCGTGCTGCTGCATGCTGTCCAACAGGTCCCCGTCCACGCCGGGCAGCGCGTTCAGGGCCAGTCCCAGCGACAGCGACGCCTCTATGTTGTGACCGATGTCCTGCAGCACGAGCGCGTGCCGGTCGCGCAGCAGGCCGGCCAGGTACTTCTGGTATTCGTAGTGGTTCAGCAGTCCCGTGAGGGTAACGGCGGAAGCCAGGATGAAGCAGATGCTCGCCGCGACGCGCGGACGGAGGCTGAAGCGAACCGCCGTCGATCGTGGTTCTCCCGCGGCGGTGATCCTCTCCATGGGGAACACCGTGCGCGCCCCTCCGCGCCGTGTCAATCCGAGTCCGGGCGGCCGGGCGGCCAAGCCAGACAGGTAGCCAAGCACTACCGGCAGGCGTTTGAGAAGAAGCGTGGGGACCCGCTCCTACGGCGGGCCGGCGGTTGCGGCACTAACCAATTCTGCATACCCTCCTACCGATGCGAAGAGTGCGGCTTCACTGCCGAGCCAGACCGACCTGTTCGTCCGGAGGCTGAACACCCATGTCCACCGCAGACTCGCAGCTTGGCGCGCAACCCAAACCTGCTCTCGGAGTCCGACACGGGAGCACGGACGCCCCACGTACCTATGCGGAGGGAGTGATGAGACCCTCGGCACTCACCGTCGCGGCACTCCATTTACTGGTCTTGACGACATGGCCTTTGGCCGCCGACTTGGATCCCGCGATTCAGGCCGACCTGCATCTGGTCCAGGCGGAGGACTACATCACGCAGAAGAACTACGCCGCAGCCGCCGAGGCCTTGGGCAAGATCTTCGCGCTGCAGGAGCAGCATGACCTGACTATTCCAGACGAATTCCACTTCAAGTACGCACAGGTTCTGCATATGGCTGGTGAGTACGAGGAGGCTGTTTCGGCGGTGACCCACTACCTGAAGATTGCCGGGCGGGTAGCAACGCACTACCGGGATTCACTGAGTCTGCTGCATACGGCTACGCAAGCTGCGGAGAGAGCCGCCGAAGCCGTAGCGGCTATAGCCAAAGCCGAGGCAGCAGCGAAAGCCGAAGCCGAAGCGAGGGCCGAAGCAGCAGCCAGAGCAAGAGCGGCCGCAGTCGAGGTTGCGCGCAACATTGCGATGGTGGTTGTCCCGGCCGGTAGCTACCTGATGGGGTCGCCGTCCTCGGAAGAAGGCAGGATCCAACAGCACGAAGGACCTCAGCATTGGGTGACGATACGCGAGGCGTTTGCCGTGGGTGTGTACGAGGTGACGTTCGACGAGTGGGACGCGTGCGTAAGCGCCGGCGGCTGCGGCGGCTATGTTCCCGACGACGCAGGGTGGGGGCGCGGGCGCCGGCCGGTCATCCATGTGAGTTGGGAGGACGCGCAGCGATTCGTCGCGTGGCTGCGGAGAGAGACCGGGGAGCCCTACCGGCTATTGACTGAAGCGGAATGGGAGTACGTAGCGCGCGCTGGAAGTAGTGCGGCGCGGTACTGGGGAGATAGTTCTTCGGCTCAATGTCGATATTCGAATGGGGCTGACCAGTCCCTGAAGAGGCACTCGAGCGGTGCCACAGTAGCGGCCTGCGACGACGGTTACTACCGAACAGCAGGGGATTACCTACTAAAGTAACCATGCCCGCCGATCAGGGTTGATCGGGTGGCGGATCGGTCTCCTCCTCGTCAGTGCGAGGCTTGGCCTTCGGGGGCCTGAGCACCGCCATCGCCAGCACGCGCGGGCTCACGCCCAGCGGCTGATCCCAGGGGAACGGGTGCTTGCGTGGTCGACCGGGGCCGCGCTTCGGGGCGTCATTCTCTGGTTCAGGCATCGGTCTCTCCTTTCCTGTGCCCCCCTCGGCATGAATCAGAACCCCTTCCGTCGGAGAATCTGGTCAAGCCGCTTCTGCGTGGGCGGGAGGCCGGTGCGCGACCCACGCATCGGCCCGCGTGGTGGCCGCAGGACGAACGGCGGCGCTTGCGCGTCGTCGTGGTCGTTGTCCTCGTTGAGTTCCATCCGCGCGAGAATCGCGCCGATGGAGTTGTCGGTCGCCATCGTACCGCCCTTGGCCATTGCGCCATAGGTTACTCTCGTGCACAATCCTCCGTCAACAGTACAGGCGATCAGGTCTGGCGCGGCTCATGCCGGGTCGCTGGTCGAATACAAGAGCTCCGCATGGGCAGGGGAGTAGCTACCCCGGCCCGGAGTGAACAGACCGGGACCACAGATACCAGTGCGCGTCAGCGCTTGGTCGCCTGTACTGAATACGGCCCGGCACCTATGCCTGGGGCCGAAAAAAGGGGGTGGGGACCATGAAGACGCTCCACCGCGCTCTACCGCTGCCCTGGCGGCCGCGCTCCAGATCCGTACCGACGAGCAGCGGCCCAAGGGAGACTTTCGCTCGACGCCGAGTGCGTCAGCGCCGACCAATCTCGATCGCGACCCGAATCGCGACGGTGATCCTTGCTGTGCTGCTGGCAGTCGGCTGTGACGAAATGACGCAGCAGCCCGACCCGCCAACCCAACCTGATCCAGATCCTCCGACAGAGCCGGAGCCCGATCCCCCGACAGAGCCCGATCCCCCGACTGAGCCGGAGCCACGCGCCCCGAGTTGGACCGACAGAACCGGGGACTCGCAATCATGGAGCCTCGGGTCGGCGATCCCCACCTTCACGGTGCCAGCGGCGGACGTGGGGCATCCGGCGCCGACCTACAGCGCGCGCGGTCTCCCATCGGGATTGCAGTTCAGTCCAGCGACGCGCCGGATCACCGGCACGCCGACCACGGTGGGCACCGGCACGATCACCGTCACGGCGACGAACGCGAGCGGTTCGGCCACATGGACGATGCCTTGGACGATCACGGATCCGGACGCTGGTCTGAAGGCCGACCGCGACATTCTCTTGGCGGCTCAGTACGTACTACACGATGAAGGTCTCGGCTGGGACGCGGCCACTCCGATAGAAGAATGGGAACACATAGGCATCGGATTGCACGGATCTGGACGGCCCCGGCGCGTGACGTACATCGGTCTCGGATTCATGGACTTGAACGGGACAGTGCCGGACTCACTCAGTGATTTGGCCGAGCTGTACTCCCTGAGCCTTCGATACAACGGCCTCACCGGAGAGATTCCAGCATCATGGGCGCGGCTGACGAAGCTCCACTTCCTCGACATCGACGGTAGCGGGCTCGACGGCTGCCTGCCTTCGGCTCTCCGATCACGGCTCAATCAGGGTGGAAGTGACATCGACTGGTACCCATTCTGCGATGATGTGCTGCCCGCGCTTCCCGAGCCGCGGTCTGACTTCGACATCGACATCCACTACCTGGGCGTGAACTCCGCTGCGATCGGACGGCCCGCCGCGAACGGTCGCGCCTCTGGACGTGTGTCGGTGTTCGAGGGCGAAGTCGACCGCGCGGTGAAGTGGTGGGAGAGCAAGATCACCGGGGACATACCGGACGATCCCCTCTCACGTTCGTACTACTGCAGAAACGTCGGATGGCTCGTCAAAGGGCAGACGGTCGACGACATCGCGGTGATAGTTGAGATCGGCAAGGACGCGCCGCGTAACGGCGGCCGAGCGTTCGTCTGCCAACCGCGCGGCACTGGAGGCACCTACCCGGAGGAAGGGTTCGCCCTACCGATTCTCGCGCGGATCGTGATCCACGAGGACTATGTCCGCAGCCGGGGAGAGGACTACGCTTGGGACGGACCAGGGCGCATCGAGAAGCTGGTGCGCCACGAACTCGGCCACGCCCTGGGGTTCGACCGCGTGGTGTTCCGCGCGCTGAACCTCACCGAGGTAGCTGGTGGCCAGTGGCGCTTCACCGGCGCCACGGCGCGCGCCCAGTTCGCTCGAACGGGCCTCCCCTGGGATGTGGACGACGTCAAGAAGTACGGCGTCCCACTGACGTCAGACGAGTCCCACCTGCCATTTCACAGGCAGATCATGTCACCGCGTGCGCCGTGGGAGGAGAGCCTGCTGACGCTCGCGATGATGAAGGACCTGGGCTACCCAGGGGTTGTTCTGCCCTGATATGGTTCGACCGTAAGAAAAGCCCGCACCCCCCATCCGTTCGGGGGTGCGGGCTCATACAGCCCATTGACGGGCGGCAGGGTAACTACAACTGGCAGTGTGCCGGTCCTCCTGTCGAATCGTCAAGAGGGATGGAGGAGGAAGATTCCGTTATGTCGGAGATCATAGTGACTGATCATTTCCGCATTTGTCTTGGGACGGTGACGAACATCCCGCACAAGAAGAAAATGCGGTTCACATTCAATCTCCATAAGGAGTTTGATGGGGAACCCCGACCCGATAATATCCTTGCCACACTGGCGATTGATGTCGATGTCAATGGCGGCAATGGAGTGAAAGAAATCGGGCATTATGTCCACAAGGCTGCCGAGAAGTTGAGTGATCGACTTACGACTGCAGCCAAGAGATTCATGGAGGATATGGGGTAGGTCTTACGTGGCGCGGGCGTCGGGGTTCTGGCGACCGACCGCGAGGTCCTTGTACCGGAGGCGCTTCCCGACCATCCCGCGCACCATGCCCCGCATCTGATCGATGGTGTCGTCGGAGCGCTGGTTGTGGCGGCCGGCGAACTCGTTGACGTAGCGTTGCAGGTGCGCGGGGCTCATCCGGTGGTAGGTGCCGTAGTAGCCCCGCTTCATCATCGACCAGAAGGACTCCATCCCGTTGATGTGCGCTTGGCCCCGGACGTACTCGCCCATCGAGTGCCGGACTGCCGTGTGGTTCGGCAGGCCCTGGTAGCTGGCCAGATCGTCGGTGTAGTGGTCGGCTCCGACGCTCGCCCGCTGGGCGACGAAGCCTTGCAACTCGCGCCGCCGCGTCGTCTCGACGGTGGCGGCGCTGATGCGGTTGGTGGCGCGATCCTTCACGCCAGCCACCACACGCTTGCCTGACCGGCCGGGGCCATCGAAGCGCCGCTCATCGCGGTGCCGGTTCTTCTGCTTGCCGCCGAAGTACGCCTCGTCGGCCTCCACCGGCCCCTCGAACAGATCCGGGTTCTCGTCGAAGCTCTCCCGGATGCGGTGTGCCATGTGCCAAGCGCTCTTCTGCGTGATGTCCAGGTCGCGGTGCAGCTTCATGCTGCTGGTGCCCTTCAGGCCCGTCGCCATGATGTAGACGGCGATCGCCCATGCTTGGTAGCCGATCTTGGAACTCTCCATCGCGGTGCCGTGCTTCACCGAGAAGAACTTTCGGCAGGACCGGCAGCGGTGCGGCATCCGCGGGTGGGAGGTCTTCTCCTGGACGTTGTCGGATCCGCAGCTCGCGCAGGTGATGCCGTCCGGCCAGCGGCTCTCGATGAACCACTGCTCTGCCGCTTCGTCCGAGGGGAACATGCTCATCAGCGTCTGGATGGAGATGCCCTTCCGGTGACTCTTCCCGGGGCCGCCGCCGTTCCTGCGCGCTTTCATTATGGAATAAGAGTAACCGCCGGGGCGGCGCGTGTCAAGCGGATGCGGTACCATTGCGGGCATGAGCGAAAACGAACAGGACAGGCTGGTCGGGGCGGCCTACCGCCGGATGCAGATGCAGCGACGTCATGTGGCATGCCTGCATGACAAGCTCAAGGAGATGGGCCGAGCGTTCGCAAAGATCGGCAACGCCACCACAGATCAGGAGAAACCTCGTATTCGTCCAGGACGCAGGCCGGGAACGGCCGAGGTCGGGGGGGCGCCCATGGGCTCGGTGACGGTCTCGCCCGAAGGGGAGACACTCGTAATCCCTGACCGAGACGACTTCCTGCGGTCTCTCGCCGAATACCATGAAGCCCAGGCGGCGCTCGCGGATGCAGAAGCGAGTTGGGAGGCGATCACCACATGACCGCCGCGCTCCCGATCAGGGCGCGATGGTTACTTTTGTAGGTAATCCCCGAACAGCACCGGTAGGGGAATTCAGTCCGAACGAACACGGATTGTACGATGTCCTCGGGAACGTAGGGGAGTGGGTCAAGGACTGCTGGCGCGAGAGCTATATAGGAGCTCCGGATGACGGCAGCGCATGGGAACGTGGAGACTGCAGTCTTCGTGTGGTGCGCGGCGGCTCGTGGACCCATAGCCCCGACTACGTTCGCTCCGCGTATCGCGACCGGGGCGGAAAGGGGGTGCGTTGGAATTCATCCACCGGTTTCCGAGTTGCCCGGACGCTCGCGCCGTGAGCTTTAGTGCCGGCACAACCGCCGCCGGGCCTCCTGCTGAGCCCGCAGCCTCCCCCGTCCATGGTCAGCACCAATGCCGCGAAATCACCGGCCTGCGGCTGCTGGTACTGTTCGGTGATGATCAGATCGATGATGGTGCACCCTCCACCATCTGACGTACACTCTCCATCATATCAACGGGAGGTTCGAATATGGCGCTGACATGGAGATTCTTGATCTTGGCTCTCGTGGCCCTCGCCGCTTCATTCTCCTTCGCGGACGGTCACGTGGCTATGTACATGGGCGTCGCTGTCCATACGGACGGCGGCAGATGGGACGATGTCGATGGGCGCCTGGCTCAGACCGACGCCTCCGCGTGGCTGGCCGCTGCCACGGTGCCTATGGGCATCCAAGGCAAGACCGAGTACTCCTTCGACATCGCCTACATCGGCGGCCTGGAGGACAACGCCATCGGCTTTGGCGCCATAATACCCGGATTCGTAATGGGTCTGGTCTGGGATCCGGCCAATCTGGACGGCTCCGGGCTGCAC
>JAPPKD010000197.1 GCA_028820215.1 Spirochaetaceae bacterium | reverse complement strand
TTCGGGTATCCTCGGGGCTGGATGCACGACGAGAACTACAAGCGGATCTTCGCCTCCCCGCGCGTAATCGAGGACCTCCTGCGCGGCTTCGTCCCCGGCAACTGGATCGAGGAGGTCGACTTTACCACTCTGGGAAAACTGTCGACGGAGTACATCAGCGACGAGTTGCTCAAGCGCCACGGCGACAACGTGTGGCGGCTGCGCTTGCGCGACAACTGGCTGTACCTGCTGTTGCTGGTGGAGTTCCAATCGACCGACGACCCGTTGATGGCGTTGCGGATACTCACCTACACCGGGCTGCTGTACCAGTGCGGCGGGCGTTCGCGGACTGGATGCGGCAGGTCGTGGAGCGGCTGGTGCCGAGCGGGGAGGAGCTGCCGCCGATACGGAAGTTGGAGGACGTGAGCATGACGCTGGTGGAACGAGCGGCCGAATGGTCCAAGGAGTGGCAGAAGGAAGGCCTCGAGCAGGGGTTGGAGCAAGGCCTCGAGCAGGGACGCGAGCAGGGGCTGGAGCAAGGCCTCGAGCAGGGACGCGAGCAGGGGCTGGAGCACGAACGAGCGCTGCTGTGCCGAATGACGGCGGCGCGCTTCGGAGTGGCCACCGCCGAACGCCTGGCCGAGCTGTTGGCGCCCATCACCGACACGGAGCGTCTGGCCGACGTCGGCGATTGGCTCGTGCAGTGCGACACCGGCGCCGACTTCCTCGCCCGCGTGGGCGCGGCGCCGGCCGGAGGGAGCGGCGTCGCCGCAGGGAACTCGGACGGCACCTGAGCCAGGTTGGCGAGGTGAGCCGCGGACAGTTGGCGCTGCAAGCGTCCGAGGTTCTCGTGACCGGATTGCCCAAGTGACAGGAGCGATGATCGGCTGGTCGGGCTGGCGCCGTTGGCCCGGTCAGCGGTAGGTGATGACCTCCAGACCGGTCACCCGGCCGAACTGCGCCGTATTCGCGGTAACCAGGGGCAACGCGTAGCGCACGCTGGTCGCCGCGATCCAGACGTCGTTCGTGCCGATCAGCCGACCGGCCTGTCGAAGTGCGCGCGTAATCCGCCCATAGGCGAGGGCCGTTCGTTCGTCGATCGGCAACAGCAGGTGTTGTTCGCGCACGGTGCGCAGCAGCGGGTCTTCCGGGTCGGAGAACCCCTCCGCGAACTCGCCGAGTGCCGTGGCTGACACACACAGCTCCAGATTCGGGGAGGCCGCCAGGAAACGATGCGCGGGGCCGGCGCCCTCGCCGTGACGGCGCTCCCGATGCAAGGCAGTGCGCTCACGTTGCAAGTCGATGAGAAACGTGGTGTCGAATGCTACTCTTCCTGCCACCGATCCTCCGGTGCCCGGTCTGCGAGTTGCGCGGCAGTCAAGCGACCAAGCTCGGCTTCACCCATGACCGGCATGCCGTCGAGCGCAGCCAACATGGCCGCTGCGGTGCGTGGGGCGGGCGGCCAGATCGCACGCTTGATCACCTTCGAGAAGGAGTCGTCAGGTGACCGGCGCGCGCTCCGCAATCGCTCGTAGGCCTCCAGATCGACCGAAATCGTCTTCGTCGCCATCAGTGTGTGTGTACACGTATGTGCATGCTGCCGTCAACCGCACGGCGAGCGACCAACTGAGATTCCTGGTGGAATACCAATACGGCGGCTCCTCGACAACCGCCCCACGGTGGCGTCGGTGACGTCCGGGTGCCCCGCGGGCGTCTTCGCCGTCAGCACCGTGGTAGCGGCCGGCTGCGTGTGGTGCCCCGCCCGCGTGGACGCGGCGCCGGCCGGGGGTAACTCGGACGGAGCCTGAGCCAGCCGGCGTGTTGGGTCCCGCCTGCTCCGCCCAGGACCGCGTGGTGGGAGATTGACACGGCGGCGGGCGGTGTGCGATCAGAACGGCCATGCATACCCGTACCGGGAACTTCCCCATTGGATTCTACGTAAAGCAACTCACCTGGAAGCAGGACCTGCTGGCGGTGGCGCGCTGGGCCACCGACAACGGCTTCGCCTTCATCGACCTGGACGAGGACGCCGACGAAACCGCCAAACTGGTCACCGATGCCGGCTTCGCGGTCGGATCCGCGGACCTGATCGGACGCGAGGCGTTCAGCTCCGTCGACCCCGCCACGCGCAGCGCCGGCGTGCAGGAAGCGATCCGCTACATCCGCGCGGCCACCGCAGGCGGCGTCCGCATCTTCAACATCTGCGGCATCCCCGAGGATCCGTCACTGCCGCGGGCGGAGAACGTCGAACGGTTCATCGCCTCGATGCGCGAGTTGGTGCCGGTGTTCGAGGACACCGGTTCCTGCCTGGCCATTGAGGGCTGGCCCGGCCCCGGCGCGGTCGCTTCCACCCCCGAGTCGTACCGGGCCGTGCTCGACGGGTGCGAGTCGGCGACTATCGGCATCAACTACGATCCGTCGCACCTGATCGCCACCGGCATCGACCCGGTGCGCTTCGCGCAGGAGTTCGCCGGCCACGTGCGCCACGCGCACGGCAAGGACACGGAAATCTCGGCCGAGGCGCAGTACCAGTACGGCATCCGCCAGCCGCCGCTGCGCGAGCGTGGGCGATTCGGCGAGAACCACTGGCGCTACACGATTCCCGGTCACGGCGAGATGCGCTGGACGGCGGCGCTGCAGGCGCTGCAGGCGGCCGGTTATGGCGGCGGCATCTCCATCGAGCTGGAGGACAAGCACTTCAACGGCAGCGAGGCGGGCGAAAAGGCCGGCCTGCAGGCCGGCGGCGCCTTCCTGGCCTCCGTCTGACCAGCGGGAGTCCTGCACGCGCTCGCGGCGGTGGGTGCCGACCGGAATCCCCGCCACCGTGTGCGTACGCATTGATCGCGGAGCCGTGGCCGGCGGCGCGGCTGGCCGGATGCGGCTGACGGCACGCCGCGGCGGGATGTGCCGCAGCCGACCGCCGTTGCGGGATCTGGCCTATGCTTCCAGGCGGCTGACGTAGTAGGCCCAGCCGACCCGGCGGCGTTCGTCGCCGCTCAGCTTGGCGGCGTCCGCCTCGGCGCCGTTGCGGCGCAGGAACTCGTCGGCAAGGATGAGCTGGCGCTCCTCGTCCATCTCCCGCCACTGCGTTTCGAGTTCGCCGCGCCGGGTGTCGTCCATGACCCCGATCACGTCCTGGGCACGGCCGAACCACTTGTCCAGGTCGAAGCTGCCATCGCCGGGTGACGACGCCGGCGTCGACGCCGCGTAGCGCCGCTGGTGCGGATCCTGCGGCTGCTGCGGCTTCTGGGAGAACCGCTTGAACACCACCCACACGATGATGAAGCCGATGCACAGCAGAATGATCG
>JAPPKD010000364.1 GCA_028820215.1 Spirochaetaceae bacterium | reverse complement strand
CGATGAGGCACCGGTTTTCGTTCGTGTGGATTTTTGATGAGGCAATGCGGGCGGTTGCATCTGCCGGACGGCATCGGTATGATCGACCGCAACTCCCAAACAAAGAGGTGCGAGATAAGATGAAACGTGTAGTGACGATTTTGGCTCTCGTGGCCCTCGCGGCTTCCTTCTCCTTCGCGGATGGTCACATGGCCATGTACATGGGCGTCGACGTCCATACCGACGGCGGCATGTGGCAGGAGGTCGATGGCCGCCTGGCGCAGACCGACGCCTCCGCATGGCTGGCTGGAGCCACGGTGCCCGCGGGCATCCAGGGCAAGGCCGAGTACTCATTCGACGTCGCCTACCTGGGCGGCTTGGAGGACAACGCCATCGGCTTCGGCGCCATAGTGCCCGGCTTCGTGATGGGTCTGGTCTGGGATCCGGCCAATCTGGGCGGCTCCGGACTGCACGCGCAGGTTTACAACGCCGCGGGTGAGATTCACGAGTACGCGGGCATCACGTACAGCTTCGAGATCCCGGCAGCGATGATCGCCGGCATCACGGCGGAGATGGTGATGAACACCCCGCTGACGGTCCGCATCCGCATCGATTCCAGCAATGGCAACGTGTGGGTCAAGGATCCGTTCGACGCGACCACGTGGTGGGCGTTCACCCTGGGTCAGTCGCTGGAAGGAGAGGGCCACAACATGGTCGGCGTGGGCACCACGTCGGCGGCGGCCAGCTTCGGCAACTTCTCCGCGATGGCGATGGAGATGTAGCGGTCCGCTACCCGTTCTGACCGGAGCGGCGCCGTACGCGGCGCCGCCTTGATCCCGTCGGCCGTCGCCCGTGCGGCGGCCGATTCTTTTTTGTCCGCTCCCGGTGTGGCCGCACCAGAACCCCGAACGGTGCCTCGTCAGACAGGCCCCCGCCGCGGTAGCTGCGGTAGATCCTGCACGCCCGGTAGTACGGCTCCGGGCTGGCGAAGGTCGCCAGGGTGTCCGCGCGGAACAGCTCCAGAAGCCGGGGGAAGGACGGCTCGGCCATGATGCGCTCCAGCAAGGCGCGGCGCCCGGGGCTGGCACCGCCCTCCCGCATAGCGCCCGGCATCATGTGGTACCGGACCAGAAACCCGACCTCATCCACCACCGGCTGATCGAAGCCGAGCCGCCGCAGGAACCTCCGCGCCACCTGAGCGCCGATGTCGGCGTGAGCGAAGAAGCGCTTGCGGCCGATCGGCCGCGCGCTCGCCTTGCCAACGTCGTGCAGCAGCAGCGCCAGCGACAGGATCAGGTCCGCGCGCTTGCGGTGGGCAAAGGTCGCCAGCGTGTGCTGCCAGCCGCCGCCTTCCGGATGGTGTTCCTTGGCGTGGTCGACGCCGGCCAGGGCGCTGAGCTCCGGCCACCAAAGGTCGACCAGTCCGGCCTGCAGCAGCAGGTCCAGCCCCTTTTCCGGGTAGGGCGAGCTCAGGATCTCGCAGAGGATCTGGCGCTGGTACTCCGGTGCGACCGGGGGCGGCTCCCGTCGCAGCGTCAGACCGGTCGGATCGGCAGCGTAGTGGTAGCGCGACACCAGGCGGGCCGCCTCGGTCAGACGCACCCACTCCGCGTGCACCACCGGCACCGGCACGAGTTCGGCGCGCCGCAGGTCGCCGTAGACGCCGTGCGGATCGTGGAACACCCCGGTCCGCGGGTCGTAGCGCAGGTCCAGCACCGTGAACGGGTTGCGCGGCCACGGCTCCGAGTCGTCGGCGCAGCGGAAGAAGACGCTTCGGCCGCCATCCTGCGTGGCCGCGTGCTCGAGGGGAAAGCCCGGGAACGTCAGCTCGTCGAACAGCCGAGCCAGCGCGATCAGGTCACCGCGCGTGAGGATGATCTCGGAAGCGGCTCCATCAGTGCGGAAGTAACGGTCGAGCGCGGAGTAGCTGCCCAGGTAGGTCTGAAAGCCGGCGTCGGACAGCACTGCCGCGGGTGCGGAGCCGTTCTGCATGAATTGCCTGCCATCCCGGTGTGTGCGTCAGAGCGTGGCGGAGACCACTTCGATCTCCGGGTCGATCTCGTCGCGGAGGATTCCCTGGATCGCGCTGAGCGTGCCGGATTCCGATGCCGGGCAGCTCCCGCAGGCCCCCTGATAGCTGACCACCACCCGCTTGTCCTCGTACGCCAGCACGTCCAGATCGCCGCCGTCGCCCTGTAGGTAGGGCCGCACCGTTCGGTCGAGCACGTCTTCGATGGCCCTGATGTCGTCGGGCAGATCGTCACGGCTGCGCTCCGGCTGCCGCGGGGTGAAGTCGGGGTCGTGGGACTGGATCTCGCTGCCGGCGATCTCCTTGATCTGATCGGCCGCGTCCTGCCAGTCGGTGTCTTCGTCCTTGCTGACGGTGATTACGTTCTCGAACAGGTGCACCTGGCGGACGTACGGCAATTCGAACAGCCGCTCCACCAGCGGCACGCCTGTTGCCTGCTCCGGCCCCTCGAACGTGATCTTGCCGGTGCTCTTCACGTCCAGGTTGAGGATGAACTTCATCGCGTTCGGATTGGGGGTGAACTGCGTGAGAATGGCGACGGGCACGGCGGTGGACCTCAACTCTCCGTGGTGACGGCACCACCGTCGACGAGCGCGCTGGACAGCGCGTGCCAGGACAGAATCGCGCACTTCACCCGCGCCGGGTACTCCCAGATGCCGGAGAACACCTGCAGCTTGCCCAGCTCGGAGTGCCGGGTGGAGTCGAGGCGCCCGCGCACCAGGTCGTGAAAGCGCTCGAACAGTGCGGTCACCTCGTCGGCGCTCATGCCGGTGACCGTTTCGGTCATCAGGGACGCGGACGCCTTGGAGATGGCGCATCCCGCGCCGTAGAAGCCGATGGCCGCCACCTTGCCGTCTTCGTCCAGGCGCAAATCGATCGTGAAGCGGTCGCCGCACAACGGGTTGTCGCCCTCGGCGCTGTTGGTGGCGTCGCAGAGTGGCCCGTAGTTCCTCGGGTTGCGGTTGTGCTCAAGGATCACCTGCTGGTACAGCTCAGCCCGTCCTGAGTCAGCCTGTCCGGAATCGACACGGTCGCTCACGCGAATACCTCCATGGTGCGGTCGATCGCGCGCGTGAGCGCCCCGATCTCCACTTCCGTATTGTAGAACGCAAACGACGCGCGCGCCGTGGCGGGCACGCCGAAGCGTTCCATGACCGGCTGTGCGCAGTGGTGTCCGGTGCGGATCGCGACCCCTTCGTCGTCCGCGATCGTGCCCAGGTCGTGCGGGTGGATGTCGCCGACCACGAACGACAGCACCGGTGCCTTGTCGGCCGCGGTGCCGATCACGCGTACGGCATCGATCGCCTGCAGCGCTTCGGTCGCGGCGCGCAGCAGGCGGCGCTCGCGCTCTTCGATCCAGTCGAAGCCCAGACCCTGCACGTAGTCGATCGCGGCGCCAAGGCCTATGACGCCGGCGATGTTCGGCGTCCCCGCTTCCAGCCGGTTGGGCAGTTCAGCGTAGGTGCTCCCCTCGAACGCGACGGACCGGATCATGTCGCCGCCGCCGGTCACCGGCGGCATCTCCTCCAGGAGCTCGCGCCGGCCGTAGAGCACACCGACGCCCGTCGGCCCGTACAGCTTGTGGCCGGAGAACGCCAGGAAGTCGCAGTCGAGGGCCTGAACGTCGATCGGCGTGTGGGCGACCGCCTGTGCGGCATCGACCAGCACCACGGCGCCGCGCTCGTGGGCCGCCGCGGCGAGGCCGGCCACCGGCACGACTGTTCCGAGGGCGTTGGATGCCAGCGTGACGGCGACCAGCCGTGTGCGCGGCGACAGCACCCGCTCCACCGCATCGAGGTCCAGGCTGCCGTCGTCCAGGATCGGCAGCACGCGCAGTGCACAGCCGCGCCGCTGGCAGGCCATCTGCCACGGCACGATGTTGGAGTGATGCTCCATCTCGGTGACGACGATCTCGTCCCCGTCACGGAGATTGGCGTCACCCCAGCTCTGCGCGACCAGGTTGATGGCTGCGGTTGTGCCGGCGGTAAAGATGATCTCCTCCCCCGCGCGCGCGCCGATCAGGTCGCGGACGCGTTCGCGCGTGGCCTCGTAGCGCGCGGTAGCCCTCTGGCTCAGGTAGTGGACGCCGCGGTGGATGTTGGCGACTTCGTCCTGGTAGTGGTCGGCCACCGCCTGGATCACCGTCCGCGGCTTGAGCGTGGTGGCAGCGTTATCCAGGTAGGCGAGCGGCCGGCCGTGCACGAGCCGTTCCAGCATCGGAAAGTCACCACGCACGGCAGTCAGATCGACCGCTGCGCGGGGGGCGGGCATCACGCGGCTTCCAGGCTGGCGAGGCCGCGGTCAAGCTGCGCCTGCAGGGCAGCCTCCACCTCGGAGATCTCGATCCTGCGGTTCACTTCATCCAGGAAGCCGCGTACCAGCATGGCGGTCGCCATGCCGCGAGGGATGCCGCGGCTCTGCAGGTAATGGAGCTGCTCGGGAGCCAGCGGTCCCGAGGTGGCCCCGTGCGTACAGCGTACCTGATCGGCGCCGATGCGAAGCTGCGGGCGCGCGTCCGCGCGCGACTCGGGATGCAGCAGGAGCGTGTTGCTCAGTTGGAAGGCATCGGTCCCCTGGGCGACGCGATCCACCTCGATCGTGCCCTGGAAGGCCGAGCGCGCGCCGTCGAGCAGCACGGTCTTGAAGAGTTGGTCGCTGGAGCACTCGGGCGCGCGGTGCTGGACGCAGGTGTGGACCGCCCCGTGCGCGGGGCCCGACAGGACGGCGGCTCCGCCCAGGCGGGCACGCGCACCGCCGTCGAGCAGCGCGACGGTCACTTCGATCCGGTCGATGGCCATCCCGCCACCGATCAGCGCAAGGTCGAGCTCCGCATCGGCGCCCACGGCGGCGCGCAGCGAGCCGAAGCCGAACGCCTTCGGGTCGTCGTCCGCCAGCCGGTAGTAGCGCAGCGCGGCGCCCGGCGCCACCACCAGATCGGTGCCCGGTACGTGCAGCGTGGCCGCCGGACGGTCCGGCGGCTCCCAGCGCTCCACCACCGTGGCGCGTGCCCCGGCCGCCAGCTCCACGCGGACGGCGTCGGCGTACAGCGTCCCGCCGTCGGGTCGAGGGCGACGGCGGTGGACGATCTCTACATAACGCGACTCGCCGGTATCGACGGTGACGTGGAACCCGGAGCCGGCGAACGCCTGATTGAGTGCCGTGAAGGCGTGCTGGGGATAGTCGCTCACCGCGCTCGCCGGCGGCTGTCGCGCTGCCCCCAGCGGCCGCCAGCCGCCGGTGGCCGCTGCATCCCCGCCGTCCCCTTCGGGCTCCTCCGGGGCCTGAAACCGCTCGCCGAGCAGCGGCCGCACGTTCGTGTACGTCCACGCCTCGTCGCGAGCCAGCGGCAGCCCTCCGGACGCCAGCCGCTCGCGGCCCGTCCGGCGCAGGGCGCTCAGCCAGGGAGGGCCGCCGTGCTCGGCATCGAAGTGGCTGGCGCGCTCGATCAGCTCGGCGATCCAGGAGCGCGCCTGCTCGGCGACTGTCATTCCTAGCCCCGCACGGGCTCGACCGGGGCGGTCAGCCAGTCATAGCCACGCTGCTCGACCTCCTGCGCCAGCTCCGCGCCCCCCGAACGGACGATGCAGCCGCCCGCCAGGACGTGCACGCGATCGGGGGTGATGTGGTCCAGCAGGCGCTGGTAGTGGGTGATCAGCACGATCGCGTTCTGGTCGGTGCGTAGCGTCTCGATGCTCCCGGCCACGGCGCGCAGCGAGTCGATGTCGAGCCCGGAGTCGGTCTCGTCCAGGATCGCCAGGCGCGGCGAGAGCACGGCCATCTGCAGGATCTCGTTGCGCTTCTTCTCGCCGCCGGAAAAGTCGACGTTCAGGTCGCGGTCGATGAAGCTCTCGTCGATGCCGACCGAGCGCGCCTTGTCGCGCAGGAAGCGGTCGAAGTCGTACGGGTCCAGCTCCGGCAGGCCGTTGTGGCGGCTGATCTCGTTGTAGGCGGCGCGCAGGAACACGGAGTTGGAGACGCCGGGAATCTCGATCGGGTACTGGAAGCTGATGAAGATTCCCTCGCGCGCGCGCGCGTCGGCGTCCATGGCCAACAGGTCGCGCGCGCGCAGGTTGATCTCGTACCGAAGCGTTCCGGCCGTGACCCGGTAGTCGGGGTGGCCGCCGATCACCCGCGCCAGGGTGCTCTTGCCGGAGCCGTTGGGCCCCATGATCGCATGCACCTCGCCGGCGCCGATGTCCAGGTCCACACCGTGCAGGATCGGAGTATCGTCTATGGATGCGGCCAGGCCGCGTGCGGCAAGCATCAGCCCACACTCCCTTCGAGCTTCATTTCCAGGAGCTTGACCGCCTCCACCGAGAACTCCAGCGGCAGCTTGCGGAACACTTCCTTGCAGAAGCCGTTGATCAGCAGCGAGATGGCTCCCTCGGTGTCGATGCCGCGAGTCGCCAGGTAGAAGAGCTGGTCGGCGCCGATCTTGGAGGTCGACGCTTCGTGCTCGACCGTCGCGGTGGGGTTTCGCACCTCGATCGACGGGAAGGTGTTGGCCACGCACTCGTCCCCGACGAGCATCGAGTCGCACTGCGTGAAGTTGCGGGCGCCGTCGGCGCCGGGCTGGACGCGCACCTGACCCCGGTAGCTGTTCACCGACCGGTCGGCCGAGATGCCCTTGGAGACGATCGTGCTGCTGGTGCGCGGCCCGATGTGGATCATCTTGGTGCCGGTATCGGCCTGCATGCGGTTGTTGGTGAGCGCGACCGAGTAGAACTCGCCCACGGAGTCGGCGCCGGAGAGGATGACGCTCGGGTACTTCCAGGTGATGGCGGCGCCGGCCTCCACCTGCGTCCACGAGATCTTGGAGCGCCGGCCCAGGCAGCGGCCGCGCTTGGTGACGAAGTTGTAGATGCCGCCACGGCCCTCCTCGTCGCCGGCGTACCAGTTCTGGACGGTCGAGTAGTTCACGGTCGCCTCGTCCAGCGCGACGATCTCCACGACGGCGGCGTGGAGCTGGTTCCGGTCGCGCATCGGCGCCGTGCATCCCTCGACGTAGTTCACGGAGCTGCCTTCCTCGGCGATGAGCAGCGTACGCTCGAACTGTCCGGTCTCCGCCGCGTTGATGCGGAAGTAGGTTGACAGGTCGATCGGGCACTGCACGCCGCGCGGGATATAGCAGAACGATCCGTCGGTGAAGACCGCGGAGTTCAGCGCCGCGAAGTAGTTGTCGGCCGTCGGCACCACGGAGCCCAGGTAGCGCTGGACCAGCTCCGGATAGTCCTGCACCGCCTCTCCCATGGAACAGAACACGATCCCCAGCTTCTCGAGCTGCTCCTGGTTGGTGGTGCCGACGGAGACCGAGTCGAATACGGCGTCGATCGCCACGCCCATCAGGCGCTTCTGCTCCAGCAGCGGGATGCCCAGCCGCTCGAAGGTGGCGATCACCTCCGGGTCGACGTCGTCCAGCGACTTCGGGTTGTCGCCGTTCTGATTGGCGCCGACCTTTTTGGGCGCAGAGTAGTAGCGGATGTCCTGGTAGTCGATCTGCGGGTAGTCGACAAAGCGCCACCACGGCTCCTCCATCGCCTGCCACCGCTCCAGGGCGCGCAGGCGGAAGTCGAGCATGAAGGCGGGCTCGTTCTTCTTCTCCGAGATCAGCCGCACCGTATCGGCGGAAAGTCCCTTGGGTACCTCGTCGGTCTCCACGTCGGTGTGGAAGCCGGCGCGGTACTCCTCACTCTTCGAGTGAGGTTCGCTCCGCTCACTTGATTGCAGGGTGCTCTGCTGATCGTGCGCTGCGATTTCCATCAGGTCTCCTGGATCAAGAGGCTCATCGCCTGCTGGCTGCGGGTGAATCGCTCTCTGATCTCCCGTTCGTCGTGGACCTCTTCGCTTTCCAGCAGCTCGTCGACGCTCACGTCGCGGTAGAGCCGCTCCACCCGCTTGGCCAGGTTGACTACGGCCGAGATGACCGTGCAGGAGCCGGTGAGCTGGCACTCGCAGCGTTCGTCCATGCAGTTCGCGAAGCGCATGGACCCGAGCAGCGCCTCGCTCAGGTCGTACAGCGAATAGCGGCGCAGATCGGCGCGGAGCCGGTAGCCGCCCTGGGCCCCCTGTGCGGAGGCCAGCACGCCACAGCGCGCGAGCCGCTGCAGCACCTTGGACAGCACGTCGAAGGGCATGGGATGGATCCCGCACAGCTCGCGCGCCGTCACCAGGCGGTCGGCGCCATCCGTGGCACCGACCATGCGCATGTGCTGCAGGGCCAGGAGCGCGTATTCCAGCTTGCGGTGAATCTTCAGCAAATCGGACCTCTTGAGTCTTATTTGTAGAGTACGGCCGGACGGTTCACCGGTCAACCGGCGCCGGCTGTCAGCCCGGAAACGGGTTGGTGCCCCAGATCTCCATGTCGCGGATGAGCGTCCGTCCGGGCAGCGCGGCGAGGTGCACGATGGTGGCGCCGATGTCGGCCGCGTGCAGGTGCAGGCCGGGGCCGGCCGGCGGGCCGTCGTCCGGGCCCGAGTCGATGCTGCTGGGGTTGAGCACCACGACGCGGATGTTGTCGTGGCGCACCTCGTACAGCAGCGCCTGCGCGAACCCGCGCAGTCCGAACTTGCTGGCGGCGTAGGCGCTGGAGCCGGGATCGCCCTTCTTGCCGCTCATGGAGCCGATCATGAACAGGTCGCCGCGCCGGCGCTCGGTCATGGCCGGCAGGAAGGCCCTGGTCGTGAGGAACACGCCGGTCAGGTTGGTCTGGATCGAGCGGTTCCACTGGTCCAGCGTCATCGTGGCGACGCGGCCGCCGGCGAATGCGGCGGCGTTGTTGACCAGCAGATCCGGGTCGCCCATCGCTGTGCGTACTGCGGCCGGCAGGGCGGCGATCGCGTCGGGATCGCTCTGATCGCAGCCGAAGCCCGCGCACGCGCCGTGCGGGTGGGCGGCCTGAAGGTCGGCGGCAGCCCGACGCGCACGCTCGCCGTCACGGCCGGTGATCGCCACGCGCGCGCCGGCGGCCAGGAGCGCCGCGGCGATGTGGCGGCCCAGGCCGCGCGTTCCGCCGGTCACCAGCGCGATCCGGCCGTCGAGCGACCGGGAAGGTGGGTCCGCCATGTCAGGCTCCGGTTTGCGACGCGGACGGCGTTCGGCTTCCCGCGACCGGGTTCACGGCCTGCTGCGCGAGCAGCCGCCCGCCGAGGGTCGAGGGAGAGATCACCTGATCCACCCCGAGACGGCGCACCTTGTCGACGTTCTCCTCGTCCTCGATGCGGACCAGGATCGCGAAGCTCGCGTTCGGGGTGGCGTCGCGCAGGTCCTTGGCGTTGACGGCGACCAGCGTGTTCGTCGAGTCGCTGTCGAAGGCCGCGATCACCGCCTGCGCCGTGAGCACGTTCGCGTCCAGGAGCGTCTCGCGCAGCGTCGGGTCCTCCTCCAGCACATCGTGGCCCTTGCCGCGCAGGCTCTGCGCGATCTTCTCCCGGTCGTCGACGATCACGGCCATCACGTTGCGGTCGCGCAGCTCGTCGAGGACGCTGGCCGCGACGCCGCTGTAACCGCACACCACCACGTGGTCGCTCAACCGTTGAAACCGTTTCACCAGGCTCATCACCCCCTTCATGCGTCCTTCGACGATCGGGCCCAGGGTCACCGACAGCGCGGTGACGAACAACGTCACGCCGATGAGGAACATCGAGACCGCGAACCAGCGGGCGTCGCTGCCGACCGGATAGATCTCGGCGACATCGTAGTCGTACCCCAGAGTGACGTACGCTACCAGCGCGAAGTACGCGGCGTCCGACCAGCCCTGAATGCCCTCGAACTGGTCACGCAACAGGTAGGCCCCCACGATCCCGTAGGCCAGCGCCAGTGCGACCGCGATGACGGCCGCGATCTGCCCGTAGCTCAGACGGGTCGAGCCCCTCACGGAGAATGTACGGTGGAATACCAGCAGCGCGGCCATCGTCAGCAGCGTCGGGACCAGAACGCCGACGGTGCCGGACTGGATCGCCTGGTACAGGTTGATCGCCACGTGCACCATCGACACCACCAGGGCGGCGCCCCACGCCCAGCGCCGGCGTTCCAGCAAGGCCTTGGCGAGCAGGATCAGGAGAACGCCGAATACGATCCTGACGAGGCCCGACACCTCGTCGCCGCTCTCGTTCGGGAATGGCAGGTACTCCGGCACGACCAGCCGCCCCACGCCGTAGGCCAGAGACCAGAGGCCCACGAGTCCGATCACCAGCGCGATCCAGGCGGAGACACGCGGCAGTCGGAGCAGGTGGCGCCGGCGTGCTTTGCTCACGGTCGCGCGCCTCTGGTCGTGTGCGGACCCTGCATCGGCAGCGCATTGTACCGTCCAGGGAAGCCTCGGTCGTCCAATCCGGTAGACTCCGCCGGATGGCGGCACGGCGACCCGCATCGTCGCGGAGCAGGCCGGGGCGGGACCCGCGCCGCCGCAACCGCAACTACGGCACGGCCATGCGCGGTCACGGTCAGGATAACCGGCAGGTCATCCCGCAGCCGGACGCATACGGCGATCGCTCGTTCTTTCACGTTCTGAAGGATCCGGCGCGTTGCTCCCGGACGATCCGCGAGCGGACGATGTGGTTCTTCGTCGAACCGCCGACCCGAGAATGCTGCTACGCCTGCACCGTCGACGATGTAGCGCGGGTCCTGTCCGAGGTGCCGCTCGACGACTGGGCCGGGATCTCCGCCATCGTCTTCCGGCAACCGACGCGCAAGCAGGATCTCCTGCGGCCGGTGTGGGGCCGCCTGGTGTTCGAAACACGGGTGTCGGGGCTCACCGGCAGCGCGATCCACCTCGACGCTCAGGACCCAAGTCAGGAAATCCGGTGGAGTCCGTCGCTCGTGCCGGACCAGCAGAAGAAACTGTCGGCATTGGCGGCCGACGGACATCGGGTCGCGAGGAGCCGTCGCTGGTGGTCGATTCGGCCCACCTTGGACTCCACGCGTACCACGCAGCTCTATCGCACGCTGCTCCACGAAATCGGCCATCACGTCGACTGGTGCGGAGCGACGCCGGAGCTCTACTTCAGGCGCCCGCTGGCCGAACGGGAACGGTCTGCGGACCGCTACGCGATGACGCTGCGGATGGAACTCGAGCGGCGCGGCACTGTTCCGTTCGACCGGATCAGGACCGAGGCGGCCATGCGGGCCGATGGCCTGGATCCCCGCTGGTTCGGATAGGCTGTCACGAAGGCCGGATGCCTCAGGCGACGGTGGTGAAATGGGGGCGGACCTGACCGGTGCCGACGAACTGGGAGAGCAATCGATAGTTCCGTCGTTCATGACGTACGCGACCGGCGACGACGGCGGGGTGAATGCGTAGCGCGTGGGCGAGAGTCGCGACGCTCAGAGGAGTGGGGTTCTCACGCGCCGTGCTCGTCTGCCAGGCATCGTGCGGGATGAGCGCCTCGGCCGCCCATTCGTCGGCTTGGCTCTCACGCGGGTCCTCGCGTTCCCCCTCCACCGTGGACAGCGAAAGGTCGTCGACGAACGCAGCGGCAGCGTCGTGGTCCATGTGGCGGCCCACGTGAGCCAGCTCGTGGAGAAGACAGAACCAGAAGCTGTCGATGCGGTCGTAGCGCAGGGTCAACCCGATGACCGGCCGGCCGTCGCCGAGCCGAAGGGCGGCACCGTCGAGATGGGTCCGTGGCAGGTGTCGCTCGGTGACCAGCGGGATGCCGTGCTCTGCCAGGAACACTTGCGCGCGATGAGGTCCGTCCTCCCACGCGCTCAGGCGTGCGAGCTCCGTGAGGAATGCCAGCGTGACGGTACCTGGCTCGTAGGCCTTCGACGGTGCACTCTGGTTCGCCGTGGCCAACACGTGCCAGCACCAGGCCTGGAGTGCATACGGATCGGTCTTTGCGTTGGCGCGAAGGTGATCGTTCTTGCGGTACAGGGCGGCACCGGCAACCTGCCAGCCGCCCGCCCGTTCGATCAGATCACCGACAAGCTGCCTGGCATGCCGTGCTAGGTCGGGAAGATCGGGAATCCAGCTTCGTTTGGCCATCTCCTTGAGGGGGAATCGACTCCACTCCAGGTCGGCCGACGGGTCGTCGACGGCTGACACCGAGTCACGCAGCAACACTTCGGCTGGTATGCCGAGGTGTGTGTGGAGGGCACGCGCCATCGGCATCGTGATCGCACGCTTGCCGGAGAGAACCTCCGAGACCTTCGCTCGGGTGCCGATGAAGGGGATCAGGTCGCGCGGGCTCAGCCCGCCCTGCTCCATGCGGAACTCGATCGCTTCGACCGCGCTGGGATACCCTATTGGCATGTGCCGGCTCTCGTACGCCTCGACCAAGTCGACCAGTACGTCGAGCTCCTCGCCTTCGGGAGTTCCGAGCTCGGCGTCCATCAGTTCGTCGACGCGGGCGAGCGCTGCCTCGTAGTCTTGATCGGTCCGGATCGGCTTGATCTCCATCTTCATACCTTCTCCACGTCTATCGAGTCGTATTCCGCGTGCGTGCCCACGAATCGCACGTACACCGTTCGGTAGGGGTAGTTGATCTTCACGACCAACCGATAGTCGTTGCCCTTGATGTTGAACACCACGCGGTTGTCTCCCACGATGCTGGCGCTGCGGTACCGCTCCTTCACTCTGGCCGGCATCTCCCAATCCGCCTGCTGCACCTCCCGAAACCACGCGTGAAGCCCCGCTGTGGCGCTCGGATGTCGCTCCCAGAACTCCCGCAACCGCCTCTTGCTGATGATCCGCACGAGTACCCATAACAACGTTCCCAAAAGTGTGTCAAGTACCACGAAGCAACATGTAACCGATCTAAAACTGGAATGAAGGGCCGGCGGGCCGTTGGTACACGAGTCAGACGATTTGCGCTTGTCGGTGGACGGCCGACGGCCTAGAATCGCGGGCGCTCGGAAGTCCCATCAAAAGCCTCACGATCCTCCTTCCGGCGCTGCGGCGCCGTGCCGGCCGGCTGCTGCTCGGGTTCGCCTGCATGGTCGGGCAGAACTACGCCCTGCTGCGCGGCTCGGAGTTCCTCAGGCTGCTCCTGGACGAGATCGCCGAGGGCGCCAACGAGCGCACGGTCGTGCTGGGGCTGATCGCCCAGGCGCTGGCCTTCGCGGTCGGGGTCGGCGTCTGCATGTACGGCATGCGCAGGCTCATCATCGGCGTCTCGCGCGACGTCGAGTACGAGTTGCGCGACGTGCTCTTCCGCAAGCTGTTGGCGCTCGACTTCGACTTCTACCAGCGGCGCCGCACCGGCGACATCATCTCCCGCTGCACCAACGATCTGAACGACGTGCGCACGCTGCTGGGCCCCGGCATCATGTACCTGCCGGACGGGCTGTCGCGGCTGGCGCTGTTCGCGCCCGTGCTGGTCGGCCTGCACGCGCCGATGGCCGGCGCCCTGGGCGCGCTGGTGGTGGCGCTGGTCGCCGTGATCCTGGTGATCACGCCGCGGCTGCGCCCCCGGTTCCGCCGCGTGCAGGAGCTGGTGGCGGCGATCAACGACCGCGTGTGGCAGATCGTCACCGGCATCAACACGGTCAAGCTGTACGGGCTGGCAGCCGGCGAGACCGAGCGCTTCCGGGAGCTCAACGGGCGCTACATCTCGGCCAACGTCGGGCTGGCGCGCACGCGCGGCGTGCTGTGGCCCCTGCTGCAGTTCATGTACGGGCTGGCCACGCTGCTTCTGCTCCTGCTGGGCGGCGGAGCGGTGATCCGCGGCACCCTCACCATCGGCGAGCTGCTGCAGTTCGCGGCGATCGTCGGCTGGCTGACCTTCCCGGTCCTGTCGCTGGGCTGGGTGAGCTCGCTCATCCAGCAGGGGATAAGCGCCATGGAGCGCATCCGCGCGATCCTGGACCACCCGGTCGCCGCCCGTCCCGCGCATCCCGTGCCGGTGCCGGCAGGACCGCTGGCCGTGAGCGCCGACGGCGTGTCGTACCGCTTTCCGAACGCCGACCGCGATGCCCTGACCGGTGTGCAGCTCGCGCTTCGAGCCGGCCGGACGCTCGGCATCACCGGCGGCGTCGGCAGCGGCAAGAGCTCGCTGGTGCTCCTGCTTGCCGGCATCGCCGCGCCGTCGGGCGGCACGCTGAAGTTCAACGGTGTCGACGCGACGGCGATCGATCCGTCCGCGTATCGGGGCCGCATCGCCTACGTCCCGCAGGAACCGTTCCTGTTCTCCGCCACCGTCGCCGAGAACATCGCCATGGGCAGCGAGCAGGAGGTTTCCCGCGATCGCATCGTCGCGGCCGCCCGCCTGGCGGCGGTCGACCAGGACATCGCCCGCTTCCCTGACGGGTACGACACCCTGGTCGGCGAGCGCGGCATCACGCTGTCCGGCGGCCAGCGCCAACGGGTGGCGATCGCGCGGGCGCTGGTGCGCGACAGCGACCTGCTGATCATGGACGACGCGCTGTCGTCGGTGGACTCCGACACCGAGACGGCGATCCTCACCAACCTGCGCGGGCTGCGCTCGTCGCGCACGATCGTGATCGTCTCGCACCGGGTGTCGGCGCTGCAGCTCGCCGACCGCGTCGCGGTGATGGAGGGCGGCACCGTGGTGGAGACCGGCTCGCACAAGCGGCTGCTGCGCGCCCGCGGCCGCTACGCCCGGCTGGCGGAGCTGCAGCAGCTCGAGGCGGCGCTGCGGTGAGCACCGCGACGAAGGGGCGCGGCGCGCGGCCGCGGGGCGAGGGCGGTCTGGACTTCCGCCTCACCCGCCGGCTCGCCTCCTACGTGCTGGGCCACAAGACGCTGGTCGGCGCGTCGCTCGTCGCGATGCTGTCGACCGACCTGCTGCACGTGACGGTGCCGGCACTGGTCAAGCTCGGCATCGACCGCGACATCGCCGCCGGCGACCTGCGCGGCCTGCGCACGACCGCGCTGCTGCTGGCCGCGGCGATGGTCGGCCGGTTCGCGACCCAGGTGGGATTCACGGTGATCGTGGAGATGCTCGGCCAGCGGCTGCTGTTCGACCTGCGCCTGGACCTGCTGCGCAAGGTGCTGCGCCTGGGCAACGACTACTTCGACCGCACGCCGGTGGGAGCGACCCTCACCAACGTCACCAACGACGTGGAGGCGGTCCGCCAGTTCATTTCCGACGGCATCGTCAACATCCTCGGCGACTCGGTGAAGGTGCTGTTCATCCTGGGCGCCATGGTGTTGATCAACCCGGGCCTGGCGGCCGTCACCTTCGTCTCCCTGCCGCTGTTCGCGATCGCCACCGTCGCCTTCCGCAACGCCCTGCGCCACGGGTTCCGCGGCGTGCGCGCCGCCAATGCCGCGATCAACACGACGCTGTCCGAGACGGTTACCGGCATCCGCGAGATCACGGTGCTGAACCACCAGGCGCGCAGCCTGGCCCGCTTCGAGCGGCACAACCGCGACTACCTGAGCTCCTACCTGGCGGTGGTGCGCGCGTTCTCCCGTTACTTCCCCACGATCGAGGTGGTCGCCCACCTCGGGATGCTCACGGTGATGGCGGCCGCACACTTCACGATCGGCGTGTCCGTGCACGTCGGCGATGTGTTCGCCTTCGCCAGCTACATCACCATGCTGTTCATGCCGCTGCGCCAGCTCGCGGAGAAGTTCAACACGTTCCAGTCGGCGATGGCGGCCTCGGAGCGCATCTTCACCATGCTCGACCGCACCGAGTCGATCGCGCCTCCGCATCGGCCGGTGTCCCTCCCGCCACGGGACGAGCGCTCGGGAGGTGTGGCGTTCCGGGGCGTCAGCTTTGCCTACGTGCCCGACACGCCGGTGTTCACGGACCTGTCGTTCCAGGTCCGGCCGGGGGAGCGGATCGCGCTGGTGGGCTCGACCGGCTCCGGCAAGTCGACGGTCATCAACCTGATCAACCGTCTGTACGACGCCGACGGCGGCGCGGTGGAGGTGGACGGCGTCGACGTGCGTCTGGCAGCCACGGAAGAGCACCGCCGGCGGATCGTCACCATCCCGCAGTCGCTGTTCCTGTTCTCCGGCACCGTGCACGACAACATCGCCCTCTTCGACCGGTCGGTGAGCCGCGCGCAGGTGGTGGAGGCGGCGCGCGCGGTCAACCTGGACGCATTCATCCGTTCGCTGCCGCACGGTTACGACGAGGAGGTTCTGGAGGAGGGGAAGTCCCTGTCCACCGGGCAGAAGCAGCTCCTGTCGTTCGCGCGCGCGTTCGTGCGCGACCCGGACGTGGTGATCATGGACGAGGCGACCTCCAGCATCGACGCGGAGTCGGAGCGGTTGATCGAGGAGGCCACCGCCACCCTGCTGGCCGGGCGGACGGCGATCGTGATCGCCCACCGGCTGTCGACCATCCGCTCGGTGGACCGAATCCTGGTCCTGCATGACGGGGCGCTGGCGGAGGAGGGCGACCACGACACCCTGCTGGCCTGCGACGGGGTGTACGCCAAGCTCTACCGGGTGCAGATGCTGGCGTTGGCCGACCGCCCTGAGCCGCGGGAAACCGTTGACAGCGGTTCCGGTTCATGAGTACGTCTAGTCCAATGGTCATGAGACCACAGGTCAGCTCCGGACCACAGGTCGTCGATGATGTGTCCGCCGGCGCGGTGGAGCGCGAGGCCGAGCGGCTGTTCACGACGTTGATGAACGTGAGCTGCCGGCCCGGCACCCGCTGGACGCTCGAGCACTGCCGGGAGATCGCCCCGCTCACGCTTGAGATCAACCGGCTCAAGGAGCAGCGCAACGCGATCATCCTTGCGCACTCGTACGTGGACGCCGAGATCGTCTACGGGGTCGCCGACTTCAAGAGCGACTCCTACGCGCTGGCGCTGGAGGCGCGCCACAGCGACGCCGAGGTGATCGTCTTCGCCGGCGTGGTGTTCATGGCGGAAACGGCCAAGATCCTCTGCCCGAACGCCGAGGTGCTTGTGCCGGACATCGCCTCCGGCTGCTCGCTGGCCGATTCGCTCACGGCCGACGACTTGCGCGCGCTCAAGACCGGGCACCCCGACGCCGCCGTGGTCTGCTACATCAACAGCACCGCGGAGGTGAAGGCGGAAAGCGACGTGTGCGTCACTTCCGGCAACGCCCTGAAGATCCTGGAGCGGCTCCCCGAGCGCCGCATCCTGTTCGTGCCGGACCGGATCATGGCCGCCAACCTGCAGCGCGACCTGCGCGCGCGCGGCGTCGACAAGGAGATCGTCAGCTCCTCCGGCACCTGCCTCGTGCACGACCAGTTCACGGCCGCCGCCATCGCGGACGAGCGGGTGCGTTTCCCCGGGGTGAGCGTGGTCAGCCATCCGGAGTGCGCGCCCGAGGTAACCGAGGCCAGCGACTTCGTGGGCAGCACGCAGGCGATGATGGACCATGTGCGGGACACCGATGCCCCGTACTTCATGATGCTCACCGAGTGCGGCCTGGTCGGCCGGCTGGAGGCGGAGCATCCGGGCAAGCGCTTCATCGGCTCCTGCCGCCTGTGCCCGTACATGAAGCTCAACAGCCTGGCCAAGATCCGCGACGCGCTCATCCGTCCCGAGCCGGAGCAGGTGATCGAGGTGGACCCGCAGATCGCGCGCGCCGCCAAGGTCAGCATCGACCGGATGTTCGAGCTGGCGGCCTGACCGCCCCTCGCCCACAACTCCGGGTCGCCGACCGTCGTGTCGCGCCGAGGAGAGTTCAGATGAGAGACAGCAGTCGCCCCGCCAGGAGTTGGTGGCGCGTCCTGGTACAGGGCGTGGCGGTGTTCGCGCTCGGGCTCATGCTCCTCATCGCGCCCGCTGCCTCGGCCGTCATCCTGTACACCCTGCTGGGTATCTACCTGCTGGTATCCGGGATCGGCAGCATCGCCGACGGTATCTCGGGCCGCAGCGAGCGCAGCCGTGCCTGGCTGCTCGTCGGTGGCTCCGTGAGTGCTGTGGGTGGCCTGATCGCCGTGCTCAATCCGGTGGTCGGCACGGTGATTGCGACCAGTGCCGTGGCGTACGTCGTCGCGTTGGCCGCGATTCTCAACGGCGCGCTGCAGCTGACCGGTCTGCGTACCCGCGATCACCGGGGAAATGAGCGGATTTCCTGGAGTTCGCTGGTTCAGGCCGTCATCAAGATCGGAATCGGTGTCCTGGTGATCATGAATCCGTTCTTCTCCGGATTGCTGATGCTGCAGATCATCGGTATCTGGGGAGCGGTGGGAGGCGCCGTGCTGCTGCTGAATGGTTGGCGCCTGCGTCGGATCGAATCGAACCCGAAGTCGAACTGATCGGAAAGGCTGGCACCGCATCGCCGTCACGAGGTGCTCTTGATCACGCCAGCCCGGGCTTGTACGGTTTTGGTGCGGTTATGTACAACAGGGATGGATGAGGTGATCACCGTCAAGGCCAGCGAACTGCGCAGGGACCTGTTTCGCCTGCTCGACCGGTGCCTGGAGGCGGGTACCGCGATCGACGTGCCACGAAAGGGTCGCACGGTGCGCATCGCCGCGTTGCGGCGGCGCGTCAAGGTAGCCGATCTGCCACGGCGCCCCGGTGTCGTGGTCGCCGGAGACGAGCTCGACCGGTTCTCTCCGGCCGAGTGGCGTGACCATCCCGACGCGCATGCGCGCTCGGATGGTTCCGGCGAATAGGTTCAGGGCGTGGTATTCCTCGATACCCACGTCGTGGTGTGGCTCTTTGCAGAGGCTGACCGCATCCCGCCATCGGTTCGCCAGCGGATCGATGAAGCAGAGTTGTTCGTCTCGCCGATGGTCCGCCTCGAGCTGTCGCTGCTTGCGGAGATCGGCCGCGTGCGGCTCCCGGCAGAGGCGTTTCTGAGTGCGCTGCAGCGCGATCTCGATGTGCAGGTGGAGGAATCCGGATGGCTGCGCTCTGCCGAGATCGCCGATCACCTCAGTTGGACGCGCGATCCGTTCGACCGGCTGATCGTCGCCCACGCCATTGCCTTCGCCGCTCCCCTGTGCACCCGCGACCGACATCTTCGCGATCACTATCAGGCGGCGTTCTGGACTGCTGCCTGAGACCGGGAGCTTGCGACGCCACCGGCGATCCACACAGACTCGCGGCATGCTCACCCGCCCTGTCATCGAGGCGGCCGTCACCGCGGCGCTGCGGGAGGACTTGGCCTACGGCGACGTCACCACCGAGGCGGTCGTCAGCCCCGCGCGGCGTGGCCGCGCCCGCATCCTGGCGCGCGAGCCGCTCACCCTGTGCGGGGCGGAGGTCGCCGCGCACGCCTTCTGGGCGGTCGACCCCGATCTGGCCATCGAACTCGGCGGCGCCGACGGCGACCACGTGGTGCCGCCGAGCCAGGTGATGCTGGTCTCCGGTGCCGTCCGCTCGATCCTGGCCGCCGAGCGCGTGGCGCTCAACTTCCTCCAGCACCTTTCCGGCATCGCCACGGTCACGGCCGCCTTCTGTACGACGATCGCCGGCACCGGCGCCGCCGTATGCGACACCCGCAAGACGACGCCGGGACTGCGGGCGCTGGAGAAGCACGCCGTGCGCGCGGGCGGCGGGCGGTCGCACCGCAGCACGCTCGCTGACTGCGCCATGATCAAGGACAACCACATCGCCGCAGCGGGCGGCGTGCGGGGGGCCGTGGAGCGGGTGCGGGCGCGCACCCCGCACGTCGCCCGCGTCGAGGTGGAGGTGGAGACGCCGGAGCAGCTCGCCGAGGCGCTCGATGCAGGCGCCGACGTGATCCTGCTCGACAACATGACGCCGGCCGAGGTGCGCGCAGCGGTGCAGGAGATCGGCGGCCGGGCGATCACCGAGGCTTCCGGGTCGATCAACCTCGACAACGTCCGCGCCTACGCCGAGGCCGGGGTCGACATGATCTCCACCAGCGCGCTCACCAGCACGGTGCAGCGCGTCGACCTGAGCTTGGAGCTGGAAGCCGACTGATGCGCACGGCTCGCACCGATTGCCTGGTGATCGGCTGCGGGCTGGCCGGCGCCGGCTACGCGTACCAGGCCGCGAAGGCGGGCCTGGAGTGCATCCTGCTGTCCGGGGAGCCGAGCGCGGACGAGTGCAACAGCGCGCGCGCCCAGGGCGGCATCGTCGATCCGGCGGTGGACCCCGACTCCCTGCGGAGCGACATCATGACCGCCAGCGCGGAGGCGGCCAATCCGCGCGCGGTCGACTTCATCGTCGAGCGGGGCGGCGCCGCGGTGCGCGAGCTGGTCGACGAGCTCGACGTCCCCTTCGAGAGGGACGGCCGCGGCGAGCTGCGCATGACGCGCGAGGCCGCCCACTCGGCGGCGCGCATCCTGTTCGCCAAGGACCAGACCGGACGGGCGATCGTCACCGCCCTGCACCGGGCGGTCGCCGCGTCGCCGCGGATCGAGATGGCGCAGCACACGGTCGCCGTCGACCTGCTCACCCTGTCGCACAGCTCCACCGACCGGCTGCACCAGTACGAGCCGCTGACCTGTTTCGGCGCCTACGTGCTGGACGTGGCCGCCGGCGAGGTGTACGCGATCGTCGCCCGCAAGACGGTGCTGGCGACCGGAGGCCTGGGCCAGATCTACCTGCACTCGACCAACTTCCCGAGCGCGTACGGCCACGGCGTGGCGATGGGCTACCGCGTGGGCGCGCGCGTGATCGATCTGGAGTACGTGCAGTTCCACCCGACCGTCTTCACCAGGAAGGACGCCGCGCCGTTCCTGATCAGCGAGGCGGTGCGCGGCGAGGGCGGCCACCTGGTGGACGCCGCCGGCCGCCGCTTCATGGATGATCACCACCCGGACGGATCGCTGGCGCCGCGTGACGTGATCGCCCGCGCGATCACCTTCGAGATGATCCGCACCGGCGCGCCCTCGGTGTTCATCGACCTGTCCGACCTGGAGCCCGCCTACGTGACCGACCGGTTCCCGACCATCTACCGGCACTGCCTGGACGCGGGCGTCGACATCACGCAGGAGCCGATCCCGGTGGTGCCGGCCGCCCACTACGCGTGCGGCGGGCTGTACACCGACGTGTACGGCCGCACCAACATCATCGACCTGTCGGCGGTGGGAGAGGCCGCCTGCACTGGCTTCCACGGCGCCAACCGCCTGGCAAGCACCTCGCTCCTGGAGTGCGTGACCATGGCCCGCGAGGGCGCGGCCACGGCGGCCGGCGAGCTTGCCGGCAGCCGGTTTCAGCCGCCGGACGTGCGGCCCTGGGAGGGGCGCCGCGTGCAGGCGGACGAGGACCTGATCCAGCAGGACCTCAACCTGGTCAAGGCCACCATGTGGAACTACGTCGGCCTTGTGCGCACCGGCCGCCGGCTGCAGCGCGCGCGGGACATGCTGCGCGAGCTGCACGCGCAGGTGGACGACTTCTACCGCGACTACGCGGTCTCCAAGCCGCTGTTGAACCTGCGCAACGCAGTGCAGACCGCCCTGCTGGTCGTGTACGCTGCCTACCACAACACGCGCAGCGTCGGGTGCCACTACCGCGACGACAGCCACGACGGCCGTTAGCGCCGCGCCGTCGCAGCACCCGCCGTTGCGAGCAAGGCGAGGGAACCCATGGCTACCCGGATCGAAGAACCGCTCGCACGGACCGAGGCCGCACCGGCGGATGACCCGCGCGCGCTCGCCCTGGTCGACTGTGACGTGCATCCGTACGTCAACAACATCCACGAGCTGACCCCCTACCTGCCGCAGCGCTGGCGGAGCTGGATCGATCAGACCGGCTACCAGGGCCCGCCGCCGCCGGTCTACCCCAAGGTGTTCGAGCTGGCATCCCGCCGCGACGCCTGGCCGCCCTCCGGCAAGCGTCCGGGCGGCGACCCCGGGTTCGCGGCCAAGCAGCTCCTGGACGAGTGGTCGGTCGACCTGGCCATCCTCAACAACCTGTACGGCCTGGGCGGGATCAAGAACCACCACCTGGCGCGGGAGATCACGCCGGCGTTGAACCGCTGGCTGCAGGACCACTGGCTGGACGCCGACGAACGCTGGCGCGGCGCGCTGTGCGTGAATCCGGAGGATCCCGACGGCGCGCCCGCCGTGATCGAGGAGTTCGCCCGCGACGAGCGGTTCGTGCAGGTGCTGCTGCCGGTGCGCTCCAGCGCTCCCTACGGCCGGCCGCAGTTCCGGCCGATCTTCCGCGCCGCCGCCGATGCCGGACTGCCGGTCGGGCTGCACTTCGGCGGCTCGGCCGCCAACCCGATCACGGCGGTCGGCTGGCCGTCGTTCTACATCGAGGACCACACCGCCATGTCGCAGGCGTTCGAGGCGCAGGTGCTGAGCCTGGTGTGCGAGGGGGTGTTCGACGAGATCCCGGAGTCGCGCGTAATCCTCATCGAGGGCGGATTCGGCTGGCTGCCGCCGCTGATGTGGCGTCTGGACAAGAACTACCGCGGCCTGCGCGACGAGGTGCCGTGGCTTGATGACCTGCCGAGCCGCTACATCCGCCGCCACTTTCGGGCCACCAGCCAGCCCATGGAGGAGCCGGAGGATCCCGAGCACCTGCGCTGGCTGTTCGAGATGATCGGCGAGGACGGCTTCGTGATGTTCGCCACCGACTACCCGCACTGGGACTTCGATTCGCCGGACCGGGCGCTGCCGCACACGCTGCCCGAGGAGCTGCGCCGCCGCATCCTGGCCGGCAACGCCCAGGCCACGTATGGATTCTAGGCAGGAGGAGGCAGGCGAGCACGACCTGGGCCCCGTGACCGGCTACCCGCAGGGCGAGCCGGTCGCGGTCGACGTCGGCCGCCGGCGCCTGGTGGTGGTCAGGGATGGCGACCGCGTGTTCGCGCTGCGCGACGTCTGCCCGCACCAGGGCGCGGCGCTGTCGGCGGGCCGGGTGATCTCGACCTGCCGCATGCACCGGGAGGACGGACGCTGGGTTCAGACTGACCTGCGCGCCGTGCAGTGCCCGTGGCACGGCTGGTCGTTCGGGCTGACCGACGGCCAGGCTCTGTTCGACGACTCCGGCACCCGCGTGCGCTCCTACCCGGCGCGCGTCGACGGCGGGCGCGTACGCGTGCGGATGGACCGGCGATCGCCGATGAAACCGCTCCCGACTCAGCCGTGACCCCGGCCGTCACCGCGATTGGCTTTCCCGAGTTGATCCGACGCCTGGCGGCGATGAAGTTGCCGCCGATCGATCTGGTGGTCGGCATCGGCCGAGGCGGCGTCGTGCCCGCCGCGCTGGCCGCGCAGAGGCTGGCGTGCGACCTCCGCGTTCTTCCGGTGCGCTTTCGAGACGACGCGCACCAGCCGGATCGGGCGGAGCCACTGGTCACCCCGCCCTCCTTCGACGTGACAGGCAAGCGGGTGCTGCTGGTGGATGACGTGGCGCGCACCGGCGCCACGCTGCGCGCCGCCGCCGGCGCACTGGCCGGAGCAGCCGTCATCCACACGCTGGTGGTCGCCGGCAACGCCGACTACGCCTTGTTCCAGGTGGATTCGTGCATCGCCTGGCCCTGGCAGGCCGAGGCGCGGTAGCGACCCGCGCGGCGACTCAAGATGGTCGCGGTTGACGTTTCCGCTCTTCGATCTGGATCAAGTTGCCGCACGTATCGTCGAGTATCGCGGTGATGACTGTCCCTAGGTCTGTTGGCGGCTGCACGAATCGCACACCTTTTGCCACGAGACGCTCGTATTCGGCTTGCACGTCGTCGACCGCGAAGGAGGTACTGGGGATACCGTCCTCCACAATCGCCTTCAAGAACGGACGGACGGCGGGATGGGCATCAGGCTCAAGCAGAAACTCCGGCCCCTCCGGGGCTTCCGGGGATACCACAGTGATCCAGCCGTACTCGCCCAAGGGAATGTTGTGCTTCAGCTTGAAACCAAGCATTTCCGTGTAGAAGCGAAGTGCCTTCTGTTGGTCGTCTACGAAGACACCGGCCAGGTGAATTCTCATCTTTCAAAACCCCTTTCATCTGTTGAGATCGGCCAACGCTCCGCGATGGCCTTCAGCGGGCCGCCCTCGAACCAGTGAAACTTCGACCTCCCCTCGCGCCTCGTGCGAATCAGTCCGGCGGCCTCCAGGACGTGCAGGTGTTGCGTGATCGCCTGCCGTGAGGAGTTGATGCCGTGCTTCATCGTGAGGCGTGCGCAGAGTTCGAAGAGCGATTGACCTGACCGATCGACGAGTTCATCCAGGATGGCTCGCCTGGTTGGGTCAGCGATCGCGCGATACACGTCCACACGACCAGTTTAAGGCAAGTGATCGCTTGCATGTCAGGAGCCGACGATATGCAATCCCGTGCTTGCATGTCAACGGTTCGACTTCACACGATCGGAGCCGCCGCTACAGTCCGTCGTCGCCGACGCTGAACGGCATGGCGCGCCGCACCATGCGGCTCTCGGAGCGCGGCGGCAGATCGGCCATGCAGCGCCTGACGGCGGCCGGCCGGTCGGCGGGGGGCACCTCGAGTATCAGGCCGGTGGTCTCGACGCTGCGAAGGACCTCCAGGTCGGTGCCACAGATGCCCTCCGGGAGCTCCAGCAGCAGGGGCCGGTCGATGACGCCGCAGACGCGCTGGATGTTCGCCAGCGTGTGGAAGGAGAGCGGCGACTCGCGGATCGCCGGCCGGAACAGCAGGCCGTTGATCGCCAGCTCGCCGAGGGAACGGATCATCCCTTCGTCGGATCGGTGATCGACGGTGATGACGATGCCGAGGTCGGGCAGCGTCAGCAAGGCCGCCTCGGTTCCGGCGGCGTCGAAGATGACGTAGTCGCAGCCGATGCCGATCAGGGTCCTGGTCTGTTCCAGGGTGAACAGCGGCAGGCGTACGCCCCAGATGCGGCCGGAGAGCGCCTCGACGGCGTCGGGCAGGGCGGGATCGTCGACGCTGGCGAGCCGCAGCAGAAAGGCGTCCGCGTCGATGGCGGCCAGCCGCGGATCGTCGGCCAGCGCGGTCGGTGCCGCCTGTGCGATCAGCGCGAACTCGCCGACGCTCCTGCCGGTGGAAGCGAAGCCGGCCGGCCGCGGCGTATGCTCGCGGACGCGGTCGAGCAGCTCGATGAAGCGGCTCATCCGAAGATGGCGATCAGCACGCCGGCGGCGACCGCCGATCCGATCACGCCGGCCACGTTCGGGCCCATCGCGTTCATCAGCAGGAAGTTGCCGGGATCCTCGTCCTGTCCCACCTTCTGCACGACGCGCGCCGCCATCGGCACGGCGGAGACACCGGCCGCGCCGATCATGGGGTTCACGCGCCGGCCGGTGAGCACGCACATCAGCTTGCCCATCAGCACGCCGGCGGCGGTGCCGATGGCGAAGGCGACCAGGCCCAGGGCGATGATCTGCAGCGTCCTGGGGTTCAGGAACGCGCCGGCGCTCATGCGCGAACCGACCGACAGGCCCAGCAGGATGGTGACGATGTTGATCATCTCGTTCTGGGCGCACTGCGACAGGCGCTCCAGCTTGGGAACCAGCGCGGTGGCTTCCTTGAGGAGGTTGCCCAGCATCAGCATGCCGATCAACGGGGCGGCGGCCGGCACCACCAGCGCCGCGGTCACGGTGGTGATGATCGGGAAGAGGATCTTCACCCGGGTGGAGACCGGCCGCAGGTCGGCCATGCGCACCAGCCGCTCGCGCCGGGTCGTCAGCAGCCGGATGATCGGCGGCTGGATGATGGGCACCAGCGCCATGTAGGAGTAAGCGGCCACGGCGACCGCCCCCAGCAGGTGGTCGGCCAGCTTGCCGGTCAGGTAGATGGCGGTCGGACCGTCGGCGCCACCGATGATCGCGATCGACGCGGCCTCCGCCGGGCTGAAGCCGAGCGCGCCCGCGCCCAGCAGCGTGGCGAAGATCCCGAACTGCGCCGCCGCGCCCAGGATGAAGGTCTGCGGGCGGGCCAGCAGCGGCGTGAAGTCGGTCATGGCGCCGATGCCCAGGAAGATCAGCGGCGGGAATACGCTGGACTTGATCCCGAACACGTAGATCTGTTCCAGCAGGCCGCCGGGATCGATCAGGTCCACCGCCGGCAGGTTGACCAGCAACGCGCCAAAGCCGATCGGCACCAGCAGCAGCGGCTCGTACTGGCGGGCGATTCCCAGGTAGAGCAGCACTCCGGCCACCGCCAGCATGGCCACGCGCGCGAGCGTCAGCTCGGGCAGGCCGGTCGCCTGCAGGAACTGTTCGAACAGCCCCATCGGCCGCTACTGGATGGTGAGCAGGGGTTGGCCTGCCGCGCGGTTGTCGCCGGCGCTCACGTGCACCTCCGAGACGGTGCCCGCGGCCGTGGCGGTGACGTCGATGTCCATCTTCATCGCCTCCATCACGACGACGAGCTGCCCGGCGCTCACCTGCTCGCCGGCCGCGACCTTGACCTCCTTGACGGTGCCGGTCATCGGCGCCGGCAGGACACCGGGTCCCGCCGCGGCCGGCGCTGGCGCCGGTGTCGGAAGGGGAGTCGGCGAGCGAGCCGCGGGCGAGGGTGCCGGGGTCGGTGCAGGAGCGGCCGGAGGCGGCGCCTGCGCGGGAGTAGCGGGCGCAGGAGTGCGGGCCGCCGGGGCCGCTCCGGGCTCCAGCTCGACGCGATAGGCGGTGCCTTCGTGGGTGATGGTGAGGACGTCGCCGTCGCGGACGACCTCGACCTCGTAGAGCACCCCCTCGTAGCGGAAGCGGATCGCGCTCATGAGGTTGCCTGCCGCGCGACGGTCGCCGATGCCGGCATCCGCAGGCGCCAGCGCGCGGCCTCCACCGTGTCGTAGGGCCGCCAGGCGGCGGCGCTCGGCATTCCTGCCGCGGGCAAGCTGGAGGCGGCTTGTTCGGCGTCCTGTTCAGCGGCCAGATACGCGGCGGTTGCGGCGGCGATCCAGCCGGGGCTGCCCGCTCCGGCCGGGTCCGGGGCCGCTGCATCCGGGGCGTCCTGCCCCGTCTCGCGTCGGCCGGAAGCCGCGGTGAGCGCCGCCATCATGGCGCTCAGGAACACCAGGAAGACGAACACCACGCCCATGCCGAGCACGGCGACGAACAGCGTGGACGGGGTATCCATGGCTGCTACAGGGGGATGTTGCCGTGCTTCTTGGCCGGCCGGTCCTCGCGCTTGCGCGCCAGCATCTCAATGGAGCGGATCAGCTCGATGCGCATGGCGGCCGGCTCGATGACGTCGTCGATGAAGCCGTGGCCGGCGGCGATGAACGGATTCATCACGGTCTCCCGGAACTCCTCCACCTTTTCCTGCCGCTTGGCGGCGCGGTCCTCGGCGGCGGCGATGTCGCGGCGGAAGATGATGTTCGCCGCGCCCTCGGCCCCCATGACCGCGATCTCCGCGCTCGGGAACGCCAGCACGCGGTCGTAGCCGAGCGACTTGGAGGCCATCGCGATGAAGGCGCCGCCGTACGCCTTGCGGATGATCAGCGCCACCTTGGGGACGGTCGCCTCGGCGATCGCGTACAGGATCTTGGCGCCGTGGCGGATGATGCCGCCGTGCTCCTGGGTGATGCCCGGCAGGAAGCCGGGGACGTCCACCAGCGACATGATCGGCACGTTGAACGCGTCGCAGAAGCGCAGGAACCGGGCTGCCTTGTCCGAAGAGTCGATGTCCAGGGAGGCGGCGTAGACGCTCGGCTGATTGGCGAACAGGCCGACGGTGCGGCCGGCAAGCTTCGCGAAGCCGACCACGACGTTCTGGGCGAACTCCGGCTGCACCTCGATGAACGAGCCTGCGTCCACCGCTTCCGCGATCATCGCGCGCACGTCGAACGGCCGGCGCGCGTCTTCGGGGATCAGATCGGCGATGCCGTCGGTGGCACGGTCGATGGGGTCTGAGACCGGCAGCAGCGGCGGCGACTCCTGGTTGTTGAGCGGCAGGTAGCCCAGCAGCCGCCGCAGGCCGGCCAGGCACTGCGCCTCGTCCGCGAAGCGGAAGTGCGCGACGCCGCTGGTGGCCGAGTGCGGGGCGGCGCCGCCCAGGTCGCCGTGCGAGATCTCCTCGCCTGTCACCGCCCGGATGACCTCCGGGCCGGTGATGTACATGTTGCTGATCGTGTCGACCATGAAGATGAAGTCCGTGATCGCAGGCGAGTAGACCGCTCCGCCCGCGCACGGCCCCAGGATGATCGAGAACTGCGGGATCACGCCCGAGGACAAGGTGTTGGCGCGGAAGATCTTGGCGTAGCCGTCCAGCGACAGCACCCCTTCCTGGATGCGCGCCCCGCCGGAGTCGTTGATCTGGATGAACGGCACCCCGGATTCCAGGGCGAGCCGTTGCGCGTGGGCGATGCGCGTCGCGTGCATCTCCCCCAGGGTGCCGCCCACGACCGTGAAGTCCTGCACGGCCACGAACACCTGCCGCCCCTCGATCTTGGCGCTGCCGGTCACCACGCCGTCGCCGGGCACGCGTTGCCGGTCCATGCCGAAGTCGGTGGAGCGCACCGTCACGAACGGCTGCTGCTCGATGAAGGAATCGGGATCGACCAGCGCGGCGATCCGCTCGCGCGCCGTCATCTTGCCCTTGGCGTGCTGCGCGGCGATCCGCTTTTCGCCGCCGCCGGCCTCGGCCTCCTGGCGCTTGGTCCGGTACGTCTCCAACAAGCGTTCTTGCATGCAGGCGAGAGGACGGGCCCGAGGGGACCCGAAAGCGAGGCGCAGTCTACCCGTGCACCGTCGGCGGGTCAAACGGGCGCATTGCCTCATCAAAAATCCACACGAACGAAAACCGGTGCCTCATCGAAAGA